>NZ_JBSFIK010000010.1:44141-215454 GCF_053597535.1 Streptomyces sp. NPDC001348 | reverse complement strand
GAGTTCGCCGCCGAGGTCGACGGCATCGCCATGGGCGACGTCACCGACTTCTCCCACTTCATCGGCGCGGTCATCGACGAGCGTTCCTTCGCCAAGAACAAGGCGGCCATCGACCGTGCGAAGGCCGACCCGGCCTGCACGATCGTCGCGGGCGGCAGCTACGACGACTCGGTCGGCTACTTCGTCCGCCCGACGGTCGTCGAGTGCACCGACCCGGAGAACGAGGTCTTCACCACCGAGTACTTCGGTCCGTTCCTCGCCGTGCACGTCTATGACGACGAGAAGTACGACGAGATGCTGACCCAGATGGAGTCGGTGTCCGACTACGCCCTGACCGGCTCGGTCATCGCGGGCGACCGTGCGGCGGCGGCCTACACGATGGAGAAGCTGCGCTACGCGGCGGGCAACTTCTACATCAACGACAAGTCGACCGGCGCGGTCGTCGGCCAGCAGCCCTTCGGCGGCGGCCGGTCCTCCGGGACCAACGACAAGGCCGGCGCCCCGCAGAACCTGATGCGCTGGACCCTGACCCGCGCCATCAAGGAGACGCTGGTCCCGCCGACCGACTACACCTACCCGCACATGGGCTGACCGCCTCAGGCCCTGTCGTTTGGATCATCCCGGCGTCGCGGGGTCTGGCACGCACTCCCCGCACTCTCGACTTCGCTCGAGCGGGGGGACCCCCATCGCGTTGCCGCCCTCCTCCGCCTTGCAGCTGCACGCTCCCCCACGCTCGAACAGCCTCGCGCGGGGGCACCCCCATCGCCCCCGCTCGGGCCGGTCAGAAGGCGCCGTTGCCTCCAGCCGGCCTGATCCAGACGACAGGGCCGGCACACACGGGCCGGGAAGCCTGCCACAAGTGTGGCTTCCCGGCCCGTCTCCATCGCCCTGTGAGCTACTTCTCGCAGGTCGTGCGGCCCGCGTACCAGCGGCAGGCGAGTGCCGCGAAGCCGCCGTCGGTGGCGACCGGGACCGACAGGGCGGACCCGGCGCGTACGACGTGCGCGGTGCGGACCAGACCCGACGGGCCGTCCGTCAGCGTTTCGACCAGCCAGCGGCCCGCACCCACCCGCAGTGGCACGTCGGCCGTGTGCGCCGCGCCCGCGAACGTCCCGCCGATGAACCAGCGGCCGTCCGCCGCACGGCGGGCCAGCACCGCGGAGCGGCCCGGGTCGCCGGTCAGCAGACGGGTCTCCTCCCAGCGCGCGGGCAGCTGCTCCAGGAAGCGCCGGGCCTCGGGGCGGGCGTCGTAGGACTCCGGGGTACCGGACAGGTTCTGGACACCGGACTCGTACAGCACCGTCAGGCCCAGCTCGCCCGCGTCCGAGCCCACGTCGGGCCGGTTCGGACGCTGGAAGGCACCCGGGGTGAAGTCCATGGAGCCGATGGCGTTCCGCGTGAACGGCAGCGACGCCAGGTGCTCCGCGGTGTTGTTGCGCTTCTCCTCACCGCCGACGCCCTCCATCGTCATCACCTGCGGCCAGGTGCGCTGGATGCCCTTGGGGATCGTCGAGCCGTGGAAGTTCACCATGAGGTGGTGGCGGGCCGTCGACTCCAGGACGTCGTCGTACCAGCGCATCCGCTCCTGGGACTCCGAGTCCATGAAGTCGATCTTCACGCCCTTGACGCCCCAGCGCTCCAGGGTGCCGAGCCACTTCTCGCGCTCGGCGGGATCGGTGAGCAGGGAGTAGTGCAGCCAGACCTGGATGCCGACGCCCTTGGCGGCCGCGTACCGCACCAGCTCCGGCATCCAGCTGTCGGTCTGCCAGTCGGGATCGACGACGTCCCATGCGTCGGCCTTGAAGTACCAGCCGGCGTCCACGACTTCGTACGGCCAGTGACGCGCGGCCGCGTAGTCGACGTACTTCTCCTGTGCCGCCAGGCTCTGTCCGGCCTGCTTGCCGCCGGCCAGCCAGGTCCACAGCGCCGGGCCGGGCCTGACCCAGGAGGTGTCGCGGACCCGGGAGGGCGCGGCGAGGTCGTCGACGAGCGTGGACTCGGTGACGGTGGCCAGGTCGCCGGTGACGACGGTGCGCCACGGGGTGGTCAACGGGCCCTGGGTCGCGACCGGTTCGTCGTTCCAGAGGCTCACCCGGTACGTCGGTGAGGCGGCGTCATGGGTGAGGTGGGCGCCCGAGTAGGAGCCGTTCACGCCGGACTCGGCGATCAGGGCGTAGCCGCCGGGGGTGCGGAAGAGGCCCTGCATCGAGTACGCGCCCGCCGGGGCGTCGGCGGCCGACTCGTAGCGGGCGAAGGGCAGTTCGTTGTCCGCGCGGTAGGCGTTGAGGACGGCGCCGGTACCGGCGGGGAGCGTGAAGGCGGAGGTTTCGCGGAGCACGTCGCCGTGGTTCCGCGGCAGGACGTAACGGTAGGCGACGCCGTCCCGGGCGACCCGGGTGATCAGGTCGATGCGGTCACCGCCGGCGGTCCGGAAGCGGAAGCGGGCCTCGGTCATCCGGGCCGTGCGCAGGCGGGACTTGCCCGCGGTGGCCGTGTAGTGCTCGGTGACGGTGCGGGCGCTGCGGCCCAGCAGGGTCAGGTGCGCCGAGAAGTCCGCCTGCCCGGTGACCAGGCCGAGCGGTGACGCGGCGATCACGGTCGCGCCGGCGCGTGTGACGGTGAGCGTGGGGTGCCCGTCGGCGGGATCGAGGGCGACGGTGGCGGTGGGGGAGTCGTGTGCGCCGCCGGGGGCCGGCACGTCCCAGGTCGCGGGCGCGCGCACGGGCGCCCAAGCGTGGGCGGGAAGAGTGGTGGCGGCGCCGGCGAGCAGGGCGGAACAGAGCGTCAACACGATGGTGCGGGCCCGTAGTTGGACCGGCATGCGGAACCCTCCAGTCTCTGATACATCCGATGTGTGGGAGGGTGGAGGGGGTGGATGGGTCTGTCAAGGGCTCTGACAAGGTCATAGGTCGGATCAAAATGTGATCGGGGCCGCTGTCCGCGGGTCCGGACCGGCCGAGGCCGTCGCCGTGCGGCCCGCCCCGGCGCCGCACGGGCCCGCCGCGCGACCGTGGCGCGAAAGGGCAGGTCAACGCAGTGATGCCCGCCTCGCCGTCTCAGATAGTAGGAAGTCCGAGTAATTGTGCAGACAGGAGCGCGCCACTCCCTTACTTTTGTAGGAGCCGAACGTCTCGCTCGATCCAGCGAATGGCGGTCGTGAGCCGGGCCCCGTGCAGGCAATCCCTGCGGCACCGCTCCCCGCCCCATCCGGCGTCTCGTAACTCCCTGTCTCTGCGCACCCCCATGTGCCGAAGGAGTGGATCACCATGGCCGAGACGACCGTCCGCCGCCGAGTCCGCCACGTGTCCCGCACGAGTGAGTCCGAGCGCAAGAACGCCGCAGCCGCCCTTCAGCGCGCCCTCGACCGCCGGGACAACGGCGGCGAGACCGGCCACTGAGCGGGCGCCCCGACAGCCGGGAGCCGCACCCGTTCGAGGTGCGGCGCGGCCTCACCCGCCGCGCCGCACCTCGAAGTGGTCCACCCGCTTGCCGTCCTGGGCCAGCGCCGACACCTCCAGCCTCGGCGACGCGCCCGCCCGTGCCTCCACCGACAGCAGCGAGAAGCCGGTGTACCGCACCCGCGACCACTCCACCGTCTCCTGGTGGGAGACCTTCCCCTTGCCCCAGTAGAGGGTCTTCACGGCGTCGTGCCGGGTGACGTGCCCCTCGTAGCTGTCCTTCACGCCCGACGGGAACGAGTACAGGTCCCGGCCGCCACCACCCGCGGTGACGTACACGATGCCGTCCCGGGCCGGGTCCGTGGACCCGCCGATCGGCACCGCCCGGCCGACCCGCCCGTCCTTGACGGCGTCCGTCCGCTCGTACACGTGGTTGTGACCGTTGATCACCAGGTCCACCCGGTGCTCGGCGAACAGGGGCAGCCACTCCTCGCGGATGCCGCCGTCGGAGGCGTGCTGCGAGGTCGAGTAGGCACAGTGGTGGAAGAACACCACCACGAAGTCGATGCCTTTCGCGGCCCGCAGTCCGCCCAGCGTGCGCGCCAGCCACCGGGTCTGCCTGCCGCCCGAATGGCCGAGGTTGGCGGGGATCTCGTACGACACGTCGTTCGCGTCCAGCGCCACGAAGCCGACGTTGCCGTAGGTGAACGCGTACACGCCCGGCGCCGTGCGCGGGTCGAAACCGCTGTCCGGGAGGGTGAAGCGGGCCAGTTGGCCGCCGTAGCCGTCCGGTGAGTACCAGGCCTCCATGTCGTGGTTGCCGGTGGTCACCATCCACGGCACCGACCTCGCCACCGGCTCGTTCTGCTTCAGGAACACGTCCCAGGACTTCGGGTCGTAGCCGTCCGACGTCGAGCCGGTCCCGTTCACGTCCGCGTAGCAGATGTCACCCGCGTGCAGGTGGAAGGCGGGTTTCAGCCGGAGCAGCAGATGGTCGTTGGCGTTCGCGCCGGCGCTCACCCCCTGGTCGCCGAAAGCGGTGAACACGAAGCTCTCCGGGGCCGCGGGCGCCGTGCGGAACGAGGTGATCGTGGAACGGTGCGCCGGGGAGGCGGGGTCCCAGCCGTCGTGGCCGACCCCGTAGTAGTACGTCGTGCCGGGCCTCAGGCCGTCCAGGGCCGCGTGCACGTAGTACTGCTCGACGGCCGGCCGCACCCCCCGCACGCCGGGCGTGTGGAGAGGGCGCACCTCGGCCTCGATGCGGCGCCCGAGATCGTCCGGCCGCAGCCCCACGCGCACGTAAGGCTTCCGCACCGCGAGTGGCACCTGCCAGGAGATCCGCATCCGGGTCCGCGGGTCGGCGCCGAAGGCCAGATGACGGCCGAACGGCGCCACGACCGAGCCGGACACGCGCGCGGAGGGAGCCGGGGCGGGGGCGCCCGACGTACGGGCCGGCGTCGCCGCACCCGCGCAGCCGGTCAGCAGCCCGCCCGCCACCGCGCCGGCCGTGACCAGCGTGCGGCGCCGGGTGAACCGGGCGCGCAGGTACTCGTACTGCTCGGCCATGCTCATCCGCTCCGCGAGCCGCCGCGGAATGCCGAAGTCGGGGATCTCCATGCCGTGAGAAGTTCCCGCCGAATCCCAACAACGCCCTGGCGTACGGGTGAACGGCGGCCAACAGGATGATGCCCGCCACTCGCCCGGGTGCCTTACTCAAGTCCCGCTCTGTCCGTATGACGGACACCCCGTGTCATCACATGGGACGAGGAGTAGGCTGCCGGCATGTCTCCCAGCATCGATCTCGCAGTGATCCCCGGTGACGGCATCGGGCAGGAAGTCGTGGCCGAAGGCCTCAAGGTCCTCTCCGCTGTCCTTCCCGAGGACGTGAAGCTGGAGACCAAGGAGTACGACTTCGGCGCCAGGCGCTACCACGCCACCGGTGAGACCCTCACCGACGCCGACCTCGACGCCCTCAAGCAGCACGACGCCATCCTGCTCGGCGCGATCGGCGACCCGTCCGTGCCCTCCGGCGTCCTGGAGCGCGGCTTCCTGCTCAAGCTCCGCTTCGCCTTCGACCACCACGTCAACCTGCGTCCGTCCAAGCTCCTGCCGGGTGTCGCCACCCCGCTCGCGGGCGAGCCGCAGATCGACTTCATCGTGGTCCGCGAGGGCACCGAGGGCCCGTACACCGGCAACGGCGGCACCATCCGGAAGGGCACCCCGCACGAGGTCGCCACCGAGGTCTCCGTCAACACGGCCTTCGGTGTCGAGCGCGTCGTCCGTGACGCCTTCGCCCGCGCCCAGGCCCGCCCGCGCAAGAAGCTCACCCTCGTCCACAAGAACAACGTGCTGGCCTTCGCCGGTCACCTGTGGACGAACATCTTCAACAAGGTGGCCGAGGAGTACCCCGAGGTCACCACCGAGTACATCCACGTCGACGCGGCCACCATCTACCTGGTCACCCAGCCCGAGCGCTTCGACGTCATCGTCACCGACAACCTCTTCGGCGACATCATCACCGACCTCGCCGCGGCCGTCTCCGGCGGCATCGGTGTGGCTGCCTCCGGCAACATCAACCCCGGCCGCGAGTTCCCGTCCATGTTCGAGCCGGTCCACGGCTCGGCCCCGGACATCGCCGGCCAGGGCAAGGCCGACCCCACCGCCACGGTCCTGTCCGTCGCCCTGCTGCTGCGCCACCTCGGCTACGAGACCGAGGCGGCCCGCATCGAGGACGCGGTCTCGGCCGACCTCGGCGAGCGCGCCCAGCTGCCCGCCCGCTCCACCTCCGAGATCGGCGACGCGCTCGCCGGACGAGTAGCCGGCTGACCCCGCCGCGCCACTGAGAACCTCTCGAAGCCGCCGGGTCGCATCCGAGCCCGGCGGCTTCCCCCATGTCCCCGCCGGGTGCCACCATCAACCCGGGGCCGCACTCACCCCGATTCCTTCCGTCGCCGCTCCCCACGGGATAATCGAACGCGGAGCCGCGGTACGAAGGAATGCTCGGACGTCCTAGCACTGGCCGGAAGGCCGTACGGGCGTGAGCGCGGCCCGTCACTACAACCGGTGAAGGACAAGCACTCATGACGACGCCCACGATCGAGCTCAAGCCGTCCGCCCATCCGCTTCCCGCAGCCGAGCGCGAGGCGATCCTGGCGAACCCCGGATTCGGCCGTCACTTCACCGACCACATGGTGACGATCAAGTGGACCGAGGGCCGGGGCTGGCACGACGGCCAGCTCGTTCCGTACGCGCCGATCCCGCTCGACCCGGCCACCAACGTCCTGCACTACGCCCAGGAGATCTTCGAGGGGCTCAAGGCCTACCGCCGCCCCGACGGTTCCGTCGCCACCTTCCGCCCGGACCAGAACGCCCAGCGCTTCCAGCGCTCCGCCCGCCGCCTCGCCATGCCCGAGCTGCCCGTCGAGACCTTCATCGAGGCCTGCGACGTCCTGGTCCAGCAGGACAAGGACTGGGTGCCCGCGCACGGTGGCGAGGAGTCCCTCTACCTGCGCCCGTTCATGATCGCGACCGAGGTCGGCCTGGGCGTGAAGCCCGCCAACGAGTACCTGTTCCTCGTCATCGCCTCCCCGGCCGGCGCCTACTTCCCGGGCGGCGTGAAGCCCGTCTCCATCTGGGTCTCCGAGGACCGCGTCCGCGCCGTCCCCGGCGGCATGGGCGACGCCAAGACCGGCGGCAACTACGCCGCCTCCCTCCTCGCCCAGGCCGAGGCCGCCGCCCACGGCTGCGACCAGGTCTGCTACCTGGACGCGGTCGAGCGCAAGTGGGTCGAGGAACTGGGCGGAATGAACCTGTACTTCGTCCATGGGAACAAGATCGTCACCCCGACCCTCACCGGCTCCATCCTGGAGGGCGTCACCCGCGACTCCCTCCTGACCCTCGCCCGCGACCTCGGTTACGAGACCGAGGAGGGCCGCGTCTCCGTCGACCAGTGGCAGCGCGACACCGAGGACGGCACCCTGACCGAGGTCTTCGCCTGCGGCACCGCCGCCGTCATCACCCCCGTCGGCACCGTCAAGCGCTCCACCGGCGCCGAGTGGAAGCAGGCGGGCGGCGAGCCCGGCGAGGTCACCCTGAAGCTCCGCAAGGCCCTGCTGGACGTCCAGCGCGGCATCACGCAGGACGAGCACGGCTGGATGCACCGCATCGGCTGACCTCCGCGCGGCGTGCCCCGGGCCACCCCGGACCCCGTGTCCGCGGTGGCCCCGAAGGGCGGCCTCATCCGATAGAACAAACGGGTGGACTTACTGCTCTGCGCGGCCTGTGGCCGCCGTCTCAGCGAGCCGTTGCGGCCGCTTCCCGTGCTGCCCGAACGCCCGGAGCGCGTCGGGGGCAAGAACCCGGACGGCTCGCGGCACGCCCCGTCGACCGTGCCGCGCGGCACCTACGCGGTCGACCCCGAGCCGAGCGGGGCGCCGTACGTGCCGCATCCGGATCCGGAGTGGCCGGGGGCGGCCGTCCCCGGCCTGTCCATCGCCGACCCGGACGGGCCGGGAAGCCTGATGTCCGCCGGGCCGCGCGACACCCTGGTCGTCCATCCCGAGGACACCGACGGACTCCTGGAGCCCAACCCCGCCTCCTTCGCGGAGAACGTGTGCTGTGGCCCCCTTGGGATGGAGGGGCCGAACCGGTTGTGTCCGGGGTGCGGGGCGGAGGTGGCGACGCTGCTCGCCGACTGCGTGGGGCCGTACGAGACCCACTTCCTGCCCGACGCCGTGCGGGTGGTGCCTGACACCGCGTGAAGTGACGACCGCATTCTGAGACGGTCGGTGAGCCGGGGGCAAGGCTGTGCCAGACTGCCTCCGTGCTCTCGTTCGCCATGATTATTGGCAGCAGGCGCGCCGGTCCGCAGTGACCACCACGTACGACCAGGTACGGGTGGCCATCGTCGTCCTCGACCCGCGCGCAGACCTCTCGCACCCGCGAGGGGTTTTTTCGTTTTACGGCCCACCTTCAGCCGGAAACGGAGCGCGAGGGACTATGAGGGGACGGTGGAGCCGGTCATTCCGGTAAGACCGAGATTCAAAACAGGAGCCCTGAGACCATGACCGAAACCAGCCGGCTGGACGATACGTTCCACGTCTTCGACACCACCCTGCGCGACGGCGCCCAGCGCGAGGGCATCAACCTCACCGTCGCCGACAAGCTGGCCATCGCCCGGCACCTGGACGACTTCGGCGTGGGCTTCATCGAGGGCGGCTGGCCCGGCGCCAACCCGCGGGACACCGAGTTCTTCGCCCGCGCCCAGCAGGAGATCGACTTCCAGCACGCCCAGCTGGTCGCCTTCGGCGCCACCCGCCGCGCCGGCGCCAAGGCTGCGGACGACCCCCAGGTCAGGGCCCTGCTCGAGTCCGGCGCCCCGGTGATCACCCTGGTCGCCAAGTCCCACGACCGGCACGTGGAACTGGCGCTGCGCACCACCCTCGACGAGAACCTGGAGATGGTCCGCGACACGGTGTCCTTCCTGCGTGAGCAGGGCCGCCGGGTCTTCGTCGACTGCGAACACTTCTTCGACGGCTACCGGGCCAACCCCGAGTACGCCAAGTCGGTCGTCCGGGCCGCCTCCGAGGCGGGCGCGGACGTGGTCATCCTCTGCGACACCAACGGCGGCATGCTCCCCGCCCAGGTCCACGCGGTCGTCTCCACGGTCCTCGCCGACACCGGCGCCCGGCTCGGCATCCACGCCCAGGACGACACCGGCTGCGCCGTCGCCAACACCCTCGCCGCCGTCGACGCCGGCGCCACCCACGTCCAGTGCACGGCGAACGGCTACGGCGAGCGCGTCGGCAACGCCAACCTCTTCCCGGTCGTCGCCGCCCTGGAACTGAAGTACGGCAAGAAGGTCCTGCCCGACGGCCGGCTCCGCGAGATGACCCGCATCTCGCACGCCATCGCCGAGGTCGTCAACCTGACCCCCTCCACCCACCAGCCCTACGTCGGCGTATCCGCCTTCGCCCACAAGGCCGGCCTGCACGCCTCCGCCATCAAGGTCGACCCCGACCTCTACCAGCACATCGACCCCGAGCTGGTCGGCAACACCATGCGCATGCTGGTCTCCGACATGGCGGGCCGCGCGTCGATCGAGCTGAAGGGCAAGGAACTCGGCATCGACCTGGGCGGCGACCGCGAACTCGTCGGCCGGGTCGTCGAGCGGGTCAAGGAACGGGAGCTCAACGGCTACACCTACGAGGCCGCCGACGCCAGCTTCGAACTGCTGCTGCGCGCCGAGGTCGAGGGCAGGCCGCTGAAGTACTTCGACGTGGAGTCCTGGCGCGCCATCGTCGAGGACCGTCCCGACGGCACCCACGCCAACGAGGCCACCGTCAAGCTCTGGGCCAAGAGCGAGCGCATCGTCGCCACGGCCGAGGGCAACGGCCCCGTCAACGCACTGGACCGGGCCCTGCGCGTGGCCCTGGAGAAGATCTACCCCGAGCTGGCCGCCCTCGACCTGGTCGACTACAAGGTCCGCATCCTCGAGGGCAAGCACGGCACCCAGTCCACCACCCGGGTCCTGATCTCCACCTCCGACGGCAAGGGCGAGTGGTCCACGGTGGGCGTCGCGGAGAACGTGATCGCGGCCTCGTGGCAGGCCCTGGAGGACGCGTACACGTACGGCCTGCTCCGGGCGGGCGTGGCGCCCGCGGAGTGAGCACGGGGGAGGCGTGACCGGAGACGGGGCTCCTGCCCCCGGCGCGTGTGGCGACCAGGCTGCCGGCCTGCCCGGGACCTGGACGGGCCGGGCGCTTCCACCACGCGCGGCGAGGGCCCGTTGCGCATGTCCCGTCGTCCGCCCGTGGGGCGGCCGACGCGAGGCTGCGGGCACCTCCCGGCCGAAGGCTGGGGGAGGGACTTCCGCAACAGGTACTGGGCCCGGAGCCCGCCGGTGAACGGCCCGGCGGGCGGCTGGCCGGCCCGTCAGAACGCCCGC
Source organism: Streptomyces sp. NPDC001348 (assembly GCF_053597535.1). NCBI lineage: Bacteria > Bacillati > Actinomycetota > Actinomycetes > Kitasatosporales > Streptomycetaceae > Streptomyces > Streptomyces sp. NPDC001348. Next base: position 205,110 of record NZ_JBSFIK010000010.1, on the reverse strand, counting down.
CAGACGTTGTCGAACGCCGCGTCCTCGATACGGCGCCGCTGCCGCACGGACTCCAGCTCCGTCAGCGCACCGTTGACGGCCGCCAGGACGGTCACCACCTCGTCGTCGGGCAGGTCCTCCGGGGCCACCTCCGCCGTACCCTCGGGGATCCCGAGGGCGGCCGCGAGGCCGGCGAGAACGGGCTCGCGGGAGGCCCAGCGGTCGGCGGCCTGCCGCCGGGCCGGCGACTCCACGGTCGTCTCCCGCTCGCTGCGCCGGCCCAGTCGGCGGCGGCGGGATCCGGCGGCCCGCCCCGCCGCGTCCAGGTCGTCGGCGTAGGCCGTGGCCAGGCCGCTTCCCCGGCGCCACAGCCAGTCCTCGACCGACTCGTACGGCGCCTGACGGCTGAGCGCCGCCCCCGCCTCGTCCAGCAGCCGGTCGCCCGTGGCCGACTGCAGACCGGGCACGATCCGGTCGTCCTCCAGGGTGACGCCCTCGGCGGCGATCAGATCCAGCAGCTCCGCCCCCGCCAGGGCGAGCGACAGGTCCCCCCGTTCGACGGGCCGGCTGGACGGGACGTCCAGTGTGACGATCAACAGGTCCCGCGCTGTGGTCATGTCGGGCTCCAGGTCTCGGGCGTGGTCGGGGACTGCGGGCCGGAGGCGTCGCCCGGGGCGGGCGGAGCGGCGGACGCCGTCGTCTCCCTCCCCCCATCGTCCGCCCTGAGCCCGGGGATCGCCCACCGCGACCGGCTCACCGGCGCACGGTCCGGACGGCCCGGGCCGGCAGACCTCCGCATGGCGTCCGGCCCTTCCGACTCGGCTGACGGAACGTCTTGACGCGCGTACGGGACGTCAGTTGACTCACGGCGTGATCTGAGTGCCGAGTGAACCACGAGAGCCGAGGGAAGGTCCATGCCGAGAACCGCCCTGCTCGTCTCCGCCGCCCTGCTCACCGCCGTACTGTCACCGACCGCCTCCCGGGCGGCCGCCGACCCGCCCCCGACGCCCGTCGACCGTTTCGAGGGCGAGGTCCCCTTCGCCTCCCAGCCCGCCGAGGGCATCTTCACCTGGGGCGGTGACGCCGACGACCCGCCCGCACTGCGACTCGAAGCCCGCCCCGACGCCCCCGAGGGCGAGAAGGTCCTCACCGGCAGCTACGACATCAGCGGCTACGGCGGCTTCAGCCACGACTACGCCGCCACCGCACCCGCCCACGACTGGTCCGCCCACAAGGGCGTCCGCTTCTGGTGGGACGGGCGGGACAACGGCAGGAAGATCGCCTTCGAGATCAAGGACGGCGGCGCGAACGGCGAGGCCTCCGAGCTCTGGACGACCTCCTTCACCGACGACTTCACCGGCTGGAAACAGGTCGAGATCCCGTTCAGCGACTTCACCTACCGCACCGACTACCAGCCGGTCGGCGGCATCGACCACGTCCTCGGCCTCACCCAGATGTGGGGGTACGCCGTCACCCTCCCCGCCGGTGCCAAGGGCACCTTCGCCATGGACGACGTCGAGCTGTACGGCAAGGCCGACCAGTCCCTGCGCGTCTCCGTCAACACCGACTCCGCCGTCCACCCGGTCAAGGAGGGCGGCACGGCCTCCGTCGAGATCAGCGTCGCCACCACCGGCGCCGCCCCGACCGAGGAGCCCGTGACCGTCGCCTACGAGACGGCGGCGACCGGCACCGCAACCCCGGGCAAGGACTACACCCCCGTCTCCGGCACCCTCACCTTCCCGCCCGGCACCGCCTCCGGCACCTCGCGGACCGTCAAGGTCCCCACCCTCAGGGACCGGACGGCCGAGCCCGCCGAGACGATCCCCCTGAAACTCACCGTCACCGGGGCCAAGGCGCCCACCGATACCCCGCAGATCGTCATCGACGCCCACGGACTGCCGTACCTGGACAGCCGGTTGCCGGTGCGGAAACGGGTCGCCGACCTGCTCTCCCGGATGTCACTGGAGGAGAAGGCCGGGCAGATGACCCAGGCCGAGCGCGGGGCCGTCGGGGACGGAGGCGACATCGCGACGTACGACCTCGGCTCCCTGCTCTCCGGCGGCGGCTCGACGCCCACGCCCAACACCCCCGGGGCCTGGGCCAAGATGATCGACGACTTCCAGCTCCGGGCGCGGGCCACCCGCTTCCAGATCCCGCTGATCTACGGCGTCGACGCGGTCCACGGCCACAACAACCTGGTGGGCGCCACGATCATGCCGCACAACATCGGCCTCGGCGCCACCCGCGACCCGGGCCTCGCCCGGCGGACGGGCGCGGTGACGGCCGCCGAGGTACGGGCCACGGGCATCCCCTGGGACTTCGCCCCGTGCCTCTGCGTGAGCCGCGACGAACGCTGGGGCCGCTCCTACGAGTCCTTCGGTGAGGACCCGGCCCTCGTCCAGTCCATGGAGACGATCATCCAGGGCCTCCAGGGCCCGGCGGACGGCCGCGACCTGAGCCGGAACGACAAGGTCCTCGCCACCGCCAAGCACTTCGTCGGCGACGGCGGCACCGAGTACGGCTCCTCGACGACCGGGACGTACAAGATCGACCAAGGCGTCACCAAGGTCACCAGGCAACAGCTGGAGGCCGTCCACCTGGCGCCCTTCCGCACGGCCGTCGACCGGGGCATCGGCACCGTCATGCCGTCGTACTCCTCCCTCGACATCCTCGGCGACGGCCGGGGAGCGGTGAAGATGCACGCCCGCGCCGACATGATCAACGGCGTGCTCAAGGGCCGTATGGGCTTCCACGGCTTCGTGATCAGCGACTGGAACGCCATCGACCAGCTTCCCGGCGACTACGCGTCCCACGTCCGCACCTCGGTCAACGCGGGCCTGGACATGATGATGGTCCCCTCCACCTACAAGGACTTCACCGCGACCCTGACCGCCGAGGTGAAGGCGGGCCGGATCAGCGAGAAACGGATCGACGACGCGGTCTCCCGCATCCTCACCCAGAAGTTCCGGCTGGGCCTCTTCGAGCACCCCTACGCCGACACCACCGGCGCCGCGAAGATCGGCTCCCCGGCCCACCGGGCCGTCGCCCGGCAGGCCGCGGCGGAGTCGCAGGTGCTCCTGAAGAACACGGGCGGCCTGCTGCCGCTGCGGAAGAACCAGAAGGTGTACGTCGCCGGATCCAACGCCGACGACATCGGCAACCAGACCGGCGGCTGGACGGTCACCTGGCAGGGCTCCTCCGGGAACATCACCCCCGGCACGACGATCCTGGACGGCATGCGCGGGGCCGGCGGGCACATCACGTACTCCAAGGACGCCTCCGCGCCCCTGACCGGCTACGACGCCGGAGTGGTCGTCGTCGGCGAGACCCCGTACGCCGAGGGCGTCGGCGACGTCGGCAACGGCCACGACCTCCAGCTGTCCGCCGCCGACCAGGCCGCCGTGGACAAGGTGTGCGCGGCGATGAGGTGCGCGGTGCTGGTCGTCTCCGGACGCCCGCAGCTCATCGGCGACCGCCTCGGGAAGATCGACGCCCTGGTCGCCTCGTGGCTGCCGGGCACGGAGGGCGACGGTGTGGCGGACGTGCTGTACGGCAGGCGGCCCTTCACCGGCCGGCTCCCCGTCACCTGGCCCAGGTCCGAGGCCCAGCTGCCGATCAACGTGGGCGACTCCTCGTACGACCCGCAGTTCCCCTACGGCTGGGGCCTGACGACCCTCACCGGGGTGCCGCAGGGCGGTGCAACCGCCCTGCGTGCACTGGCCGCCGCCGCGACCGCGGCCGAGAAGGCGGGCGCGGACGCGGCAGGACGCCGGCTGGTCACGAAGGCACGCCTGATCGTCCAGCACCGGGTGGGGCAGCGGATCACCCCGGCGGTGGCGAAGCCCTTCGCCGACGCGGACCACCTGCTGGCGACCGGTCGGTACGGGGCGGCGGTGCGTGAACTGCTGGAGGCGTACCGGGCCGCCTGAGATCGGCCGGGTGACCGGACAGTACTGTTTTGGGGGGTTTCGGGTAGCTTCAAAGCATGAAGGGCGTACGGATCCGAAGCCTCCCGGTGCTGTTGGCGGCCTTGGCGCTCGCGGTGCTGACCGTGCTCGCGCCGCAGGCCACAGCGGCCACCAGGAGCCCGACGACCAGCATCTCGACGATCGCCGAGGCCCTCCGCAAGGGTCCCGTGTACGTCGACCCGTCGGTCTCCGCCGAGCTGCCGGCGGCGCAGGCCGACGCGCTCGCCCAGCAGATCGAGCAGGCCGGCAAACCGCTCTTCATCACGGTCCTCCCGGCCGACTACCCCACCCGGAACCTCTTCACCGACCTGCGCACCGCCACCGGCGTCACCGGCCTGTACGCCATCCGCCTCGGCGACCGCTTCGACGCCCGCGCCGACTCCACCGTCCTGCCCCGCACGGCCGTACGGAACCTGACGACCAGCGTCCAGGGCGAGAACGCCACCGCCCAGCTGACCGACTTCACCGACCGCGCCCTGGCCAACATGGGCGGCAGGGCACCCGCGTCGTGGGGCGCCTCCTCCGGCGGCGGCACCGGCATCTCCACCACCGGCCTGATCACCACGGCCGCCGTCCTGGTGCTCTGCGGCGCGGGCGCGTACGGCCTGGTCCGCCGCAACCGCCGCCGCCACGTCGAGGAACAGCGGGCCGCCCTCGACCGTCTGCGGGTGGTCGTGGACGAGGACATCACCGCCTTCGGCGAGGAACTCGACCGTCTCGACTTCCACCCGGCGGAGGCGGGCGCCGACGACGCCATGCGCGCGGACTACGAGCGGGCCCTGGACGCCTACGAGAACGCCAAGCAGTACATGGAGGACGCCCGCAAACCCGAGGACGTCCGCGCCGTCACCCAGGCCCTCGAGGACGGCCGCTTCTCCCTGGCCCAGCTCGCCGCCCGGCGCGAGGGCAGCCCCCTGCCCGCCCGCCGCCCGCCCTGCTTCTTCGACCCGCGCCACGGCCCCTCGGTCGGCGACGCCGTCTGGACACCCCCCGGCGGCGCCGCCCGCGAGGTCCCGGTCTGCGCGGCCGACGCGACCCGCCTCGCCGACGGCCGGGACCCGGTCGTCCGCGAGGTCGACACCGACTACGGCCGCCGCCCCTACTGGGACGCGGGCCCCGCCTACGGCCCCTGGGCCGGCGGCTACTTCGGCGGCGGCATCCTGCCCGGCCTGCTCATCGGCACCACCCTGGGCAGCCTCATGGCCGGCCCGGCGTACGCGGCCGACTACGGCGCCGACTACGGGAACTTCGGCGGCTACCAGGGCGGGGACGTGTCGGGGGCGGACTTCGACTCCGGGGACTTCGGTGACTTCGGGGGCGGGGGAGGAGACTTCGGCGGGGGAGGGGGCGGGGACTTCGGCGGGGGTTTCTGAGCCGGTGCCGAAGCGGGGCGGTTACCGTGGGCTACCGCCAATAGCGCGCCGCGTACCGCTCCCCGGAGGCGTGCCACCGCGCCGGCGGGGACACCCCGTTCGCCGCGGAGGGCTGGTCCGGATGCAGCCCGAGCCGCCGCAGGGCCCGGGCGTCGACCGAGAGACCGACCCGGCCGTGCGGGTCTCCGTCCAGCCCCCGTCCGCATGCGAGATCGAGGCGAAGCTCTTCCGACGCGAACGGCATCCAGTCGATGCCGCGTTCACGCAGTCAACCCCAGAGGGCATGGATGGGGTTCGGCTGCCCCGGCGCCTTGCTGCACGAGAAGAGGAAGACCCAGTCGGTCTTTTCAGGAGGGGATGCCGTCAAGGAACTCACTCCATGCGGAGGGGGAGAGCGCGAGGCCAGGTCGTCCGAGCGCTTGGTGCCTGGCCGACCGTCCGGCCCGGGAGCTCACCGTCGCGCCGGACGGGAGCCCTCGGGTCAGGGCGGCGGCCCGGGAGCTCACCGTCGCGCCGGACGGGAGCCCTCGGGTCAGGGCGGCGGGTCGGCGGGTGGGCGTGCGGTCACGCGTTCCTGATCGCCGAGATGTCGAAGTTCAGCTTGATCTTGTCGGAGACGAGGACACCGCCGGTCTCCAGCGCCGCGTTCCAGGTCAGGCCCCACTCGGAGCGCAGGATCTCGGCCTTGCCCTCGAAGCCGACGCGCTCGTTGCCGAAGGGGTCCTTCGCGGCGCCGTTGAACTCGAGGTCGATGGTGAGCGGCTTGGTGACGCCGAGGACGGAGAGGTCGCCGGTGATGCGGTAGTCGTCGCCGCCGAGGGACTCCGCCTTGGTGGAGCGGAAGGTCATGGTCGGAAACTCGTCGGTCTTGAAGAAGTCCGACGACTTCAGGTGGCCGTCACGGTCGGCGTTGCCCGTGTTGATGCTGTCCATCTTGACGTCGATCACGGCCGTCGAGTTCGCCGGGTTCCCGCCGTCCAGGTGCAGCGCGCCGGTGAACTCAAGGAAGCTGCCCTTGACGTTGGTGACCATGGCGTGCCGGGCCACGAAGCCGATCGTGGAGTGGGCCGGGTCGATGGTGTAGTCGCCGGTCAGTGAGGCCAGGTCGGCGGCCGGTGCGGACGCGGCGGCGGTCTCGGGGGTCTCGTCGGTGTGCTTGCGGCCGAAGATGCTCATGATGGCGTGCTCCTTGGGGCGGGTCGCCGGTGATTCGCCTGTGAATGCGCCGGTGATGTTGAATCTTCAATGAGCTCAACACTTGCGACCGTAGACCTATTCCTCTCGCGTTTCAACGTCATCGCCGCGTGTGTTGCGCCTGCCGCCCCATGCGGTAAACGGGAGGGGTATGGCCTCCATGCGATCCTCACGCCGAGCCTTCCTGGCCGCCGCCCTCGCCTCCGCCCCGCTCGCCGTCCGCACCCTCGCCGCCGCGCCGGGTTCCGCGCACGCCGCCGGACCCACCGGACCGGCCTCCGTCCCCGACCCGTACGACGACCTGCGCCACCGCTGGCTCCGCATCGCCCTCGGGGACGGCTACGACCCCACCGCCCAGCCCTTCGCCGACCGTCTCGCCCGGACCGGTGAACTCGCCCGCGCCTTACGCACCGCCATGGCCCCGACGTCCACCTCCCTGTGGCCCGGTCACCCCTTCGACCCGCCCGCAGGCATCACCCAGAGCTACAGCCGCCTGTGGACGATGACCCAGGCGTACGTGCAGGACGGCACCGGCTGCACCGGCGACGCCGGCCTGCTCACGGACGTGCTGCGCGGGCTCGACCATCTCTCCGCCACCGTCTACAACCCCGCCACCACCCGCTACGGCAACTGGTGGGAGTGGCAGATCGGCAGTCCCCGTCTGCTGATGGACATCACGGCCGCCCTGTACGACCACCTCGGCGACGCCCGGATCGCAGCCGCCTGCGCCGCCGTCGACCACTTCGTCCCCGACGAGATGCTCACCGACTACTCCGGCACCTCCACCGGCGCCAACCGCGTCGACCTGTGCCGCAGCGTCGCCCTGCGCGGCGTCCTCGGCCGGGCCGCCGACCGGATCGCGCTCGCCCGGGACGCCCTCGCGCCGGTCTTCCCGTACGTCACCCGGGGCGACGGGCTGTACGCCGACGGCTCCTTCGTCCAGCACACCTGGGTCGCCTACTCGGGAACGTACGGGCAGGTCCTGCTCGACGGGCTCGGACGGCTGTTCGCACTGCTCGCGGGGTCGGCGTGGGAGGTCACCGATCCGGATCGGCGGAACATCCTCGAGAGTGTGGAGCAGGCCTACTCGCCCCTCATCCATGACGGGTTGGTGATGGACTGCGTCAACGGGCGCGCCATCAGCCGGGGTTACCTGCTCAGCGACGACCAGCACGTCATGCGCAGCGACCACTTCCACGGGCGGCAGCTCATCGCCGCCATCGCCCTGCTGGCGGCCGCAGCCGACCGGGAGGAACGGGAGCGGTGGTACGGGCTCATCAAGGGGTGGGTCGAACGGGACACGACCGCACCCCTGTTGACAGCACCTCAGTTCGAGGTCGCCGATCTCGCCCGGCTGCACGCCGTCGCCGACTCGCCGGTGGACGCCCTGCCCGAACCCGTCGGTCACCGTCTCTTCGCCGCCATGGACCGCGCCGTGCACCGCCGCCCCGGCTTCGTCGCGGGCCTGTCCATGTCGAGCGAGCGCATCGCCGCGTACGAGTGCGGAAACGGTGAGAACCCGCGCGGCTGGCACACGGGTGCCGGAATGCTCCAGTGGTGGGCCGGCGGACCGGGTACCCGGTCCGACCAGTACACCGACTGGTTCTGGCCCACGGTGGACTGGTACCGGCTGCCCGGCACCACCGTCTCGACCAGGCGCCTCGCCGACCGGGCCGGCGGTGAGTGGGGTGCCCCCAGACCGGACGTGCGCTGGGTCGGGGGCACGACGGACGGCCAGTACGCGGCGGTCGGCCAGCAGGTGAAGGGACTGGACTCCACGCTCGAGGCCCGCAAGTCGTGGTACTTCCTCGAGGACGCGGTGATCTGTCTCGGCGCCGGGATCACCTGCGCCGACGGTGTCCCGGTCGAGACGGTCGTGGACAACCGGAACCTGGGGGAGGGGGGCGGACAGACCTTCGTGCGCGGACCGGGGTGGGCGCACCTCGAAGGGCACGGCGGCTGGATCCTGCCGTACGGCGACTCCTGCCTGCGCACCCTCCGTGAGGACCGCACCGGCGCCTGGTCCGACATCAACACCACCAGTACGGCGGAGCGGCGCACCCGGCGCTGGCAGACCCTCTGGCTGGACCACGGCACCGACCCGGTGGACGCCGCGTACGTGTACGTCCTGCTCCCCGGCGCGTCCGCCCGTCGGGTCGCCGTCCGCGCCGCCGACCGGCACTGGCTGTCGGTGCTCGCCAACGACGCACGCCGGCAGGCGGTCGCCGTGCCCTCGCTCGGGCTGACCGCCGCCGTCTTCTGGCGGGCCGCGACGGCGGGGCGGTTGAGCGCCTCCGCCGGTGCCGCCGTGCTGCTCCGGACCCGGGGGCGGACGGCCAGGCTCTGTGTCAGCGAGCCGCCGCGCACCGGCGAGCCGGTGGAGATCGTCTGGGAGCACCCGGTGCGCTCGGTGGTGCGGGCCGACGACACGGTGGAGGTCCTCTCGGCGGGCCGCCGTCTGAGGGTCCTCGTCACTCCGGGGATGGCATGCTCCACGCACGAATGTGAGGTGGTCCTGCGGTGACTTCTTTGTGGTGAAGCTACAACGCCAGCGCCCTCTGAGCAGTCAGAAGGGCTGCATCCCGTGGTGGTTCTGTTCAGTGGTACCAGGAAAACGGGTCGGAGACTGTACGGAGTCGACGGCCCGTTTTCCTTGGCGTCCTTCGTATGGTCGCTACATGACCGTTTTGGAAGAGACGACGGGTGAGCCGACGGACGTGCCGAGCACCGAGCCGACGGACGCGCGCGGGCGGGTCGCCGAGCTGCACGAGATCCGTGCGCAGGCCGTGGCCGGCCCCAGCGAGAAGGCGACCCAGGCGCAGCACGCGAAGGGCAAGCTGACGGCCCGGGAGCGGATCGAGCTGCTGCTGGACCCGGGGTCCTTCCAGGAGGTCGAGCAGTTGCGCCGGCACCGGGCGAGCGGGTTCGGGCTGGAGGCGAAGAAGCCGTACACGGACGGTGTGATCACCGGCTGGGGCACGGTGGAGGGCCGTACGGTCTTCGTGTACGCCCACGACTTCCGGATCTTCGGTGGCGCGCTGGGCGAGGCCCACGCGACGAAGATCCACAAGATCATGGACATGGCCATCGCGGCCGGGGCGCCGCTGGTGTCGCTCAACGACGGTGCCGGCGCCCGTATCCAGGAGGGCGTCTCGGCGCTGGCCGGGTACGGCGGGATCTTCCAGCGGAACACGAAGGCGAGCGGCGTCATCCCGCAGATCTCCGTGATGCTCGGCCCGTGCGCCGGCGGTGCGGCCTACAGCCCCGCTCTGACGGACTTCGTCTTCATGGTCCGTGACACCTCGCAGATGTTCATCACCGGTCCCGACGTGGTCAAGGCGGTGACGGGCGAGGAGATCACCCAGAACGGGCTCGGCGGTGCGGACGTGCACGCCGAGACCTCCGGTGTGTGTCACTTCGCCTACGACGACGAGGAGACCTGCATCGCCGAGGTGCGCTACCTCCTCTCCCTGCTCCCGCAGAACAACCGGGAGAACCCGCCCCGGGTGGACTCCACGGACCCGGTGGACCGTCGCTCGGACGTCCTGCTGGACCTGGTGCCCGCGGACGGCAACCGGCCCTACGACATGGTCAAGGTCATCGAGGAGATCGTCGACGACGGCGACTACCTCGAGGTCCACGAGCGCTGGGCCCGCAACATCATCTGCGCGCTGGCCCGCCTCGACGGCCAGGTGGTCGGCATCATCGCCAACCAGCCACAGGTCCTCGCGGGCGTCCTGGACATCGAGGCGAGCGAAAAAGCTGCGCGCTTTGTCCAGATGTGTGACGCTTTTAACATCCCGATCGTCACTTTCCTCGACGTACCGGGGTTCCTGCCCGGTGTCGACCAGGAGCACGGCGGGATCATCCGGCACGGCGCGAAGCTGCTGTACGCCTACTGCAACGCCACCGTGCCGAGGATCTCGCTGATCCTGCGCAAGGCCTACGGAGGTGCGTACATCGTCATGGACAGCCAGTCCATCGGTGCCGACCTCACCTACGCCTGGCCGACGAACGAGATCGCCGTGATGGGCGCGGAGGGCGCGGCCAACGTGATCTTCCGGCGCCAGATCGCGGGCGCCGAGGACCCCGAGGCCATGCGGCAGAAGATGGTCAAGGAGTACAAGGCCGAGCTGATGCACCCGTACTACGCGGCCGAGCGCGGTCTGGTCGACGACGTCATCGACCCGGCCGAGACCCGCGAGGTGCTCGTGAAGTCCCTGGCGATGCTGCACACCAAGCACGCCGACCTCCCGTCCCGCAAGCACGGCAACCCGCCGCAGTAACCCGGCGGAACCTCCGCGGTACCCCTGCGGAAACCTCTCTCACGGAGACTGACACCCATGGACCACACTGAGATCCGCGTCGAGAAGGGCCACGCCGAGCCCGAGGAGGTCGCCGCCATCACGGCCGTCCTCCTGGCCCGTGCGGCGGCCGCCCCCTCCGCCCCGGAGCACCGCGCCGCCCGCCCGAAGGCAGGCTGGCGCCGCCTGGAGCGCGAGCCCGGCTTCCGCGCCCCGCACAGCTGGCACGGCTAGGCTGCGCCGCTCGTCGTAGGAAAGGGCCCCTCCGCCTGGAGGGGCCCTTTCCTGTGCGCCTGTGCGCCTGTGCGCGGGTGCGCGGGTGCGTCCGTGCCCGTGCGTACCCGTTGTACCCGTCGCACATGGATGGGCGGGCCCTCCCCACCGGGGAGGGCCCGCCCATCCATATGGCGTACCGGCTAGCGGAGCCGTGCCATCAGCGCGTGCTCCACGAGAGTGATGAGCGCCGACTTGGCGTCCGCGCGGTGGCGGGCGTCGGTGGTGATGATCGGGGTGTCGGGGCCGATCTGCAGCGCCTCCCGGACCTCGTCCGGGGAGTAGGGCTGGTTGCCGTCGAAGCCGTTGAGGGCGATGACGAACGGCAGGCCCGAGTTCTCGAAGTAGTCGACCGCGGGGAAGCAGTCGGCGAGACGGCGCGTGTCCACGAGGACGATCGCGCCGATGGCGCCGCGGACCAGGTCGTCCCACATGAACCAGAACCGGTCCTGGCCGGGGGTGCCGAACAGGTACAGGATCAGGTCCTGGTCCAGGGTGATGCGGCCGAAGTCCATGGCGACCGTGGTGGTCGTCTTGTCTCCGGTGTGGGTGAGATCGTCGATGCCGGCCGAAGCGGACGTCATGACGGCCTCTGTGCGCAGCGGGTTGATCTCCGAGACGGCGCCGACGAACGTGGTCTTGCCCACGCCGAAGCCGCCCGCCACCACGATCTTCGCGGAGGTGGTGGAGCGGGAAGGACCGCCGCTAGAGCTTGCGAAGTCCACTGAGCACCCTTTCGAGCAGTGTCACGTCTGGCTGGCCACCGGCGTTCTCGTCGCCGCCGGGCTGATGGATGGCGACCAGGCCCGCCTCCGCCAAGTCGGCGACGAGGATCCTGGCCACGCCGAGAGGGATTGTCAGGAGGGCCGAGATCTCGGCTACCGACTTGATTTCTCGGCAGAGGTTGCAGATCCGCTGATGCTCGGGCAGCTGGCCCTGCATCTGGTGCGGCTGCGCGGTGGTGTGCACCAGTGCCTCGATGGCGAGCTGGTACCGCGGGCGGGTCCGGCCACCGGTCATGGCGTACGGACGCACCAAGGGGTTGTTCGACGCCCCGGCGGGCGACGGCTCAGGGCGGCGCTGCGGCTGCACCGGCTGGATACGCGGCGCGGGCGGCTGGTCGTAGGGCGAAGGGCCGGGGCCCTGCGGCGCGTACGGCTGCCGGTGGCTCGGGGCGGAGGGGAAGTTGTACCGGTTCGCCGAACCGTCGCCCTGGCCCTGGGCAGGTCCGTACGACCAGTTGCCCGACGACGAACCGCCTGGGGGTGTTGCCACTTTCTCCTCCTCCGACTGTGCCGGGCACCCATCCCTGTGGAGCCGCGTCCCGAAACCTTACGGCGCCAGGACGCGAAAACGCACCGTCTGTTGACTAGTTGAGAAGGCTTCCCTGGAGTTCCGCACGCAGATCCGGGGTAAGAACCGTGCCCGCTCGGTCCACCAGAAGCGCCATTTCGTACCCGACGAGGCCGATGTCCGCCTCCGGGTGCGCCAGGACCGCCAGCGAGGAACCGTCGGAAATGGACATGATGAACAGGAATCCCCGCTCCATCTCCACAACCGTCTGGTTGACGCTGCCGCCCTCGAAGATGCGGGAGGCGCCTGCCGTCAGAGACGTCAGACCGGAGGCGACGGCCGCGAGCTGGTCGGCGCGGTCACGGGGGAAGCCTTCGGACATCGCCAGAAGGAGTCCGTCGGCGGAGACCACCACCGTGTGGGACACCCCCGGGGTGTTGTCCACGAAGTTGGTGATCAACCAGTTCAGGTTCTGTGCCGCCTGGCTCATCGGGCTCACACTAACGCTCCTGGTTGTAGGTGCTGTCAGGACCGAAGCCCTGGCCGTTCGTTTCACTGCCTGCGTTGCGCCCTCGCTGGACGCCTCGGCGCAGGTTGCTCAGCCTGCCCCGGACGTCCTCCGGAGCGCGGGAGACCTGTGGGCCTCCCTGGGGGGTGCTCTCGGCGGCGCCCTGGACCAGGTTGGCCTTGGGTACCCGCCGCGGCAGACCGGAGGAGGTGACCCCGCCCGCCTTGGGCTTCCGGAGCTGTGCGGCCTGCTGCCAGCGCGCGTCGTTCGCCGAGCGCCAGTCACCGTTGCCGTTGCCGTTGCTCTCCGCTGCGGGAGCCGGCGTTTCCCGGCTCTCCTGCCGCGTACCGTTCGCGCCGTTCGAGCCGCTCGCGGTGGATCCGCGGCGGGGCAGCCCGGCGTCGGTCAGTGCGTGGCCGACGGAGGGGGTCGGTTCCGGACGGTCGAAGCCTACGCGGTCCCGCTCGTCCACGTCACCGGCCTGCACGGATTCCGCTTCGGGAGCGTACTGGGCGGGGTAGCCGTTCCGGTAACCGTCCTGCTGCGGCCAGTCGTCCTGGTAGGCCTGCTCGTCGTAGGCAGGGTACGACTCGGACGCGGCGGAGTGGACGGCCGCAGGCTCCTCCTGGACCGGCTCCGCATACGCGGGCTCCGGGTAGCCGCCACCCGACGAGAACGCCTCGCCCTGAGGCAGGTGACCGTTCGGCGCGTAGTACTGCTCCCCGTAGGCAGGCTGCTGCGGCTCGTTGTACGCCGTCTGCTGCTGCTCCTGGTACGCCTGCGGGTCGTAGGCCGCCGGCTGCTCCTGGTAGCCGGTACGGCTGCCGTCGTAGCCCTGGGCGTCGAACTCGTCGGCGTACGCGGGTGTCTCCGGGCCGGCATGGCCGCCCTCGATCTCCTGCGGGGAGTGTGTCCGGCCCTCCAGGGCCGCACGGCGCTCCTCGCGCATCAGCGAGCGGCCGACGGGGTCCAGTTCCCGGATGTCGTCGGGGACCTCGGTGTAGCGGCTGTCGTCGAAGCCGAGTTCGGCCGCCGTGCGCATCGGCTGGCCCTGGTTGAAGTTCTCGCCCTGGAACTCCCGCTCCGGGATGATCTGGGAGACCGTGAACTCCTCGCGGTCCAGCGCCTGGTCGCCGCCACCGCCGTGGGTGATCGCGTCCGGGAGCATGACCAGCGAGGTGGTGCCGGCCTGCTCGCCCGAGGGGCGCAGCTGGACCCGGATGCCGTGCCGGTCGGACAGCCGGCCGACCACGAAGAGGCCCATGCGCTGGGAGATCGCGGCGTCCACGGTCGGCGGGTTGGCCAGCTTGTGGTTGATGTCGGCGAAGTCCTCGGCCGTCAGACCGATGCCCTTGTCGTGGATCTCGATCATGATGCGGCCGTCGGGGAGACGGGTCGCGGTCACGCGGACCTTGGTCTGCGGCGAGGAGAACGTGGTGGCGTTCTCCAGGAGCTCGGCGAGCAGGTGCACGAGGTCGGTCACGGCACGGCCGTGGATCTCGGCCTCGGGGACGCCGGACAGCTCGATGCGCTCGTACTGCTCCACCTCGGAGGAGGCGGCGCGCAGCACGTCGACCAGGGGGACCGGCTGGTCCCAGCGGCGGCCCGGCTCCTCACCGGCGAGAACGAGGAGGTTCTCGCCGTTGCGGCGCATACGGGTGGCCAGGTGGTCCAGCTTGAAGAGGTTCTCCAGCTGGTCCGGGTCGGCCTCGTTGTTCTCCAGGTCGGTGATCAGGGTCAGCTGGCCCTCGATCAGCGACTGGTTGCGGCGCGAGAGGTTGGTGAAGATCGCGTTGATGTTGCCCCGCAGCAGGGCCTGCTCGGCGGCGAGCCGGACGGCCTCGCGGTGGACCTGGTCGAACGCCCGGGCGACCTCGCCGATCTCGTCCTGGGTGTTGATCGGAATGGGCGCGACCCGGGTGTCGACCCGGCCGGGGTCGGTGCGGGAGAGCTGGTCGACCAGCATCGGCAGACGCTGCTCGGCGATGCCGAAGGCGGCGTTGCGCAGCTGGCGCATCGAGCGGCTCATCTGGCGGGCCACCATGCCGGCCAGGATGAACGCGGCGAGCAGGGCGACCACGACCGCGGCACCGGTGATGATGGCGGAGGTCTTGGCGTCGGCGGCGATGCCGGAGGCCTCGTTCACCGCCTTGTCGGCCAGGTCCGACTCGATCTTGCGGTAGGCGTCGAACTTCAGGGTGTTGACCGCCCACCAGTTCTGCGCGGTGATGCCCTTCTGGGCGAGCCCGGCGCGGGTGGCGGTGCTGGTGTCCTGGAGGTTCGCCAGGGCCGAGACCATCGTGTTCGGGTTGGACGGCGGCGGTACGTAGTTCGGGTTCTTGGCCTTGGCGGCCTGGGCCATCGCGGCCCCGTCGGCCTGCAGCTTCTGCTGGGCCGCGGTCAGCTTCTGCTCGTCGGCCGCGGTGCCACCGCCGACGTACTCCTCGATGGCGATCCGCTCCAGGTAGGCGTACGAGGAGAGGGAGACGCGCTGGGTGGCGAGGTTGCCTGCGTCCGGGCCGGGGTTGATCAGCAGGTGCATGCCGATCGAGCGCTCCAGCGACAGCGCCGCCTTGGTCAGCGAGATGGCGTAGACGGTACGGCCGTACGAGGTGATGTTGCCGGTGCCCAGACCGAGCTCGTTGGCGAACTCCATCAGGGGGTGGGAGATCTCGACGTAGCCCTCTTCGGTCTGCACGCCGGTCAGCTTGTTCGTGTAGGCGGCGGCGCGCAGCGTCTGCAACTGGGGCTCTGCCAGGCGGAACAGCTTCAGCCGGCGCACCAGGCCGGACTTGTTCGGCATGTTCTGCGCGGCCTGGTCGAAGGCGTCGGCGGCCTTGTCGGTCTTCGCGCGGAACGAGGTGACGGCCGCCTTGTCCTGCGGGGTCTGCCCCTTGCCCTTCAGCAGGTGCGCTGCGGTGCTGTCCCGCTCGTTCTCGAGGGCGTCGGCATAACCGAGGGCGGCGCGGACCAGGCGGGCGGTGTTCTCCGCGTCCTGCGCGTTCTGCCAGGTGTCGATCGAGCCCTTGACCTGGAAGCCGCCCATCACGAGGCCGACGACCACGGGTATGAGCAGGATCGCGTTCAGCCGGGTCGGCACGCGCCAGTTGCGCGGGGAGAAACGGCCGCCGCTCTTGGCGGGGGCGTCCACGGGCTCCGCACCGGGCACAGGGGCGGGCGCCGCAGCGCGCGGCGGCGGGGTGAAGTTGCCCCGCGCCGACGGCTCGGGACCGTTCTTGCTTCGCCTCACTCGACCAACAACCTCTCGGCGGCGGGCACCTACGTCGTGCCGCAGTCTCTCAGAGCCCTGTGTGCCATCGACCACTAGGGAGTACGTCTTTGACTATTGGGCAGTTCAGGCATTCCAGCATGCGGCCCTACGCACTTCCAAACAGCGGAAACCACCAGAGCGCGCACTTGTAAGCCCCAGATAAAACGGTCATAAAGAACGAGCCCCGCCAAAACGCGGGGCGTTCGTGCGCGCAGCGGCACCAGCCGACCGCGACGCGTGGCGATACCACCCGATTCCTCTGCCGAAACGTTATGAACACCGGAGCCGACCGTGTCAAAGGCCACAGTCGGCTCCGGTGTGTTTACGACAACTGCCGTACCGCACTCTCGATTTGATCTACCTCAGGCGGGCCATCAGGGCGTGTTCCACCAGCGTGATCAGCGCACTCTTGGCGTCGGCCCGGTGCCGGGCGTCGGTGGTGATGATCGGGGTGTCCGGCCCGATCTGCAGCGCCTCGCGCACCTCGTCGGGGGTGTAGGGCTGGTTGCCGTCGAAGCCGTTGAGGGCGATGACGAACGGCAGGCCCGAGTTCTCGAAGTAGTCCACCGCCGGGAAGCAGTCGGCCAGCCGCCGGGTGTCCACCAGCACCACCGCGCCGATGGCACCGCGCACCAGGTCGTCCCACATGAACCAGAACCGGTCCTGGCCCGGCGTACCGAAGAGGTACAGGATCAGGTCCTGGTCCAGGGTGATGCGGCCGAAGTCCATGGCGACCGTGGTGGTCGTCTTGTCTCCGGTGTGGGTGAGGTCGTCGATGCCCGCGCTGGCGGACGTCATCACGGCCTCTGTGCGCAGCGGGTTGATCTCCGAGACGGCGCCCACGAACGTGGTCTTGCCGACGCCGAAGCCACCCGCCACCACGATCTTCGCGGAGGTGGTCGCCCGGCCCCCGTCAGAGCTTGCGAAGTCCACTGAGCACCCTTTCGAGCAGCGTCACATCCGGTGCGCCGCCGTTGTTCTCGTCGCCGCCCGGCTGGTGGATGGCCACCAGACCGGCCTCGGCGAGGTCCGCGACGAGGATCCGGGCCACGCCCAGCGGCATGGCGAGCAGCGCCGACACCTCGGCGACCGACTTCACCTCACGGCACAGGTGGCAGATCCGCTGGTGCTCCGGGAGCAGCCCCATGAGCGCTGCCGGGTCGGCCGTGGTGCTGATCAGCGCCTCGATGGCGAGCTGATAGCGCGGCCGGGTCCGGCCGCCGGTCATCGCGTACGGACGTACCAGCGGCTGGTCGCCCTCGTCCCCGTACGGCTCGGCGTACGGATCATGAGAGGCGGTGGGCGGGGTCATGAATCCTCCGGGCGGGACAGCAAGTCGGTCGGGCTAGCCGTCTGACGGGCCGGTGGGGGGATTGTGGCGGCCGGACGGTGATGTGGTGAGGTGGGTGGTACCGGAGCCGATCAGTGAAGCAGACTGCCCTGTAGTTCGGCGCGCAGGTCGGGCGTGAGCACCGCGCCCGCCCGGTCGACCAGCAGGGCCATCTCGTAGCCGACTAGGCCGATGTCGCACTCGGGGTGGGCCAGGACCGCCAGGGAAGACCCGTCCGAGACGGACATCAGGAACAGGAACCCGCGTTCCATCTCCACGACCGTCTGCGCCACGTTCCCGCCCTCGAAGATCCGGGATGCCCCGGCCGTCAGCGAGGTGAGCCCGGACGCGACGGCCGCCAGCTGGTCGGCGCGGTCACGCGGAAAGCCTTCGGACATCGCCAGAAGGAGACCGTCGGCGGACACGACGACGGTGTGGGACACCCCGGGGGTGTTGTCCACGAAGTTGGTGATCAACCAGTTCAGGTTCTGTGCCGCCTGGCTCATCGGACTCAACTAACGCTCCTGCTGGTGAGTGGGGCTCGGGAAGCTGCCGGTCTGACCGTTGCCGGCCTGACGACCCTGCGCGATACCCCGACGGAGATTGGTCAGCCGACCGCGTACGTCGTCAGGCGCACGCGAGACCTGCGGACCGGTTTGGTGCTGCTGCTGCTGAGCCGTGCCCGGGACGAGGTTGGCCCGGGGCACCCGGCGCGGCAGTCCGGAGGTGGTGACGCCGCCCGCGGCCGGTTGCCGGACGCGCTCCGCCTGCCGGACGAGATCGTCGTTCGGCGAGGGGCGCCAGGAGTTGGTGGTGCCACGCTGCGGAGCGGCCGAGGCCGCGGGAGCGGGCGCCTGCGGCTGCTGCGGGGCGGGAGCCGGAGCCGAGCCGTTGCTCTGCTGCGGTTCGCCCTGACCGCCCCGGAACCAGTTGGTCTCCAGGGTGTCGTACAGCGGTGTGCGACCGTCCCCGGGGCCGGTGGCCGGCGGCAGTTCCCAGCCGTCGCTGGGCCGCTGCGCGGCGCCCCGGTTCTCCGGCTCCTGCCGGACCGGACGCTGCTGCGGGGCCGGCGGACGCGGCGCGCCGAAGTCGGCACCCCGGCCGTCCGGCTGCGGCCGCTCGAACTGACCGGTGCCGGAGCCGCCCTGGCGGCCGGGCAGGGAGTGCTGCCCGGTGGACCCGGCGTCGAAGTCCTGGGTGGCGAACTGACCGGTGGAGTTGCTGTCGTAGCCCGGTGCGGCGAACTGACCGGTGGAACCGGCGTCGTACGCCTGCGGGGCGGCGAACTGGCCCGGGCCGGCACCGTTCGGCTGCCCGGCCGGGGCGCCGAAGACGTCGGAGCGGACGAACGGGCCCGACTGCTGGCCACCCGCGGCGGGGCCGGGGAACTGGCCGCTGTTCTGCTGGCCGTCGGGGGCCGGGCGGTCGAACTGGTGCCGGGAGCCGTTCACGCTCACGCCGCTCACGTCCGGACGCGGGAACTCGCCCGTGGCGCCGGGGCCCTGGCGGTCGTCGACGCGCGGGACGACGGGCATCTCCGCGGTCGCACCGGGACCCTGCCGGTCGTCGATGCGCGGCATGCGCGAGGTCTGCGCCGCGTCCTGCTCGTCGTGGCCGCGCGGGGCGTCCAGCGAGGCGCGCGACTGCGGCTGCCGGGAGTTCTCGTCGCCCCATTCGGGCGTGCGCTGCGGGTTGCCGCCGGGCAGTTCGGCGCGCGGTCCGCCGCGCGGCGGCAGCTGGGGCTGGCGGCCCTGGTCGCCGGCGTTGTTGCCGCGCTGCGGGGGCACCGGGCCGCGGCTGCCGAAGGCGTCCTGCTGAGGTCCGCCCGTACCGGCGGCCTGCAGACCCTGGGGGGCACCGGGAGCCTGACCGCCGAAGCCGCCCGCGCCGGGCGCCGTCGGCCGGCCCTGCTGCGGTCCGCGCGGACCGCCGGGCGTACCGGGCGCACCCGGACGGCCGCCCTGGCCCGCGCCGGGCAGCGCGGCCCGCGGTCCCTGGCCCGCGCCGACCTGGCCACGCTGGCCGGGACCGGCGCCGGGGCGTCCGCCACCGGAGGGGGAGCCACCGCCGAGCGCGCCACCGGGCGCACCCGCGCCGAGCGGGCCGCCGTTGCCCCGCCGGGCCGCGGCCGCACCGGCGGCGGCCTGCGCGGCGGCGGGGCCGCCCGAGGACGGGCCGCCGGGCTTGCCGGGAGCGGGCTTCTTGCCGCCCTGGGCGACGTCCACCGGGAGCATGACCAGCGCGGTCGTACCACCGGAGTCGGAGGGGCGCAGCTGGATGCGGATGCCGTGCCGCTGGGACAGCCGGCCGACCACGAAGAGGCCCATGCGGCGGGAGACGGAGACGTCCACGGTGGGCGGCGAGGCGAGCCGCTCGTTGATCGCCGCGAGGTCCTCGGGGGAGAGTCCGATACCGGTGTCGTGGATCTCGATCAGGACGCGGCCGTCGGGCAGCGCGTGACCGGTCACCTTGACCTTGGTCTGCGGCGAGGAGAACGAGGTGGCGTTCTCCAGCAGCTCGGCGAGCAGGTGCACGAGGTCGTTGACGACCCGGCCGGCGACCTCGGTGGTCGGCACGGAGGCCAGCTCGATGCGCTCGTACTGCTCCACCTCGGACGCGGCGGCGCGGAGCACGTCGACCAGCGGGACCGGGCGGGTCCAGCGGCGGCCGGGCTCCTCACCGGCGAGGACGAGGAGGTTTTCGCCGTTACGGCGCATACGGGTCGCGAGGTGGTCCAGCTTGAACAGCGAGGACAGCTGGTCCGGGTCGGCCTCGCGGGACTCCAGTTCGGAGATCAGCGACAGCTGGCGCTGGATCAGACCCTGGGAGCGGCGCGAGAGGTTGGTGAACATCGCGTTGACGTTGCCCCGCAGCAGGGCCTGCTCGGCGGCGAGACGGACCGCCTCGCGGTGCACGTCGTCGAAGGCCGCGGCCACCTGGCCGATCTCGTCCCGGGAGTGCACACCGACCGACTCCACGGAGGTGTCGACATCCTGCGGGTCGGACTCGGACAGCTGCTTGACCAGCTCGGGCAGGCGGTCCTGGGCGACCTTGGTGGCCGTCTCCTGCAGACGGCGCAGCGAGCGGATCATGGAGCGGGCCACGACGAAGGCGCCGACCAGGGAGACGCCGAGCACGAGCAGGATCAGCGCACCGGAGATGATCGCCTCGCGCTCGGAGGCGGAGCGCAGCTCGCGGGCCTTCTGCTCCATGTCCTCGAGCAGCGTGTGCTCGATCTTCTTCATCTGCTCGATCTTGGTCGAGCTCTCGTCCACCCAGTCGCGGTAGGACCGCTTCTGCAGCTCGGCGAGACCGTCGGCGCTGCTGAGGGCGCGGTTGGCGTAGGTGTCCGCGGACTCGATGGTCGCGTTGCCCTCGTCGATGGGCTTGAGCAGTTCCTCGGGGTTCTGGTCCGCGTAGATCTTCCGGAAGATGCTGAGTTCGGAGGTCTCGCTGCTCTGCGCCGACTGCGCGTACAGCCGGTCGTTGTCGGAGAGGTGGCCGGACGTCGTGTTCGTCTCCGGCAGGGCCGCGGCGAGGACCGCGCGCTGCACGGACGCGTACTCCTTGGCGGTGGAGAACGCCGCCAGGGCGCGGGTGCGCGAGATCATCTCCGGGTTGCTGGACGCCTCCGCCATGTCCTGCGAGAGGTCGACCAGCTGGGTGATCAGGCGGTGGTACGACTCCACCGTCTGCGTCGAGTTGTTCTTGGACTGGTACGCGGCCTTGCGGATCTTCGCCAGCTGGTCGAGCTGGCCGGCCAGACCGACGAGGCTGTCGCGGACGCCCTGCAGCTGGCCCTTCTTGCTGGCGGTGTCGATTTCCTCGGAGGCGTCGTTGAAGTTGTCCAGGGCGTGGTCGGTCTTCTCGTAAAGACCCTTGACCGCGTAGTCCCCGTTGGGGGTGGCGCCGTGCGCCAGCGGGCCGGCGGACTGGTCGCGCTCGTCCTGGAGCGCCTGGGCCAGCTCGGTCGCCTGCTTGGTCATGTCCGTCAGCAGCTTCATGTTGTCGAGCTGCTGGATGTCGTCGACGTTCTGGCTGATGCGCAGCGCGCCCAGCGAGGTCGCGGCGACCACGGGGAGCGCGAGCAGCGACACCAGGCGCGTCGAGATGCGCCAGTTGCGCAGTGCCATGCGCGTGCCGGGGCCGGAGGGGCCCTTCACCGGCTTCACCGCGGGAGCGGGGCTCGTGGGTCCCGATGGTGCCGACACGCCGGGGCGCCCGGGGCGCTCACCGCCGTCGCCGGACGGGGCCGGGCCCGGGTTCTGGGCGTGCTGGGGCGCGGAGCTGCCTTTCACGGGGCCAGTCCCGCCATGCGGCTCCGGCTCCGCCGAAGCGCTGCCATCCCTCTTGAAACGTCCCTGCACTAGCGTCGCAACCTCTGGACCAGGCGCCCCTCCGCGAGAACGGAAGGACACGGTGTCGGCGTTGTGGAGAGCGCCCTGAAAACGCCCTCCTTGGGGGGTCTGTGGGTGACCGGCGCTGGCTCCCCCTGTCTCGCCGCCACATCGGCGCTGCGTCGCGCCGCCTGTGCGCCGGCTCGATCCTGCGGCGGTCCGTGGAATTCCAGCACAGTGCCGGATCTCCAACAAGGGCCGGGGCCGAGCTGTGACCTCCGTGACAGCAGGTGAGTGCTGCGTTACGGGACGTGGAGGCAATTCACGGGCAAAGCGGACGTAGTCCGGCGGGTTGCCTGCGTGCGGCCGGTGTCCCAGTCGCCATGATCAGGAGCGGAATGGTGGCTTCAGTGGCCCAATGTCCGTTTCTCCGGTGAAGATTCAAGGTCGGAATTGACCGAGATGTCTCCCCATTCGTGAGCAAACTCACACGTCGATCATGAGTACTTCACGACTCCGCTGGGGAATGGCGTGTTTAGCCTGGCTCTTTACAAATACGGCAACAGTGACAAGACGAACAGGACGACCGCAACCGTGAAGACGACGATGATGTTCCGCACGATAGCCAACCCGCGGCGCACGACCCTGGCGCACCTCGAGGACGCCGGCGACCTGCAGACCCCGGAACAGCCGGAGCACTCCGTCGAACTGCCGACCCAAACCGCCAACCCCAGGCGCACCGTCCTCGTCGAGGTCCCGGTCGGGTCCTCCGTCGCGCAGTAGTACGCGCACCGGCCGCCGGATGCTCAACGCGGCCGGTACGGAAACCGGGCGCCCCGATGCCAGGGGCGCCCTTCGTGATGCGCGAGGTCCCGGGCCTCTTCCGCGTTAGCCTGGATCGTCAGACTCCAGCCGGCTCGGTCAGAAGTTAAGGGGCGCAAGGATCCCGTGCGCATCGCCAGGTTCTCCATCGACGGGAACGTCGCCTTCGGCGCGGTCGAGGGCGACAAGCAGGACGAACTCGTCCTCGACATCATCAAGGGCATCCCGTTCGCGGACTTCACTCTCTCCGGCACGAAGGTGCCGGTCAGCAAGGTCAGGCTGCTGCCGCCCGTACTTCCCAACAAGGTCGTGGCCTTCGGCCGCAACTACGCCGAGCACGCGCGTGAACTCGGCAACGAGGTCCCCGAGACGCCCTTCGCCTTCTTCAAGCCCTCGACCTCGGTGATCGGCCCGGGCGACGAGATCCAGTACCCGCCCTTCTCCCAGGAACTGCACCACGAGGCCGAGCTGGCCGTGGTCATCGGCCGCATGTGCCGCGAGGTGCCGCGCGAGCGCGTCCAGGACGTGATCTTCGGGTACACCTGCGCCAACGACGTCACCGCCCGCGACGTGCAGAAGCGGGAGAAGCAGTGGGCGCGGGCCAAGGGCTTCGACACCTCCTGCCCGCTCGGCCCCTGGGTCGAGACGGACCTGGACCTCGCCACCGCGTCCGACCTGACCGTCCAGCTGACGGTCAACGGCGAACAGCGCCAGCTGGGCCGGACGAGCGAGATGGTCCACTCCATCGAGGACCTGGTCGTCAACATCTCCGAGGCCATGACGCTGCTCCCCGGCGACGTGATCCTCACCGGCACCCCGGCAGGGGTCGGCCCCCTGAACGTCGGCGACGAGGTCGCCGTCACCATCGAAGGCATCGGCACTCTCACTAACAAGGTTGTCAAGCGTGGCTAGCGCACCCGGCTCCCCCGTACGCGTCCGTTTCTGCCCCTCGCCCACCGGTAACCCCCATGTGGGACTGGTCCGCACCGCCCTGTTCAACTGGGCGTTCGCCCGGCACCACCAGGGCACCCTGGTCTTCCGCATCGAGGACACCGACGCGGCCCGAGACTCCGAGGAGTCCTACAACCAGCTCCTCGACTCCATGCGCTGGCTGGGCTTCGACTGGGACGAGGGCCCCGAGATCGGCGGCCCGCACGCGCCGTACCGCCAGTCGCAGCGCATGGACCTCTACAGGGACGTCGCCGCCAGGCTCCTCGAGGCCGGCCACGCCTACCGCTGCTACTGCTCCCAGGAGGAGCTGGACTCCCGCCGCGAGGCCGCCCGCGCCGCCGGCAAGCCCTCCGGGTACGACGGCCACTGCCGCGACCTGAGCGCCGAGCAGGTCGAGGAGTACGAGGCCCAGGGCCGCACCCCGATCGTCCGGTTCCGCATGCCCGACGAGACGATCACCTTCACGGACCTGGTCCGCGGCGAGCTGACCTTCACCCCGGAGAACGTCCCGGACTACGGCATCGTCCGCGCCAACGGCGCCCCGCTGTACACACTGGTCAACCCGGTCGACGACGCCCTGATGGAGATCACCCACGTCCTGCGCGGCGAGGACCTGCTCTCCTCCACCCCGCGCCAGATCGCGCTCTACAAGGCGCTGACCGAGCTGGGGATCGCCAAGGGGATCCCGGCCTTCGGCCACCTGCCGTACGTGATGGGCGAGGGCAACAAGAAGCTCTCCAAGCGCGACCCGCAGTCCTCCCTCAACCTCTACCGGGAGCGCGGCTTCCTCCCCGAGGGCCTGCTCAACTACCTCTCCCTGCTCGGCTGGTCGCTCTCGGCCGACCAGGACATCTTCACGATCGACGAGATGATCGCCGCCTTCGAGATCGCGGACGTGAACCCGAACCCGGCCCGCTTCGACCTGAAGAAGGCCGAGGCGATCAACGCCGACCACATCCGTCTGCTGGATGTGAAGGACTTCACGGAGCGCTGCGCGCCCTGGCTCAAGGCCCCCTTCGCCCCCTGGGCGCCGGAGGACTTCGACGAGGCGAAGTGGCAGGCGGTCGCCCCGCACGCGCAGACCCGGCTGAAGGTCCTGTCGGAGATCACCGAGAACGTCGACTTCCTCTTCCTCGGCGAGCCGGTCCACGACGAGGCGAGCTGGGCCAAGGCGATGAAGGAGGGCGCGGGCGACCTGCTCCGTACGGCCCGCGAGAAGCTGGAGTCCGCCGACTGGACCTCGGCGGAGTCCCTTAAGGAGGCCGTCCTGGCCGCCGGCGAGGCCCACGGCCTCAAGCTGGGCAAGGCCCAGGCCCCCGTCCGCGTGGCCGTGACCGGTCGCACGGTGGGCCTGCCCCTCTTCGAGTCCCTGGAGATCCTGGGCAAGGAGAAGACGCTGGCCAGGATCGACGCGGCACTGACGAAGCTCGCGGCTTAGCCGCACCGCGCACACGAGGGGCGGCACCCGGATCCCGGGTGCCGCCCCTCGGCGTACCGGTCACCGGGCGTCGGCATCCGGTACGGCGGTACCGTCGGCCCATGAGTATCCGTGCCGTGGTCTGGGACGTGGACGACACCCTGTTCGACTACACGACGGCCGACCGGGAGGGAATACGGGCGCACCTGCTGGCCGAGGGGCTGCTCGGGCGGTACGGGTCGGCCGAGGAGGCGCTGCGGCTGTGGCGGGAGATCACCGACGCCCAGTGGGCGCGGTTCTCCGCCGGTGAGGTCGACTTCGTCACACAACGGCGCGACCGCACCCGTGTCTTCCTCGGCAGACGGCTGACCGACGGCGAGGCCGACGACTGGTTCGCGCGGTACCTGGTCCACTACGAGGCGGCCTGGAGCCTGTTCCCGGACGTGCTGCCCGTCCTGGACGCCCTCGCCGCCAGCCACCGGCACGCGGTGCTGTCCAACTCCAGCATCCACGTGCAGGAGCGCAAGCTGCGCACCCTGGGCGTGTGGGACCGCTTCGAGACCGTGTTGTGCGCCGCCGAGCTCGGGGTCTCCAAGCCGGCGGCCGGGGCGTTCCTGGCGGCGTGCGAGGCCCTCGACCTGCCGCCGCACGAGGTGGCGTACGTCGGCGACCACCCGGAGATCGACGGGCGCGGGGCCGCCGAGGCAGGGCTGCGGTCCGTGTGGATCGACCGGGCCGGCGCGTGGACCGGCGACGGCATTACCGCCCGGCACCACCGCATCGCGTCCCTCGCCGAACTGCCCGCGCTGCTCGCTCCGGATAGTCGTTTTGGAGCCCCGTCCACCTTCAGGTAATGTTCTTCCTGCGCCGCCGGGGAGCGGGCCGAAAGGCCGGAACCGGAGGAGCGAACTAGAACAAGATCCCCGCAGGGGCTTGCGTTCCAGTGGCCTATGGTGTAATTGGCAGCACGACTGATTCTGGTTCAGTTAGTCTTGGTTCGAGTCCAGGTAGGCCAGCTCGCGGAGCTCATCCGCATCGCCCCCGTTGTGTAGCGGCCTAGCACGCCGCCCTCTCAAGGCGGTAGCGCCGGTTCGAATCCGGTCGGGGGTACTGGTCCTGACCCTGTCGGGATCGCTAGGGCCCCCGTTGTGTAGCGGCCTAGCACGCCGCCCTCTCAAGGCGGTAGCGCCGGTTCGAATCCGGTCGGGGGTACTGACTGGTCTAAACCATCATTGGTCTATGGTGTAATTGGCAGCACGACTGATTCTGGTTCAGTTAGTCTTGGTTCGAGTCCAGGTAGACCAGCTCGGATCTGCGGCGGTGTAAATCAAACGCTTGCAAGATCCTCGCCCCCGTTGTGTAGCGGCCTAGCACGCCGCCCTCTCAAGGCGGTAGCGCCGGTTCGAATCCGGTCGGGGGTACAGCAGTTGAAGGCCCTCCACTTCGGTGGGGGGCCTTCGGCGTTCTCCCGGTCACTTGCCACCGAACCGCCGGCGTGACTCCTCCGCCTCCGCCAGTCGGCGCAGGCTCAGCAGCACCGGTTCGTACAGCACGGTCAACGCGACCGCGGCCTCCACCTGCTCGTCCGGCGTCCCGTAGCGCTCCACCAGGTCGAGATCGGTGACCGCGATCCGCTCCATCGCGTGGGCGTACGGCTCCAAGTCCTGGATGGAGCACGGGTAGCCGAGCCGGGAGAGCGCGGAGATCGCGGTCACCAGCATCCCGTATGCCGGTGCGGTGGGCGTCTCGCATGTGCGGCCGTGGTTCCAGCCGAGCCGGTCCAGGAGTGCGTCCGCGGTGCGCCGGGCCGCGTCGTACTCCGGGGCGCCCTCGTCCGGCGCCGGTCCGTGGGGGAGGGCCCACACGGCCGTGCCCAGTCGCCCGTTGCGGTCGAGGTCCTCGTCCTGCAGGGCGGCGAGCACCTCCCGGGCCGAGGCCACCGGGATCCGTCCCACCTGGATCAGTGCGCGCACCAGGCGCAGTCGCCGCAGATGCTCCTCGTCGTACTCGGCCTGCGTGGCCGTGATCCGGCGGCCGGGGTGCAGCAGCCCTTCGCGCAGGTAGTACTTGATCGTCGCCGTGGAGACTCCGCTGCGCGTGCTCAGCTCGGCCAGTCGCATCCGCCTCGCACCCCTTCCTCTTGCGCTTTCCTCTTGCACTTCCCATTGGAAAGTGTCACTATCCAATCATGGATAGCACCGCTATCCAATGATCGGGTCAGGACCGTGAGGGAGTGGGGGACGTGATGGGTGCCAAGCCGATCGAAGGACGCATGACCGCGGCGAGCGAGGACGAGGTGGTCGTCTTCCTGATCGGGATGCGGATCAACAGCTTCACCGCGCTGCGCAGTTGGCTGCCGGTGTCCCGGGTCATGGGGCCGATGATCGCGGAGCTGTCCCGCGAGAAGGGCAGCGGGCTGCTCGGATACCAGTTCCTGCTGGGCTTTCCGCGCGTGCTGTACGTGGTGCAGTACTGGGACTCGAAGGAGAAGCTGCTCGCCTACGCGTCGGCGCAGGACAAGCGGCACCGGCCCGCATGGGCCGCCTTCAACCGGCGGCTGCGCGAGGGGAAGGGCAACGTCGGCTTCTGGCACGAGACATACGTCGTGCCGGCCGGGTCGTACGAGTCGATCTACATGAACATGCCCGAGTTCGGCCTGGGCAAGGCCACGGGCGTCGTCCCCGTCGGACGGCGGGGTGACCGGGCGGCCGACCGGCTCCGTGCCTCCTGAGCGGGTCCGCTGATCGGCGACGTGCTGCCGGGAGGGTCCTGCCGCGGCGTTGAGGCCGGACCCTCCCGGGTGACGTACGAGCCGACGGTCAGCCCGAGCGGCGCAGGGCCTCGGAGAGCCGTGCGGCGGCGTCGATGACCGCCTGGGCGTGCATACGGCCCGGGTGACGCGTCAGGCGCTCGATGGGGCCGGAGACGGACACCGCCGCCACCACGCGGTTGGAGGGACCGCGCACCGGCGCGGAGACGGACGCCACGCCCGGTTCGCGCTCGCCGATCGACTGGGCCCAGCCGCGCCGCCGTACGCCCGACAGGGCCGTCGCCGTGAAGCGGGCGCCCTGCAGGCCGCGGTGCAGCCGCTCGGGCTCCTCCCAGGCCATCAGGATCTGCGCCGAGGAGCCGGCCTTCATGGTCAGCGTGGAGCCGACCGGGACCGTGTCCCGCAGGCCGGACAGACGCTCCGCCGCGGCCACGCAGATGCGCATGTCACCCTGACGACGGTAGAGCTGGGCGCTCTCGCCCGTGACATCCCGCAGGTGGGTGAGCACCGGGCCCGCCGTCGCCAGCAGACGGTCCTCGCCCGCCGCCGCGGCCAGCTCGGCCAGGCGCGGGCCGAGGATGAACCGGCCCTGCATGTCGCGCGCCACCATGCGGTGGTGTTCCAGAGCCACGGCCAGCCGGTGGGCCGTGGGTCGTGCCAGTCCGGTGGCCCCGACCAGACCCGCGAGGGTGGCCGGACCGGACTCCAGGGCGCTCAGGACAAGGGCTGCCTTGTCCAGAACGCCGACGCCGCTACTGTTGTCCATGAAACGATACTCGCGTCTCACTCTGTGAAACGCAAGTTCAATTTTCCGTGGACTGCGCCACCCTTGAAGACACAACGGCCCGCGGACCAACGGGCCCGGTGGCGGACGCCCAATATCAGGGGCGCGGGCAGCTGCCTCCTCAAGATCTCTAGTTGGGCCGGCGCACCTTTGCCGGCCGGAGGGAATGCGATGGGTAGGACACTCGCGGAGAAGGTCTGGGACGACCACGTCGTCCGGCGCGCCGAGGGCGAGCCCGACCTCCTCTTCATCGATCTGCACCTGCTGCACGAGGTGACCAGCCCGCAGGCCTTCGACGGCCTCCGGCAGAACGGTCGCACGGTGCGCCGCCTCGACCTCACCATCGCCACCGAGGACCACAACACCCCGACCCTCGACATCGACAAGCCCATCGCGGACCCGGTCTCCCGGACCCAGCTGGAGACGCTGCGCAAGAACTGCGCCGAGTTCGGCGTCCGGCTGCACCCGCTGGGCGACGTCGAGCAGGGCGTCGTGCACGTCGTCGGCCCGCAGCTGGGCCTGACCCAGCCCGGCACGACGGTGGTCTGCGGCGACTCCCACACCTCCACGCACGGCGCCTTCGGCGCGCTGGCGTTCGGTATCGGCACCTCCCAGGTGGAGCACGTGCTGGCCACGCAGACACTGCCGATGGCCCGCCCGAAGACCATGGCGATCACCGTCGAGGGCGAGCTGCCCGAGGGTGTCACCGCCAAGGACCTGATCCTGGCGATCATCGCGAAGATCGGCACCGGAGGCGGCCAGGGCTACGTCCTGGAGTACCGCGGCCCCGCCATCGAGAAGCTCTCGATGGAGGCCCGGATGACCATCTGCAACATGTCGATCGAGGCCGGCGCGCGCGCGGGCATGATCGCCCCGGACGAGACCACGTTCGAGTACCTCAAGGGCCGCCCGCACGCGCCCGAGGGTGCCGACTGGGACGCCGCGGTGGAGTACTGGAAGACCCTGCGCACCGACGACGACGCGGTCTTCGACGCCGAGGTGGTCATCGACGCCGGCGAACTGTCGCCGTTCGTCACCTGGGGCACCAACCCCGGCCAGGGCGCGCCGCTTTCGGCGTCCGTCCCCGACCCGGCTTCGTACGAAGACGCTTCGGAGCGCTTCGCCGCCGAAAAGGCCCTGGAATACATGGGGTTGGAGGCCGGGCAGCCGCTGCGCTCCATCAAGGTGGACACCGTCTTCGTAGGCTCCTGCACCAACGGCCGCATCGAGGACCTGCGGGCCGCCGCCGAGCTGCTCAAGGGCCGCAAAGTCGCCGACGGCGTACGGATGCTGGTCGTCCCCGGTTCCGCGCGCGTGGGCCTGCAGGCCGTCTCCGAGGGTCTGGACGTGGTCTTCAAGGAGGCCGGCGCCGAGTGGCGGCACGCGGGCTGCTCGATGTGCCTGGGCATGAACCCCGACCAGCTGGCCCCGGGCGAGCGCTCCGCGTCCACCTCCAACCGCAACTTCGAGGGCAGGCAGGGCAAGGGCGGCCGTACGCACCTGGTGTCGCCGCAGGTCGCCGCCGCCACCGCGGTCGTGGGCCACCTGGCCTCCCCGGCCGACCTGTCCGACGCCGCAACCCCCGCGCCCGCTGGAGTCTGATCAGTCATGGAAGCATTCACCACGCACACCGGCCGGGCCGTCCCGCTGCGCCGCAGCAACGTCGACACCGACCAGATCATCCCTGCTCACTGGCTCAAGAAGGTGACCCGGGACGGTTTCGAGGACGGGCTGTTCGAGGCCTGGCGCAAGGATCCCGAGTTCGTGCTGAACCGTCCCGAGCGGCAGGGTGCGACCGTCCTGGTGGCCGGCCCCGACTTCGGCACCGGCTCCTCCCGTGAGCACGCCGTCTGGGCGCTGCAGAACTACGGCTTCAAGGCGGTGATCTCCTCCCGCTTCGCCGACATCTTCCGGGGCAACTCGCTGAAGAACGGGCTGCTCACGGTCGTCCTGGACCAGAAGACCGTGGACGCGCTGTGGGAGCTGACCGAGCAGGACCCCACGCTTGAGGTCACTGTGGACCTTGAGGCGCGTGAGGTCCGCGCGGCGGACGTCACCGCCTCCTTCGAGCTGGACGAGAACTCCCGCTGGCGACTGCTGAACGGGCTGGACGACATCTCCATCACGCTGCGGAACGAGGCCGACATCGCGGCGTACGAGGCCGAGCGCCCGTCGTACAAGCCGCGGACGCTGCAGGTCTGAGCCGGCCGGTTGGTCTGATCCAACGGGTCTGATCCACAGCCGCAAGGGTCGAGTTTCAGCCACCGCAACACCCCGGCCGTACCCCCGATCGCCACGATCGGGGGTACGGCCTTTTCTGCACCCGAACGGCCCTGTGCCGTCCGTACCCCGGACTCAACACCCCACGTTAAGAGGGTGATTGCCGGGGTAAGCGTGTTGTGGGACCACAGCGTGCGGGTGGCCCAGGAAGGCTGTCAGGGGCGGTAGTTGCACCCTGGGCGGGCGACAACTCGCCCCAGATGGCACAATCTGTGCATGGAACACGACGGCCAACTCCAGCTCTATACGGCGGTCGCGAACCAACTGAAGGAAGCGCACTCGAGGGTGCGCGCACTGCAAGTCCCGGAGGGCGTACGGATGGCGCTGACCCGGAAGCTGCTGGTCATTACGGCCGCGGCCAAGCACGATCTCGCCGACGCGGCAAGACGGCTCGATCGGTTCACCGCGGACCTCGACGCGGGACGCATCCCGGAAGAGGACCGCTGAACAAGATCCGAGCCCGCCGAGTCCGTTGCGGCACAAGGGTGATTAGCCCGTTTCGTGTTTGATTTGCGGTATATATCTGCCTAACGTGCGAAAAAGCTTGAACACTTTCGTTCTGGCGATGTCTCCGAAGGGGAAGACGTGAACAAGGCGCAGCTCGTAGAAGCGATTGCCGACAAGATGGGTGGCCGCCAGCAGGCCGCCGATGCTGTCGACGCGGTCCTGGACGCCATCGTCCGCGCGGTTGTCGGCGGAGACCGGGTCTCGGTCACCGGCTTCGGGTCCTTCGAGAAGGTGGACCGCCCCGCCCGCTACGCCCGCAACCCCCAGACGGGCGAGCGGGTTCGGGTCAAGAAGACCTCTGTGCCGCGCTTCCGTGCCGGTCAGGGCTTCAAGGACCTGGTGAGCGGCTCGAAGAAGCTCCCGCGCGGCGGTGAGGTGGCCGTCAAGAAGGCGCCGAAGGGCAGCCTGACCGGCGGCGCCGCGGCGACGGTCAAGAAGGCCGCCGCGAAGAAGACCACCGCCAAGAAGGCCGCGCCGACGGCGAAGAAGACCACGGCGCGGAAGACGACGGCGGCCGCGAAGAAGACCACGGCCGGCGCCAAGAAGACCACGGCGAAGAAGACGACCGCCAAGACCACGGCGGCCGCCAAGAAGACGACGGGCACGAAGGCCGCCGCCAAGAAGACCACGGCCAAGAGCGCTCCGGCGAAGAAGGTCACGGCCAAGAAGGCCCCGGCCAAGAAGTCGTCCGCGCGCAAGACCACCCCCGCCAAGAAGGCCACCGCCCGCTGAGGCGCAAGGGCACAGGGCACTCACATGCCGGGCCGGACTCCCCTGGGGAGCCCGGCCCGCGGCGTGTTTCCCCGGCGCCGAGGCGCCTTCACCGGGCGCTCAGAACGTCTGCAGCGTCACGAGTGTGATCCGCAGACCCGCTCCGGCGCCCTCCGGTGACTTCGCCACCGGTTCCGTCTCGATCCGCACCCGCTGTCCCGGCCGCAGCAGCCGCAGCCCGCCCGCGTCGAACGCCGGCGCGTCGAAGGCCACCGGGGTGCCGTCGTCGAGCAGCACCTGCCCGCTTCGGGTATCGGGGTCGTACGTGTACGCGGTCGCCTGCATAGAGGCAGCCTACTGCCCCGGAATCAGCAGCCGCGCGGCCGCCGTCGCCGTGCGCGGCCCCACCCCGAGGGCCAGGGCCGCCCGCAGGTCCTCGCCGGTGTCCACGTCCTGGCGGACCGATTCCACCGCGTCGAGCAGGAGTTCCGCGGCGCCGGACGCGCGGTGCCGGGCCCGGGAATCGAGGCCGAAAGCCGGATGCAATTCCTGGCCGGTGGCCGCGGCCAGCAGGGTGGTGCCGGCCTCGGCCGCATCGGGGAGAAAAGCCCGGGGGAATTCCGCGGCGGCCGACAGGACCCGGGACAATTCATGCGGACGCAGGGCCGGCAGATCGGCGTTCAGGGCGGCCAGCGGGGTTTCCGGACGCGACGCCCGTACGGCTCCGGCGCCATGGGCCAGGGCGGCGTTCAGTCCGCTTTCCGGTTCGTCCGGGACGATCCGGGCGCCCAGCGCCGCCAGCTCACGGCCGGCCAGGGCGTCATTGGTGACGACCGCCACATCCGCCACCGCCGGGCAGGCCAGGGCGGCCGCCACCGTGTCCTGGGCGAACGCCAGGGCCAGTCCCGGGCGCAGCCCGTCGGCGGCGGTGTCCGCCAGCCTGCTCTTGGCCCGCTCCAGGGGCTTGAGGGGTATGACCAAGGTCCACTGCACCGACGTACCGTCCCTTACTCGTTGCCCTCATTGTCACCCGGGGCTTGACGGCAGCAGGGGAAACGGGGCGTACGGTGTTCTCGACAGACCGGCGGCCTGGGGCGACACTTGTGCGGCTCCCCGGCGCTGATGGCAGCCCCCGAGGCCCTAGAGGAAGGTGTCCGCGTGCCCCGCCGCAGAATCGGCTTCTGGTACCGCTTCGCCGCGGTGATCTGCAAACCGCCCCTGGTGGTGCTGATCAAGCGGGACTGGCGTGGAATGGAGCACATTCCGGCCGAGGGCGGATTTATCACCGCGGTGAACCACAATTCCCATGTGGACCCCTTCGCCTACGCGCACTATCAGTACAACACCGGACGGGTTCCGCGATTCCTGGCCAAGAGCGGCCTTTTCAAGAAGGGATTCGTCGGTGCCGCGATGCGCGGCACCGGGCAGATCCCCGTCTACCGCGAGTCCACCGACGCGCTGAGCGCCTTCCGGGCGGCGATCGACGCGGTGGAACGCGGCGAGTGCGTCGCCTTCTACCCCGAGGGCACCCTGACCCGCGATCCGGACGGCTGGCCCATGACCGGCAAGACCGGCGCCGCACGCGTGGCGCTGCAGACCAAGTGCCCGGTCATCCCGGTCGCCCAGTGGGGATGCAACGAACTGCTGCCGCCGTACGCCAAGAAACCCCACCTCCTCCCGCGCAAGACCCACCACGTGCTGGCCGGTCCGCCGGTGGACCTCTCCCGCTTCTACGGCCGGGAGATGACCGCGGAACTCCTGAAGGAGGCCACCGACGTCATCATGGCGGCCATCACCCGCCAGCTGGAGGAGATCCGCGGCGAGAAGGCCCCCGAGACCCGCTACGACCCGCGCCGGGAGCGGATCGAGCAGCGGCGCAGGACCCGGGCGCAGAGCGGCCACGAAGAGGAGAGCGCCAAGTGAGCGAGTCGGTCAAGGCGGCGGTCTTCAGTGCCGGTTCGTGGGGCACCGCCTTCGGGATGGTGCTCGCCGACGCCGGCTGCGAAGTCACCATCTGGGCCCGTCGGCCCGAGGTCGCGGACGCGATCAACCACACCCGGACCAACCCCGACTACCTGGCCGGCGTGGAGCTTCCGGAGAACCTGCGGGCCACCACCGACGCGGCCGAGGCCCTGGCCGGCGCGGACTTCACGGTGCTGTCGGTGCCCTCCCAGACCCTGCGCGAGAACCTCGCCGAGTGGACCCCGCTGCTCGCCCCCGGCACCGTCCTCGTCTCCCTGATGAAGGGCGTCGAACTCGGCTCTGCGATGCGGATGAGCGAGGTCATCGAGGACGTCGCCAAGGTGGACCGGGAACGGATCGCCGTGGTCACCGGGCCGAACCTGGCCCGTGAGATCGCCGCCCGCATGCCCGCCGCGGCCGTCGTCGCCTGCACCGACGAGGCCGTCGCCCAGCGGCTCCAGACCGCCTGCCACACGCCGTACTTCCGTCCGTACACCAACACCGACGTGGTGGGCTGTGAACTCGGCGGCGCGGTCAAGAACGTCATCGGTCTGGCGGTGGGCATCGCCGACGGGATGGGGCTGGGGGACAACGCGAAGGGCTCGCTCATCACGCGCGGGCTCGCCGAGACCACCCGGCTCGGCATGGCCCTGGGAGCCGACCCGCTGACCTTCTCCGGTCTCGCCGGCCTGGGCGACCTGGTGGCCACCTGCTCCTCGCCGCTGTCCCGCAACCACACCTTCGGCACCAACCTCGGCAAGGGCATGACCCTGCAGGAGACCATCGCGGTGACCAAGCAGACCGCGGAGGGCGTCAAGTCCTGCGAGTCCGTGCTGGATCTGGCCCGCCGGCACGGCGTCGACATGCCCCTCACGGAGACGGTCGTCGGCATCGTGCACGAGGGCAAGCCGCCGGTGGTCGCCCTGAAGGAGCTGATGTCGCGCAGCGCGAAGCCCGAACGACGCTGAGCCACCCCGCGGGCCGCGCCGCCGGGCCACCCGCGTCCTCACGGCCCGCCGACGCTGTCTCCGGGCCCTACCACCGGGTACTCTCAACGCGATATGAGCACCGAGAACCTCCCCCAGAGCGCTGAGCAGCCGTCCCGCAAGCCCCGTGTGGCCGTCGTGTTCGGCGGCCGCAGCTCCGAACACGGGATCTCCGTGGTCACCGCCGGCGCCGTCCTCAAGGCCATCGACCGGACGAAGTACGACGTCCTGCCGATCGGTATCACCCGGGACGGCCGTTGGGCGCTCACCGCGGACGAGCCCGAGCGCATGGCCATCTCCGAGCGGCGCACGCCCAGCGTCGAGGAGCTCGCGGAGTCCGGCGAGGGCGGCGTGGTACTCCCCGTCGACCCCGCCAGCCGGGAGGTCGTGTACAGCGAGCCGGGCTCGGTGCCCAAGGCGCTCGGCGAGGTCGACGTGGTCTTCCCGGTGCTGCACGGCCCGTACGGCGAGGACGGCACCCTCCAGGGCCTCCTGGAGCTCTCCGGCGTCCCGTACGTGGGTGCGGGCGTGCTCGCCTCGGCGGTCGGCCAGGACAAGGAGTACATGAAGCGGGTGTTCACCTCCTTCGGGCTCAAGGTCGGCCCGTACGTGGTGATCCGGCCCCGTGAGTGGCAGCAGGACGAGCCGGCCGCCCGCAGGAAGATCGTCGACTTCGCGGGGGAGCACGGCTGGCCGCTGTTCGTGAAGCCCGCGCGCGCGGGTTCGTCCATCGGCATCACCAAGGTCGACGACCTCTCCGAGCTGGACGAGGCCATCGCCGAGGCCCAGCGGCACGACCCGAAGATCCTGGTGGAGGCGGCCCTGCGGGGCCGCGAGATCGAGTGCGGGGTGCTGGAGTTCGAGGACGGGCCGCGTGCCTCCGTGCCCGCCGAGATCCCGCCGCCGGACGCGCACGCGTACTACGACTTCGAGGCGAAGTACATCGACTCCACACCCGGCCTCGTACCCGCCCCGCTCACCGAGGAGGAGACCGCCGAGGTGCGCCGCCTCGCGGTGGAGGCCTTCGAGGCGGCCTCCTGCGAAGGCCTGGTCCGCGCGGACTTCTTCCTCACCGAGGACGGCGAGTTCGTGATCAACGAGATCAACACGATGCCCGGCTTCACGCCCATCTCGATGTACCCGCAGATGTGGCAGGCGACCGGCATCGGCTACCCCGAACTGGTGGACCGCCTGATCCAGGCGGCACTGCGCAGGCCGACCGGGCTGCGCTAGCGACGCCCGCGCCGGGAGTTCCCCGCCGCGGCCGTCACGTCATGGAGGCGATCCCCTCGGGGATCGCCTTCTTCACGGCCGCCGCGATACCGGTGAGGACCGCCGCGCTCTGGTCCTGCCCCGCCGACTTCTTCGGCAGGACCAGCTCGACGTAGGCCTCGCGGTTGGCCGTGGTGAGCCGGTAGGTGCCGTCGCCCTCGATCTCCATGAGCCAGTCGACCCCGTTCACCCCGCCGGTCAACGCGTGCGGGTCGTCGCCCTTCGCCACATCGGGGTCGGTCATCTTGGGCGGCCGTGTGACACCGCAGCGCAGTATGATCGCCGGGCTTCCCCAGCCCGCCGTGTAGGCGGACCGGGGCTCGGGGTCGTTGCGGCTCCGTCCGTCCAGCTTCTTCGGCAGTACCCGGTGCAGGCTCCGGCACAGCTCGGCCGTCTTCGCGTCGGGGCTGGGAACCGCCACCGTGGCACTGCCGTCGCTTGGGGAACAGCCCGCGACGGCGATCAGCAGGGCGAGTGCGGGCAGGCCGACGAGCCGGTGACGGAAGATGTTCACCGGCCAAGGGTAGACGGGGACTAGAGATGCACGACCGGGCAGGTCAGGGTGCGGGTGATGCCGTCCACTTGCTGGACCTTCGCCACCACCATGCGGCCGAGGTCGTCCACGGTGTCCGCCTGGGCGCGCACGATGACGTCGTACGGTCCCGTCACGTCCTCGGCCTGGATGACTCCGGGGATCTTGCTGATCGTCTCGGCGACGGTCGACGCCTTGCCGACCTCCGTCTGGATCAGGATGTACGCCTGTACCACGGAACCTCCAGGGCGGCCACGAGGATCATGTGGGGAAAAGGAACGCCACGGTATCGCGTAGTCGGTCGTCGCGGGGAGACCCGCGCAGCCGAGCCTCCCGCGCGCCGGGGTACGGGCACGCCGGGAGCCGGGGGGCACCTCGGCCGTGACGGGGGCCAGGATGAAGTGTGAGCGGGTAGGCAGAGGCACAGGCACAGAAAGGGCTGAAGGGCAATGAAGGGCACTGTGGGTGAGCTGGGTGAGTTCGGGCTCATCCGGGAGCTCACCTCCCGTCTCACCACGACCCCGGCGGTCCGGGTCGGCCCCGGTGACGACGCCGCCGTGGTCGCCGCGCCCGACCGCAGGGTGGTGGCGAGCACCGACATCCTGCTGGAGGGGCGGCACTTCCGCCGAGACTGGTCCACGGCGTACGACGTGGGGCGCAAGGCGGCCGCGCAGAACCTCGCGGACATCGCCGCCATGGGCGCCGTTCCGACCGCGCTGCTCCTCGGCCTGGTCGTCCCCGCGGAACTCCCGGTCACCTGGCCGAGCGAGCTGATGGACGGGCTGCGCGACGAGTGCCAGGTCGCGGGCGCGTGTGTGGTCGGCGGTGACGTGGTGCGCGGCGACACCATCATGGTCTCGATCACGGCGCTCGGCGACATGCGCAACCAGGAGCCGGTGACCCGGGCCGGCGCCCAGCCCGGCGACCTCGTCGCGGTGACCGGCTGGCTGGGCTGGTCCGCGGCCGGGTACGCGGTGCTCTCCCGCGGCTTGCGCTCGCCACGGGCCTTCGTGGAGGCGCACCGGCGTCCGGAGCCGCCGTACCACGCCGGTCCGGCCGCCGCGGGGCTGGGCGCCACCGCCATGTGCGACGTGAGCGACGGTCTGATCGCCGACCTCGGGCACATCGCGGAGGCCAGCAAGGTCCGTATCGACATCCGCTCCGGCGCCATCGACATCCCCACCCAGATGAACGACATCGGGCAGGCCGTCGGCGTCGACCCGTTGCAGTGGGTGCTGACCGGGGGAGAGGACCACGCGATCGTGGCGACGTTCCCTCCGGACGTGAAGCTGCCGGCCCGCTGGAAGGTGATCGGTGAGGTGCTGAACCCCTCGGCGCTGCCCCAGGTCACGGTCGACGGGGCGCCGTGGACCAGGAAGGGCGGCTGGGACCACTTCGGGGACATCGAGTCGTGATCCCCCGGGTTCTGACGGTCGCGGGCTCCGACTCCGGCGGGGGCGCGGGCATCCAGGCGGACCTGAAGACGATGCTGGCGCTGGGTGTGCACGGCATGAGCGTGATCACCGCGGTCACCGCGCAGAACTCGCTCGGCGTGCAGGGGGCCTGGGAGCTGCCGGCGGCGGCCGTGCGGGCCCAGTACCGCAGCGTCGTCGACGACATCGGCGTACAGGCCGTGAAGACCGGGATGCTGGCCTCGGCCGAAGTGGTCGAGGCGGTCGCCGAGTTGATCGACGGGACGGACGCGCCCGCGGTGGTGGACCCGGTGGGCGTCTCCAAGCACGGGGACCCGCTGCTGGCGGCCTCCGCGCTGGACTCCGTACGCACCAGGCTGCTGCCGGTGGCGACGGTGGCGACCCCGAACCTGGACGAGGTGGCGCAACTCACCGGGGTACGGGTGGAGTCGGAGGGCGACCTGCGACGGGCCGCGGCGGCCGTGCTGGCGTACGGGCCGCGCTGGGCGCTGATCAAGGGCGGGCACCTGTCCGGGGACGCCGTCGACCTGCTCACGGACGGTTCCGAGGAGCACTGGCTGCGGGCGCCCCGGCACGACAACCGGCACACGCACGGGACGGGCTGCACACTGGCCGCGGCGGTCGCGGCGGAACTGGCGAAGGGGCTGGCCGTGCCGGAGGCGGTCGCGGCGGCGAAGAGGTACGTCACCGGGGCGATCGCCGCCGGGTTCGCACTGGGCGCGGGGATCGGACCGGTGGATCACGGGTGGAGGTTCAGGGACTGACTCGGGCACGGCAAAAAGCCGGCCCACCGAGGTGGACCGGCTTTCTACAGCGAACCAGCAGTGGCCGCGCGCTTAGCTGTGCGTCAGCGCGAGACCTTGCCGGCCTTGATGCACGAGGTGCAAGCGTTCACGCGCTTCGGCGTCCCGCCGACCACGGTACGCACGCGCTGGATGTTCGGGTTCCAGCGACGGGGCGTACGGCGGTGCGAGTGCGAGATGTTGTTGCCGAAGCCCGGCCCCTTGCCGCAGACGTCGCAGTTGGCAGCCACCGGTCACTCCAAAGACTTCAGATGCACTTACGGTTGAGTCCCGGCATGCCGGGATCGAGATCCTAGGACCTGAGATCTTGAGTGGCGTTGCCAGGGGAATGGCCCGACCAGGATCGGGCAACCGGAGCAGCATACAACGACTGCGCCCGTAGAACGAAACTACCATGGCGGCTCGGCGGCCCTCCCCGGCCCGCCCACCGGCCTCTTCCGGTGGGCACCGGTCCGGGGTCTACGCTGCGTCCCAGGCCGAGCCGAGGGAGGCGCAGGTGGCGCAGGTGCCGCAGACATTCTTCGATGCTCTCGCGGTGCGCACCTGGTGCTCTCTCGCGCTCCGGGCGCTGGGGCGCTCGCGTGAGGAGATCGACGCGATCAACGTGTACCCGGTGGCGGACGGGGACACCGGTACGAACCTGTACCTGACCCTGGAGTCGGCGGTGGCGGCGGTGGAGGCCGTCTTCGCCGGGCACGCGGCGGGGCCGGGACGCCCCCCGGGGGGCGGTGCGGACGGTTCCGGTCCGTCCACGGCCGACGCCATGCACGCCATGGCGCACGGGGCGCTCATCGGGGCGCGGGGCAACTCCGGGACGATCCTCGCGCAGCTGCTGCGCGGTATGGCGCAGGTGCTCGCCGCCGAGGGTGAGGAGTCTCACGCCGACGGACGTGCGCTGCGGCTGGCCCTGCGGCGCGCGGCCGACTCCGCCCGCCAGGCCGTCGCCCACCCCGTGGAGGGCACGGTCCTCACGGTCGCCACGGCCGCCGCCGACGCGGCCGACGGGGCCGGCGGCGACTGCGCGAGCGTGGCACAGGCGGCCTACAAGGGGGCCTGCGCGGCCCTGGCGGCGACGCGCGGACAGCTCGGAGTGCTGCGGCGGGCCGGAGTGGTCGACGCCGGCGGGCGGGGGCTGGTGGCGGTGCTCGGAACGCTGGTGGAGACGTTCACGGGGGAGACCCCCGCGGCGGTGGCGGCGTACGAGCCGCACGTGCCCGTGGAGCACGGGCACGTCGAGCTGGTGGGGACGGAGGAGTGCGCCGCGGCGGGCGGACCCGCCTTCGAGGTGATCTACCTGCTGGAGGCCGCGGACGACGCCGTGGCGCGGCTGCGCGAGCGGCTCGACCGGCTCGGGGACTCCCTCGTCGTCGTCGGCGGCGACGGGCTGTGGAACGTGCACGTGCACGTCGACGACGCGGGCGCCGCCGTGGAGGCCGGCGTCGAGGCCGGGCGGCCGCACCGCATCCGGATCACCCACTTCGGACTGGGGGACGTGCACACCGGGGCCGAGCCGCCGCCCAGGGAACGGGCCCAGCGTGCGGTGGTGGCCGTCGTGCCCGGCGAGGGCCTGGCCGGGCTGTACGCCGAGGCCGGCGCGACCACCGTGCTCGCCCGCCCCGGGGAGCCGCCCGCCAGCGGGGAGATCGTCCAGGCGGTGCGCCGCGCCCACGCGCGCGAGGTCGTGCTGCTGCCCAACGACGCGGAGCTGCGGGACACGGCGGCCGCGGCGGCCGAGCAGGTCCGCACGGAGGGGGTCCGCGTCGCCCTCATCCCGACCCGCTCGGCGGTCCAGGGGATCGCCGCGCTGGCCGTGCACGCGCCGGACCGCCGGTTCGACGAGGACGTGGTCCAGATGACCTCGGCGGCGGGCGCCACCCGGTACGCCGAGGTCGTCGTCGCCGAGCACGAGTCGTGGACGATGGCCGGCATCTGCCAGGCCGGAGACGTGCTGGGGCTCGTCGACGGCGATGTGGCGGTGATCGGTTCGGACGTCACCGCCACCGCCGAGACGGTCCTGGACCGCATGCTCCAGGCCGGCGGCGAACTGGTCACCCTCGTCCTCGGCGACGAGGCACCCGAGTCCGTCGCCGGGCACCTGGAGGCACGCGTACGCGAGTCCTACCTCGCCGTCGACACGGTGGTGTACCGGGGCGGTCACCAGGGAGCGCTGCTGCTCATCGGGGTGGAGTGAGCGGCCCCTCGCCGTGCGGCCGGGGATCCGCCGGGAGGGTGCCCAGCAGCTGCTCCGCCTCGGCCCGCCGGGCCTGGGCGGTGTCGTCCGCGCCGCCCGTCCCGTCGTAGGCCGCCAGCACCGCACGCGCGCGTGCGGCCGCCTCGGCGGGGCGGCTCAGGTCGGCCTCCAGCCAGCCCGCGGCCAGCTCGGCGGCGGTACGGCTGTGCAGGGCGCCCGCGCCGATCGAGGCGAACGCCGCGACGGCCCGCGTCATCTGGGTCAGCGCGTCCTCGAACGCGGCCCGGATCGCGGTGTCCTCGGCGTCCTCGGACACCGAGCGGGCCAGCAGGTCGCCGTACTGCCGGTGGGTGTGACCGAGTTCGGCGGCGAGCCGTTCCCGCTCCTCCGGGTCGTCCGACCCCTCGAGTGCCGCAGCGCACTCCCGGACCGCCTCCGCCATCAGCTCCCGCGCCGCTTCGAGGCCCGCCTCCGTGCGCAGCGCCAGCCAGGCGCGGGCACGCAGACTGCGCACCAGACCGTGGACGTTGCCCAGGGAGCGCCACAGGTCGCCCGCGCGCGCGTAGGCCCGGTCCGCGTCGGCGGGCAGTCCGGCCTGCCCGAGGGACTCGCCGGCCAGGTGGGCGAGCGTGGCGTGGTCCTGCTGCTCGGGCCATTGCCGGGCGATCTCGGCGGCCTGCAGCCGGTGCTCGGCCGCCGTCCGGTGCTCGCCGAGCTCGCCGAGGCAGTCCCCGAGCCACCACCGCGTCTGCACGATCGCTCCGTCGCCGTGCGTGTCGGCGGTCAGGTCGGGCAGCGCCGACTCCAGCACCTCGGCGGCCTCCGCGTACCGGCCCTGCCGCAGCAGCAAGCCGCCCAGCTGGTGGCGTGCCCAGGCGCCGAGGGTGGCGGCCTCGCCCGCCTCGTCGGCCCAGTGCGCGGCCTGCAGGGCGTGTTCCGCGGCGTCTCGCGTGTCACCCCGGCCGCCGACCACCTCCGCGAGCTGGAGGTGCAGCTGGGCCCGTCCGACCGCCTCCACGTACGGCCCGCCGTGGTCCAGGGCCGCCCGCAGTGCCCGCTCGGCCTCGGCCATGTCGCCCCGCTCGTGGGCGAGGGCGGCGACCCGGACCTCGTACTCCACCGCGAACCACGGCAGCCCCGCCGCGACGAACTCCGCGGCGGCCCGCCCGAACAGCTCCGCCGCCTTCCCGGCGTCCCCGGAGTGCTCCGCGGCCTCGGCGAGCATCGCCCGCGCCTCGGCGGTCCGGGACACCAGCCGTAGGTCGTCCCCGACGTGCCCGTCGACGAGCGCCAGCAGTTCCCGG
Organism: Streptomyces sp. NPDC001348; assembly: GCF_053597535.1. Taxonomy (NCBI): domain Bacteria; kingdom Bacillati; phylum Actinomycetota; class Actinomycetes; order Kitasatosporales; family Streptomycetaceae; genus Streptomyces; species Streptomyces sp. NPDC001348. The sequence continues at coordinate 162,555 of NZ_JBSFIK010000010.1, read as the reverse complement.
ATCGCCTGCTCGGCGTCGGGCAGGGCGCCCTGCGTCCCCTCGTGCACACGGCGCATCAGGATCCGCGCCCGGCTCATCAGCACGGAGGCCGCCTGCCGCACTCCGGTGGCCTCCTCGGCGTAGAGGGCGAGGATCCCGTCGTAGGGCCCGGCGACCGCCACGAGCGCCTCGTCGACCCGGCCCGACAGGGCCCGTACGTAAGCCGCACGCGCGCGTGCCGCCAACGACTCCCCGGGATCGCCCGCTTCCGCGTACAGCTCGGCGGCCCGCTCGAACAGTTCGGCCCCCTCCGGGCCCCGGCCCATCGCCTGGTGCTCGACGATCTCCGCGCGGTCCCGCGCGTCCAGCTCGACGCCGTCCGCGGCCCGGGCGACCGCCGCCCACGCCTCGAGGGCGTGCGGCCGGAGGCCGTCCGACAGCCGCCGGGCCTCGGCCAGCAGCACCGGCAGATCCGGCTCGTCCGGGCCCGTGTCCGTGTCCGGGCCCGCGGGCGCGAGGGGCGGAACCGGAGCCGCCGGACGGGCGGTGGCGGCTGGCCCGGCCGCCGTGCGCACCCCGAGCGGCAACCGCTCCACCAGCGGGCGCTGCGCCATACGCGCGCGTGCCCCGTCGCCTATGTACGAGGTGCCGTTGCGCCGGTCGAACCGCCCGGCCAGCTCGAGGGCCTCGGCGCGCGCGTGGGCCGCGAGTTCCCGCGCGGTCCACGCCTGCCCCGCCGGCCCCGGCACCCGCTGCTCGCCCAGCCCGAGGCCGGTCAGGCGGTCCATGAGCAGCGCCACCACGGCCATGAAGTCCAGGCGGCTGCGCGGATGCCCGGTGTCCGTGAAGTAGGCCGGCCGTTCGGCGAGCAGCTCCAGGCCGCGCGCCTCGTTACCGGTGAGCGCGCAGAACTCCACATGGTCCGCGTACGCGCCGCGCATGCTCTCCATCGGCCGCACCAGCCGGAAGCCGCGCAGATGGTGGGCGCGGGCCTCCTCCACGCGGCCCAGCCTGAGCAGCGGCGCCAGGGAGGAGGCGAGGACGCTGTGCGGCTCGTGGGCGCAGCTGTACTCGCCCTCCAGGACCGGCCGCCACAGCTCGAGGGCCTCCGCGTCCCGGCCGCGCTTGACGTGCCACGTGCCCTGGCCGTGCAGCTCGCAGGCGTGGCAGTCCGCCATCCGGTCCCGGTCGGCGGCCAGCCAGGCCGTGTACGCCCGCTCGGCGCGGTCCAGGTCGCCGGTGTGCGCGGCCACGCTGTACTCGGCGCTGCGCACGGCCCGTTCGGAGTGTCCGGCCAGCCGGTAGCGGTGCTCCATCTCGGCGAGCCACTTCTCGATGGAGGCCAGCGGCACGTGCGGCTGGTCCAGCATGCCGGCCGACACCCACTTGAAGACCCAGTGCAGGGAATGCGTCTCGTACTCGTCGAAGTCCCCCGGGCGTTCGTCCCACATGCGCAGCAGCCGCGCGAACGGGACGAACATCTTGTCCTTCTCGGAGCTGTAGTTGTAGACCTTCAGCTGGTGTCCGAGCGCCTCGATCACCGCGAGCGGGATGTCCAGCCTCTCCGCCTCGGCGAGCAGCTGCTCCGCGCGCGCGTTGCGGGCCGGGCCCTCCGGCTGCTCGGAGTTCTCCGCCATCGCCCGGCGCAGCGCGTCGAAGTCCGTGATCCCGGTCATCGGTGTCCGTCCTCCCCGTTCGATTCCCCGTTCGCGGAGCCACCGTTCGCGGAGCCACCGTGCCCGGACCCCCCGTGCGTGGCCCATTCCAGCAGGCCGATGAACGAGCGGTTGAGCAGCGCGGAGTCCGCGGGCCTGAGCGGGCGCTGCGCCATCAGCAGCGCCTGTCCGTAGAGCGACTCGGTCGCGGTGCCGATCAGCTCGGGATCCCGCAGGGCAGCGATCCGGCGGATCAGCGGGTTGAGGTGGTTGAGCACCAGACGCGCGCGTGGCGTGCTGCCGCGCAGCGAACCGAGGATGCCCGCCCACAGGTCGTCCGCCTGTGCCTCGGCCTCCGCGCGGGCCTGCTCGTGCCGGGCCGCCCGGTCGTCCAGGTGCAGCGCGGGCACCGAGAGGGGGTGGAAGGCGCGCAGGACCACGTCACAGCCCAGCGGGTCGAGCTTCGCCCGCGCCGCCGCCAGGAAACCGGCCAGGGCCAGTTCCTCCGCCGCGTCGACCGCGTCCAGGTGGGCGGTCACGGTGTCCGCGTCCAGTTCGGCGACGACCGTCCCGGGGCGCACCGACGGCAGCGCCTCGACCAGCTCGCTGTCGTAGGTGTAGCCGCCGTTGACCACCCCGACGCCCTGTGCGGAGGCGATCGGGGCGACCTGGCGGTACTCCTCCACCGTTCGGGTGAAGTGCACCACCGGGTGGCGCAGCGCGAACTCCTCCAGGGACAGCTGCCCGTCGGTCGTCTCGAACGGCAGCCACGGCAGCATCGTGCGCAGCATGTCCCTGTCGTGCCGGGCGAGGGACTTCACCCCGAGGTGGTGCACCGACAGGAAGGCCGCCAGCCGCTCCGGATCACCCGCCGCCAGGCCGGTCAGCCAGGACCGGATCCGCTCGCCGAGTGCCTCCCGTACGGCGGCCAGCGTCTCGTCCTCGTACAGCGACTCGCGCGAGGCCGTGGGCCTCAGGCTGTCGGTGTCCAGGACGCAGCGCACGAAGAACGCCCAGTCCGGCAGCAGCTGTTCGGCCCGCTCGGTCAGCAGCATGCCCTTCAGGTGCACGCGGTGCGTGGCCCGCTGGGCCGGGCTGACCGCGGCGGGCAGGACGTACGCCACCCCGCGGATCCCGGCCAGCGGCACGTTCAGTTCGATCGAGTCCAGCGGGGTGAAGCCGAAGGTCTCGTGGCAGTGCCGGGCCAGGGCCACGCGGCGGGTCGCGGGGGAGGGGTAGGGGCGGTCCCAGGGCGCGGGCAGGTCCGTGACCGTCTCCTCGCCCACCCGCACGTCGTAGGGCAGCAGGGAGCCGAAGTCCCGGGCCAGCGCGAGCACCCGCTGCCCGGTCAGCCACTCGCCGGCGCCGGCCCGCGCCACCAGGTGCACGGTCGTGCCCGGTTCCGGCCGGGCCTCGTCGGGCAGCGTCCGCACGGTGTAGGAGCCGTCGTCGCTCGCCGTCCACTCCACCGGCGGAGCGGCGGGCTCACGGGCGCTGCGGCTCACCACCCGGATGCGCTCGGCGACCACGAAACAGGCCAGCAGGCCGATACCGAACTGGCCCAGGAAGTCGGAGCGGACCTCCTGCAACCCCTCGGCGCGCTTGGAGCTGCGGCCGATGGTCGCCAGCAGGCTGTGCACGTCCGACTCGGTGAGCCCGACGCCGGTGTCCTCCACCCGCAGCGCGGCGGTCCCTGCCGGGTCTCCCGCGTCCGCCGCGCCCACGTACAGCCGCACCCGCGCCGGTGCGTCCGGCTGCTCGGCACGCCGGGCGGTGATCGCGTCCACCGCGTTCTGCAGCAGCTCGCGCAGGTAGACCTTGGGACTGGAGTAGAGGTGATGGGAGAGCAGGTCCACCAGACCACGCAGGTCGACCTGGAACGTATGAGGTGACTGTGATGCCTGGGATGACTGTGAGGTCTGGGAGTCCATCGTCGCAGCGCCGCCGGTGGGGGGACTTCGCGACAGCGCGGGGTCGGGCGGCCCCTTGTTGGGGAGGTGGCCGCGGGGGATGGCCGGAGCGCGCCATCCTAGAGCGCGAACAGCCCGTCTGACCAGGACTTTCCCGACACGTATACGGCATTGTCGGTGCCGTGTTGTGCAATGGGTGTCGTGCCCGCACTGGAAGAACCACTGAAACAGCCGCTGAAGTCAGTGCTCGGCCCCGCCACCGCGAAGGTGATGGCCGAGCACCTCGGCCTGCGCACCGTCGGCGACCTGCTGCACCACTACCCGCGCAGATACGAGGAGCGCGGCCAGCTCACCCACCTCGCCGACCTCCCCATGGACGAGCACGTCACCGTGGTCGCCCAGGTCGCCGACGCCCGTCTGCACAGCTTCGCCTCCGCCAAGGCGCCGCGCGGCAAGGGACAGCGCCTGGAGGTGACGATCACCGACGGCAGCGGCCGGCTCCAACTGGTGTTCTTCGGCAACGGCGTGCACAAGCCCCACAAGGAACTGCTCCCGGGCACGCGCGCACTCTTCGCGGGCAAGGTGTCCCTGTTCAACCGTCGGCTCCAACTCGCACACCCCGCGTACGAGTTGCTCAGGGGCGGCGACAGCGACGAGACCGTCGAGACATGGGCCGGGGCCCTCATCCCCCTCTATCCGGCCACGGCCAAGCTGGAGTCCTGGAAGATCGGCAAGGCCGTCCAGACGGTGCTCCCCACCGCGCAGGAGGCGGTGGACCCGCTCCCGGCCTCCCTGCGCGAGGGGCGCGGCCTGGTGTCCCTCCCCGAGGCACTCCTCAAGATCCACCGCCCGCACACCAAGGCCGACATCGCCGACGCCCGGGCCCGCCTCAAGTGGGACGAGGCCTTCGTCCTCCAGGTCGCCCTGGCCCGCCGCCGGTACGCCGACGCCCAGCTCCCGGCGGTCGCCCGCAAGCCGCTCCCCGACGGCCTGCTGGCGGCCTTCGACGACCGGCTGCCCTTCACCCTGACCGAGGGCCAGCAGAAGGTCTCCCGGGACATCTTCGGCGACCTCGCCACCGAGCACCCGATGCACCGGCTGCTCCAGGGTGAGGTGGGTTCGGGCAAAGCCCAGCCGCTCGACTCGCTTGTGCTGACTCCCACAGGCTTCCGTCGCATGGGTGACATGAGGATCGGGGATGAAGTAGTCACGCCCGGGGGAGAGATCACGCTGATCGATGGAGTCTTTCCGCAGGGGGAGCGTGATGTCTGGCGCTTGATTCTCTCCGACGGAAGCTCCGTCGAATGTGACGACGAGCACCTGTGGATTGTCGGCACGAGTTGTGGGTGGCACCGTGGCCAGCCCCCCAAGGTCATGACGACGCGGCAAATCCGTCTGGATGCCCACAAAGCGAACGGAAGTTCGAAGTGGTATATCCCGGCGGCTGCCCCGGTCGACCTGGGAGACGACTCGGGCCTTCCCCTCGATCCCTATCTCTTCGGTCTCCTCCTGGGCGACGGCTCATTCCGGCACCCCCTCTGTCTTTCGACCATCGACGAAGAGATCCGTGATGCCGCGGCGTCAGCTGTGGCGCCGCAGTGCCACCTGGTCCGCAAGAAGGGTTCCCGATGCGACTTCACGATTCAGCTGGCACATCGAGTCGGTGGTGTACGGAATCCCGTGATCCAGACTCTGCGTGATCTTGGCCTTTGGGGGGTGACGTCGCACGGGAAGTTCGTCCCCGATGCTTTCAAGAACACTGCGATCAAGAATCGTCTTGCGCTGCTTCAGGGACTGCTGGACACCGACGGCACCGTCCAAGCAGACGGTATGAGCATCTCGTTTTGTTCAGCCTCACGAAAGCTCGCCGACGACGTGGCTTGGCTGGTGCGCTCGCTCGGCGGCCGGGCACGAGTGCTGCCGAAGAAGACCGCGTTCAATGTCTCGCTGGCCTTGCCGGACGAGTACGCCCCGTTCAGGTTGACACGCAAGGCCCAACGCGTGCAGGCCCGCCGGAAGTACAACACATTTCGACGTGGGATCCGCGCCGTCGAGTATGTGGGCCGAATGCCCGTCCAGTGCATCAGCGTGGCTCACCCGAGCCATGCATACGTCACCGACAACTTCACCGTCACCCACAACACGATGGTCGCCCTGCGCGCCATGCTCGCCGTCGTCGACGCCGGCGGCCAGGCCGCCATGCTCGCGCCCACCGAGGTGCTCGCCCAGCAGCACCACCGTTCGGTCACCGAGATGATGGGCGAGCTCGCCGAAGGGGGCATGCTGGGCGGCGCCGAGCACGCCACCAAGGTGGTGCTGCTCACCGGCTCGATGGGCGCCGCCGCCCGCCGTCAGGCACTGCTCGACCTCGCCACCGGCGAGGCCGGGATCGTGATCGGCACACACGCGCTGATCGAGGACAAGGTGCAGTTCCACGACCTCGGACTGGTCGTGGTCGACGAACAGCACCGCTTCGGCGTCGAACAGCGCGACGCGCTGCGCGGCAAGGGGAAGCAGCCCCCGCACCTGCTGGTCATGACCGCCACACCGATCCCGCGGACGGTCGCCATGACCGTCTTCGGCGACCTGGAGACCTCCGTCCTCGACCAGCTCCCGGCCGGCCGCTCGCCGATCGCCAGCCACGTCGTCCCGGCCGCCGACAAGCCGCACTTCCTGGCCCGGGCCTGGGAGCGGGTGCGCGAGGAGGTGGCGGCCGGCCACCAGGCGTACGTCGTCTGCCCGCGCATCGGTGACGAGGAGGACGATCCCAAGAAGGCCGGCAAGAAGAAGTCCGCGGAGGACGAGGCCGAGAAGCGGCCCCCGCTGGCCGTCCTCGACGTGGCCGAGCAACTGGCCAAGGGCCCTCTGCAGGGCCTGCGGGTCGAGGTCCTGCACGGCCGTATGCACCCCGACGACAAGGACGCGGTGATGCGCCGGTTCGCCGCCGGGGAGACCGACGTGCTGGTCGCCACCACCGTCATCGAGGTCGGCGTCAACGTCCCGAACGCCACCGCCATGGTGATCATGGACGCGGACCGGTTCGGCGTGTCCCAGCTCCACCAGCTGCGCGGCCGCGTCGGCCGTGGCTCCGCGCCCGGACTGTGCCTGCTGGTCACCGAGATGCCGGAGGCGACCGACGCCCGCCGGCGGCTGGGCGCGGTGGCGTCGACGCTGGACGGCTTCGAACTCTCCCGTCTCGACCTGGAACAGCGCCGTGAGGGCGACGTCCTGGGCCAGGCCCAGTCGGGCGCCCGCACGTCCCTGCGCGTGCTGGCCGTCATCGACGACGAGGAGATCATCGCGGAGGCGAGACAGGAGGCGGCGGCGGTCGTCGCGGCCGACCCGGAGCTGGAGCGGCTGCCGGAGCTGCGCACCGCCCTGGACGCCCTGCTGGACGAGGAGCGGGAGCAGTACCTGGAGAAGGGCTGACAGACTGGGAGCGGCCACCATTCGCGCACACCGACAAGGACCCGAGATGACCCGCGTGATCGCCGGCGCAGCCGGCGGACGCCGCCTGGCCGTCCCGCCGGGAAACGGCACCCGCCCCACATCGGACCGAGCACGCGAGGGCCTCTTCTCCACCTGGCAGTCCCTGCTCGGCGGCCCCCTGGACGGCGAACGTGTCCTCGACCTGTACGCCGGGTCCGGCGCCGTCGGCCTGGAGGCCCTCTCCCGGGGAGCGAGCCACACCCTCCTCGTCGAGTCCGACGCGCGGGCGGCCCGCACGGTCCGGGACAACGTGAAGAACCTCGGCCTTCCCGGTGCCGAGGTCCGCGCGGGCAAGGCCGAGCAGGTCATCCGGTCGGCGGCGCCGGCGGAGCCGTACGACCTCGTCTTCCTGGATCCGCCGTACGCCGTCTCCGACGACGATCTTCGCGAGATTCTGCTCACACTCCGCACGCAGGGGTGGCTCGCGGCGGAAGCCCTCGTCACCGTGGAGCGCAGCACCAGAGGCGGCGAATTCCACTGGCCGGACGGCTTCGAGGCGGTCCGGGCCCGTCGTTACGGCGAGGGAACGTTTTGGTACGGTCGCGCCGCCTCTACGTGCGAAGACGCACGATGACCGGACCGGAGAGCGAGGGACCACCAGTGCGCCGCGCCGTCTGTCCCGGGTCGTTCGACCCGATCACCAACGGACACCTCGACATCATCTCCCGCGCCTCCCGCCTCTACGACGAGGTCTACGTCGCGGTGATGATCAACAAGTCCAAGAAGGGCCTGTTCGAGATCGACGAGCGGATCGACCTGATCCGCCAGGTCACCGCCGAGTACGAGAACGTGCGGATCGAGGCCTTCCACGGCCTCCTCGTCGACTACTGCAAGCAGCGGGACATCCCCGCCATCGTCAAGGGCCTGCGCGCCGTCAGCGACTTCGACTACGAGCTGCAGATGGCCCAGATGAACAACGGCCTCTCGGGCGTCGAGACGCTCTTCGTGCCGACCAACCCCACGTACAGCTTCCTCTCCTCCTCCCTGGTCAAGGAGGTCGCGACCTGGGGCGGTGACGTCTCCCACCTGGTGCCGCCGCAGGTGCTCGACGCCCTCGGCAAGCGCCTCAGGAGGGACTGACCGGCTGACGGGCCGTCACCCGGTGTCGGACCCCCGTCCCGGGGCCGTACAGTCGTCCCGTCCGTCTCCAACACAGCTGTAGAGAGTGGCGAGCACAGGTGGACGTCCAGAAGAAGCTCGACGAGATCGTCACCGCGGTCTCCAGCGCCCGGTCCATGCCGATGTCGGCCTCGTGCGTGGTCAACCGCGCCGATCTGCTCGCGATGCTCGAAGAGGTGCGCGAGGCCCTGCCCGGCTCGCTCGCGCAGGCCCAGGAGCTGATCGGGGGCCGCGAGCAGATGGTCGAGCAGGCCCGTCTGGAGGCCGAGCGGATCATCGAGAGCGCGCACGCCGAGCGCGGCTCGCTGATCTCCGACACCGAGGTGGCCCGCCGCTCCCAGGCCGAGGCCGACCGGATCCTGGCCGAGGCCCGCAAGGAGGCCGAGGAGATCCGGGCCGAGGCCGACGAGTACGTCGACTCCAAGCTCGCCAACTTCGAGGTCGTGCTGACCAAGACCCTCGGCTCGGTCGGCCGCGGCCGCGAGAAGCTGCTGGGCACCGGCCCCGGTCTCGACGAGCACGGCTACGAGGACGAGGACGCCCCCGAGCGCAGCCACGACCCGGAGACGCTGCGCCGCGACGCGGACGCCTACGTGGACGTCAAGCTCGGCGCCTTCGAGGCGGTCCTCGCCAAGACCCTGGAGGCCGTCGGCCGGGGCCGTCAGAAGCTGCACGGCCGGATCGCCACCGACGACCTCGGCGCCCTCGCCGACGACTCCACCACCCTGCAGCACTCCAGCGACGCCGACTACCTCGCCGACCTCGCGGCCCTCGCCCAGCAGGACGCCCGCCCCGAACAGCCCGCGCAGCCCCAGCAGCAGCCGCAGTACGACCAGCAGCCGGCCTATGGCTACCAGCAGCCCGACCCCTACGGCGGCTTCCCGCAGCAGCACGGCTACGGTCACCAGGACCCGTACGGCTACCAGCAGGCCGACCCCTATTCCCCCACCTCCGGCTACGCTCCGGCGGGAGGTGCCCCCTTCCAGGGGGGCTACGACCAGCAGGCGGCCTACGATCCGAACCAGGCCCAGCAGGCCCAGCAGGCTCACCAGGCCCAGCAGGAGCACCAGGCCCAGCAGGCCCAGGAGCCCCAGCAGGGGTACGCCCTCGACGAGACCAGTCTCTTCGACACCAGCATGATCAGCGCCGAGCAGTTGCGGGCGTACGAACAGGAGCGCGGCCTTTAGGGGCTGTCCGGCGGATCATGTCGCAGACGCGGGGCTGGGCGCGCCCTTCCCCCACTCTCGGCTTCGCTCGAGCGGGTGGTGCCCCCACCGGCGTTGTCGTCGGTTGCCGACTCCCCCACTCTCGACTGCGCTCGAGCGGGGGACCCCCATCGCGTCGGCGCCCCCCTCCGCCTTGCGGCTGGACGCTCCCCCACGCTCGAACCGAGCTCGCGCGGGGGCACCCCCATTCGCCCCGCTCGTCGGCGTCGATGGGGCACCGCCTCTTTCCTGCGGCCTGATCCGCCGGTCAGACCCTGGCGACGGCCCCGATTGGGCCGTGAGCGAAAGGTCCAGTATCCTGGCTCTTCGGTCGCGTGTACGTCCGCGATCAGCGCTGCCCCGGTACGCCGAGGGTGGCGTCCCTCTGAGCTCGAAGATCGAAAGCAGGAATGGCTTCCAACGCGCGCCTCGACCACCGCAACCCTCTTGTGTTCGACACACACGAGCTGGGGCGGCGTCCCGGTGCGCTGCAGCGCCTGACCCGCACGATCGACGCTCCCAAGGACCTCGGTATCCAGGGAGTCATCGGAGTGCCGGAAGGCGCCCCGGTGGAGCTCGATCTCCGGCTCGAGTCGGTCATGGAAGGGGTGCTCGTCACGGGCACCGCCCGTGCGGCGGCCGAGGGGGAGTGCGTAAGGTGTCTGGAGCCGGTCGAGCTGGAGCTCGAAGCGGACTTCCAGGAACTGTTCTCGTACCCTGACGCCGACGACCGGGGCCGCGTGACCGCGGAACCGGGCGACGACGCCGAGGACGACGAGGACAGGTTCTTCCTCGAGGACGGACTCTTCGACCTCGAACCTCTGCTGCGGGATGCGGTGGTGCTCGCACTGCCGATGCAGCCGGTGTGCCGGGAAGACTGCCCGGGCCTGTGCTCCGAGTGCGGAGCGCGGCTCGCGGACGACCCGGACCACCATCACGACGCCGTCGACATCCGTTGGGCGGCTTTGCAGGGACTCGCCGGCACCATGAAGGACGGCGAGAAGGACGAGATGAGCGGCGCTGACGCGGAAGCGGGCGTCGACGAGAAGCAGGAGAAGTAGCCGTGGCTGTTCCGAAGCGGAAGATGTCGCGCAGCAACACGCGCCACCGCCGGTCGCAGTGGAAGGCTGCGGTCCCCACCCTGGTTGCGTGCGAGCGCTGCCACGAGCCCAAGCAGCAGCACATCGCGTGCCCGTCTTGCGGCACCTACAACAAGCGTCAGGTCCTCGAGGTCTGAGCGGCTGGTGAGAGGCACTGTGTCCACGCCGAAGAAGAACTCAGCGGACAACACGGCCTCGTCCCACACGCTTCTGGAAGGGCGGCTCGGCTACAAGCTCGAGTCCGCCCTTCTGGTGCGTGCGCTGACCCACCGTTCCTACGCGTACGAGAACGGCGGTCTGCCGACGAACGAGCGGCTGGAGTTCCTCGGGGACTCCGTGCTCGGTCTCGTCGTCACGGACACGCTGTACCGCACCCACCCGGATCTGCCCGAGGGCCAGCTGGCCAAGCTCCGGGCCGCCGTGGTGAACTCTCGTGCGCTCGCGGAGGTGGGCCGCGGCCTCGAACTGGGCTCCTTCATCCGGCTCGGCCGCGGTGAAGAGGGCACGGGCGGCCGGGACAAGGCGTCCATCCTCGCCGACACCCTGGAAGCGGTGATCGGCGCGGTCTATCTCGACCAGGGCCTCGACTCGGCGTCCGAGCTGGTGCACCGGCTCTTCGACCCGCTGATCGAGAAGTCCTCCAACCTCGGAGCCGGCCTGGACTGGAAGACCAGTCTCCAGGAGCTCACCGCGACGGAGGGGCTCGGCGTGCCCGAGTACCTGGTCACGGAGACCGGCCCCGACCACGAGAAGACCTTCACTGCTGCCGCCCGCGTCGGAGGCGTCTCGTACGGCACCGGCACCGGCCGCAGCAAGAAGGAGGCGGAACAGCAGGCCGCCGAGTCCGCCTGGCGGTCCATCCGGGCCGCGGCGGACGAGCGCGCCAAGGCGACGGCCGACGCGGTCGACATCGACGCGGGCGCCGGCGACGAAGCCTCCACCTCCGCCTGACACGCTGTAAGAGCCGAGCGCCCGCCCCAGCTCAGGGGCGGGCGCTCGGATCGTCCACCGGATTTCGTCCCAGGGGTCCCGATGCCCGAGTTGCCCGAGGTCGAGGTAGTACGACGCGGCCTGGAACGGTGGGTCGCCCACCGGGCCGTCGCCGACACCGAGGTGCTGCACCCCCGTGCGGTACGCCGTCACCAGGCCGGTGCGGACGACTTCGCGCACCGGCTCAAGGGGCATCGCGTGGGCACGCCCAGCCGCCGGGGCAAGTACCTGTGGCTGCCGCTCGAGGACACCCCGCAGGCGGTGCTCGCCCACCTGGGGATGAGCGGGCAGCTGCTGGTGCAGCCGTCCGACGCGCCGGACGAGAAGCACCTCAGGATCCGTATCCGCTTCGCCGACACGCTGACATCAGCGGCTTCCGCCGCGGGCGGCACCGAACTCCGCTTCGTCGACCAGCGCACCTTCGGCGGCCTGTCGCTGCACGACACCACCCCGGACGGCCTGCCCGACGTCATCGCGCACATCGCCCGCGACCCCCTCGACCCGCTGTTCGACGACGAGGCCTTCCACCTCGCGCTGCGGCGCAAGCGGACCACCATCAAGCGGGCCCTGCTGGACCAGTCGCTGATCAGCGGCGTCGGCAACATCTACGCGGACGAGGCCCTGTGGCGCTCCCGTCTGCACTACGACCGTCCCACCGGCACCTTCACCCGCCCCCGCACCACCGAACTCCTCGGCCACATCCGGGACGTGATGAACGAGGCCCTCGCGGTGGGCGGCACCAGCTTCGACAGTCTCTACGTCAACGTCAACGGCGAGTCCGGATACTTCGACCGCTCACTGGACGCGTACGGCCGGGAGGGCCTGCCCTGCCGACGTTGCGGTACGCCCATGCGCCGCCGGCCCTGGATGAACCGCTCCAGCTACTTCTGCCCGAAGTGTCAGCGGGCGCCGCGCCTGGCGTCGTAGCGCTCGCGGGCGGCCAGCACCTCGTCCATCCGGCCCTCCACGCAGTGGATCAGGCCCAGCAGGCGGGTCGCGACCTCGCGGCCCAGCGGGGTCAGCTCGTAGTCCACCCGCGGCGGATTCGTCGGCTGCGCCTCGCGGTGCACCAGGCCGTCGCGCTCCAGCGCCTGCAGGGTCTGGGAGAGCATCTTCTCGCTCACGCCGTCGACGCGGCGGCGCAGTTCGTTGAAGCGCAGGGAACCCTCGTGCAGCGCGCCGAGGGTGAGCGCCCCCCAGCGGCCGGTGACGTGCTCCAGGGTGCCCCGCGACGGGCAGGCCTTCGCGAACACGTTGTACGGGAGGTCCTGCGCCTCCGTACTCCCCTGGTTCTCGTGCGTGACGGTCATCCCCCAAGCGTACTCGAAGGAAGCGCTAACCAGCAGGTTGCACTAACCGGAGGTAAGTGGCTCAAGGTGAGTGGCTCGGGTGCTCCTAGTAGCCGAAGTCCTGCGTCCACCAGGGACCGCCGGACCCGTAGTGCACACCGACCCCCAGGGTCTTGAAGTCGCAGTTCAGGATGTTGGCCCGGTGGCCCGGGCTGTTCATCCACGCCTCCATCACGGAGGCGGCGTCCGCCTGGCCCCGGGCTATGTTCTCGCCGCCGAGGCCGCTTATGCCCGCCTTGGCGGCGCGGTCCCACGGGGTCGCGCCGTCGGGGTCGGTGTGGTCGAAGAAGCCGCGCGCGGCCATGTCGGAGCTGAAGCCCTCGGCCAGCTTGGTCAGCGAGCTGTTCGCCGACAGGGCGCTGCAGCCGACCTTGGCCCGCTCCTCGTTCACCAGCTTCAGCACCTCCGCCTCGGCGGCGGCCTCCGCCGACACCGTCACCGGCGCCGACGTCTTGACCGGTGCCTTGCTTGCCGGACGGCTCGGCGTGGTCCTCGGCTGGGCGGGGACCTTCGCCGTCGGGCGCTTCGAGGGTGTCCTGGTCGGCACGGGGGACTGCGACGCGGATGCGGAGGGGGAGGCGGGGGCCGAGGCGGACGGGCTCGCCGGAGCGGCCGGGCGGTCGGTGTCACGGCTGGTCGAGGTCCCGCTGCCGCGGCTCGCGGTGGCGCTGCCGGAGGTGCCGCCCTGCTCGCTCGCCGTGTTGCTGGGCGTGCCCGCGGCCTGCACCTTGTCGCCGCCGCTGCTGGTGGTGCCGCCGAGCCGGTAGTTGTCGAGGCCGGGAACCGCGCCGGTGGCCACCGCCACCGTGCCGAGCGCGACCGCCGCGGACACCCCGAGCAGACCCGTGCGCACCGCCGTCGGCTTCTTCTTCCGGCGACGGCCGCGGGGCGCCTCGCCGGAGGGGTCGAAGCCGCCCTCGGGGAAGGCGGCCGTACCGGTGGACCGGGCGTAGGCGTCGTCCGTGGCGTACAGGTACGCCTCGGACTTCTCGTGGGCGCCGGTGTACGCCTCCGGGTTCAGGTAGGGCGCGATGCCCAGGGTGGCGCGGTCACCGGCGTACGAGTCCTGCGGGTCGTGGCCGCCCGTGCCGGCGGCGGAGCGTCGGTGGCGTCCCATGTCCTGGCCTTCCTCGTCCCTCGCGGTCAACCCCTCTCATACGATCTTGCGGGTCAACCGAACTCACTCGATCGAGTGAGTTTCATATGAGATTCATTGGGTGGGGACGGTACCTCATGCCGTGGGAGGGCGAAGTGTCCCAAGAGACATTGGCCGGTTAGGTTGCACCCATGAGCGAGGATGTACGGCTGGTCGCCTGGGTGCGTGGACGCGTGCAGGGCGTGGGATTCCGCTGGTTCACGCGGGCCAAGGCGCTCGAGATCGGCGGACTGAGTGGTTTTGCTCTCAATTTGGCCGACGGCCGGGTCCAGGTGGTGGCCGAGGGGTCGCGCGAGGCGTGCGACGGGTTGCTGAAGTGGCTCCAGGGCGGCGACACGCCCGGGCTCGTCAACGGTGTCACCGAGATCTGGGACACACCCCGGGGCGGCTACGACGGCTTCGCCATCCGCTGAGCCCGTACCGGCAGGTCACCCGGGCGGAAGCGGAGAGGCATGCCACCGGCAACTGCCCCGAGCAGGAATGGCCTGGTTGTTGCCAAGAACCGCTTGCAGTGGCAGGCTCCGCACGTAAAGATGATCGCCACGCCCTGAGGGCCCCGTGTCAGTCGCAGCGCCGCCGCTTTCCGGCCGCGCACCACCGGGTTGCCCGCCAATCCGGGGCGTGATCGTGTTGACCGTCAAACTTTTTGGTGAGACGCTGAAAGCCCCGCGCACCTTAGCTGTTTGGCATGTAGCAATAGCAGAGCAACACTCGAGTGTGCCAAGCACCCCGGGTGCGAATCCCTCACGACCCACCACCGCTTCGGTCGGTCACTCAGTGTGGAGGACCATCCATCATGGCAAAGGCGCTTCTCGGTTACGTCGGCGGCTCCGACCCTCGACTCCTCGCCGAGATGCGACGGCTCCAGCAGCGCGTACAGGACCTGGAATCCGAGCTCGTACGGATCCAGGCGGAGAACGACGCGCTTTCGGCTGCCGCTTCTCACGACAGGATCATGGAGAGCATCGACGCACACCAGGCGGAGCCTGCGCTCACCTGATCGCTGCATCGCTCCACGACAGCACACGCAGTGGTTGGGCTGCCCGTATCAACCGCTCAGTTGTCAGACGACCGAAGACCGGTCGTCAGATTTGCAAGGGACGCTTCGGCGTCCCTTCTTTCTTTCCCCCGCGCATCCTTTCACCCTCTTCAACGTCTGATGTGCCCTGCATGTTCATGCGCGAAACCGTGCGGTTGCCGATGTTCGTAGAGTGAGATAGGGACGGAAGGGTAAAGTCCGGCGGCGTGCACCTCAAGGCCCTGACCCTCCGCGGGTTCAAGTCGTTCGCCTCGGCTACCACACTCCGGTTCGAACCGGGGATCACGTGCGTCGTCGGTCCGAACGGCTCGGGCAAGTCCAACGTGGTGGACGCCCTCAGCTGGGTCATGGGGGAGCAGGGCGCCAAGTCGCTGCGCGGCGGCAAGATGGAGGACGTCATCTTCGCCGGCACCACCGGCCGTCCGCCGCTCGGCCGCGCCGAGGTGTCCCTGACCATCGACAACTCCGACGGCGCGCTGCCCATCGAGTACGCCGAGGTCACCATCACGCGGATCATGTTCCGCAACGGCGGCAGCGAGTACCAGATCAACGGCGACACCTGCCGCCTCCTCGACATCCAGGAACTGCTGTCCGACTCCGGCATCGGCCGCGAGATGCACGTCATCGTCGGCCAGGGGCAGCTCGACTCCGTCCTGCACGCCGACCCGATGGGCCGCCGCGCCTTCATCGAGGAGGCCGCCGGAGTCCTCAAGCACCGCAAGCGCAAGGAGAAGGCGCTGCGGAAGCTGGACGCGATGCAGGCCAACCTCGCGCGCGTGCAGGACCTGACCGACGAGCTGCGCCGCCAGCTCAAGCCGCTGGGCCGCCAGGCGGCGGTGGCACGCAGGGCCGCGGTCATCCAGGCGGACCTGCGCGACGCCCGTCTGCGGCTGCTCGCCGACGACCTCGTACGGCTGCGGGGGGCGCTGCAGGCCGAGATCGCCGACGAGGCGGCGCTGAAGGAGCGCAAGGAGGCCGCGGAGCGGGAACTGAAGAAGGCCCTGCAGCGCGAGGCCCTGCTGGAGGACGAGGTGCGCCGGCTCACGCCGCGCCTCCAGCGCGCCCAGCAGACCTGGTACGAGCTCTCCCAGCTCGCCGAACGGGTGCGCGGCACGATCTCGCTGGCCGACGCCCGGGTGAAGAGCGCCACCTCGGCCCCGCCCGAGGAACGGCGCGGCCGGGACCCCGAGGACATGGAGCGCGAGGCCGCCCGGATCCGTGAACAGGAGGCCGAGCTGGAGGCGGCCCTGGAGGCCGCCCAGCGCGCCCTGGACGACACCGTCGCGCACCGGGCCGACCTGGAGCGCGAGCTCGCCGTCGAGGAACGCCGCCTGAAGGACGTCGCCCGTGCCATCGCCGACCGCCGCGAAGGCCTGGCACGGCTCAGCGGCCAGGTCAACGCCGCCCGTTCGCGCGCCGCCTCCGCGCAGGCCGAGATCGACCGGCTGGCCGCCGCCCGGGACGAGGCCCGGGAACGGGCGGTCCGCGCGCAGGAGGAGTACGAGGCACTCAAGGCCGAGGTCGACGGCCTCGACGCCGGGGACGCGGAACTGGCCGAACGGCACGAGGCGGCGAAGCGGCAGCTGGCACAGGCGGAGGCCGCCCTGTCCGCCGCCCGGGAGGCGGCCACCGCGGCGGAGCGCAGTCGCGCCGCGACGCAGGCCCGCCGGGATGCGCTGGCGCTCGGCCTGCGCCGCAAGGACGGTACCGGGGCGCTCCTGGGGGCGAAGGACCGGCTCACGGGTCTGCTCGGCCCGGCGGCTGAACTGCTGACGGTGACACCGGGGTACGAGGTCCCGCTCGCCGCGGCCTTCGGCGCCGCCGCCGACGCCCTCGCCGTGACCACCCCGTCCGCCGCCGCCGACGCGATCCGCCTCCTGCGCAAACAGGACGCGGGGCGAGCGACCCTGCTCCTGGCGGGAGCCCCGGAGACCGCCGACGACCGCGGTGCCGGCACCCCGTCACCGGCCGAGCGCCCCGACGTCCCGGGCCGGCCGGGGGAAGGGCTCGCCGTGTCCGCCGGCCCGGGAAGCGGGCCGGACGGCACGCGCGGTGACGGTCCTGGCGCCGGGGCCGTCACCGCGCGGGCGGACGGGGGCTCCGCCGGTCCGCCCTCCGCCGCCGACCTGGTCCGGGGGCCCGACGAGCTCATGCCCGCCGTGCGCCGGCTGCTGCGCGGCATCGTCGTCGTGGACACCCTCGAGGACGCCGAGGACCTGGTCCACGCCCGCCCCCACCTCACCGCCGTGACCGCCGAAGGCGATCTCCTGGGCGCGCACTTCGCGCAGGGCGGGTCCGCCGGTGCGCCGAGCCTCCTGGAGGTACAGGCCTCCGTCGACGAGGCCACCGCCGAGCTGGAGGAGCTGGCGGTGCGCTGCGAGGAGCTGGCCGAGGCGCAGCGGGCGGCGGCCGGGCGGCGGGCGGAGTGCGCCGCACTCGTGGAGGAACTGGGGGAGCGGCGCCGGGCGGGCGACCGGGAGAAGTCCGCCGTCGCACAGCAGCTCGGGCGCCTGGCCGGCCAGGCCCGCGGCGCCGCCGGGGAGGCCGAGCGGTCCACCGCGGCGGCGGCCCGAGCGCAGGAGGCACTGGACAAGGCCGTCCAGGAGGCCGAGGAACTCGCCGAGCGGCTCGCCGTCGCCGAGGAGATGCCGGTCGAGGAGGAGCCGGACACCTCGGTACGGGACCGCCTCGCCGCCGACGGCGCCAACGCCCGCCAGACCGAGATGGAGGCCCGGCTCCAGGCCCGTACCCACGAGGAACGGGTGAAGGGCCTCGCCGGACGTGCCGACTCGCTGGACCGGGCCGCCCGCGCCGAGCGTGAGGCACGCGCGCGTGCCGAGCAGCGGCGGGCCCGGCTGCGGCACGAGGCCGCCGTGGCGGAGGCCGTCGCCGTCGGCGCCCGCCAACTGCTCGCCCACGTGGAGGTGTCGGTGGGCCGCGCCGAACGGGAGCGCGTCGCGGCCGAGGCCGCGAAGGCCCGCCGCGAGCAGGAACTGGCGGCCGCCCGGGGCGCGGGACGGGACCTCAAGGCCGAGCTTGACAAGTTGACGGATTCAGTTCACCGAGGCGAGGTACTAGGAGCAGAGAAGCGGCTGCGCATCGAGCAGCTGGAGACCAAGGCGCTGGAGGAACTCGGTGTGGAACCGGCGGGGCTCGTGGCCGAGTACGGCCCGCAGCAGCCGGTGCCGCCCTCGCCCCCCGCCGAGGGCGAGCAGCTGCCGGAGGATCCGGAACACCCGCGCAACCAGCCGAGGCCGTACGTACGCGCCGAGCAGGAGAAGCGGCTCAAGTCCGCCGAGCGGGCCTACCAGCAGCTCGGCAAGGTCAACCCGCTGGCCCTGGAGGAGTTCGCGGCGCTGGAGGAACGGCACAAGTTCCTCAGCGAGCAGCTCGAGGACCTGAAGAAGACCCGCGCCGACCTGCTGCAGGTGGTCAAGGAGGTCGACGAGCGGGTCGAGCAGGTGTTCACGGAGGCCTACCGGGACACGGCCCGCGAGTTCGAGGGCGTCTTCGGCCGGCTCTTCCCGGGCGGTGAGGGGCGCCTGGTGCTGACCGACCCCGACAACATGCTCACCACGGGCGTGGACGTCGAGGCGCGTCCGCCGGGCAAGAAGGTCAAACGGCTGTCGCTGCTGTCCGGTGGCGAACGCTCGCTGACCGCCGTGGCGCTCCTCGTGTCGATCTTCAAGGCGCGGCCCAGCCCGTTCTACGTCATGGACGAGGTGGAGGCGGCCCTCGACGACACCAACCTGCAGCGGCTGATCCGGATCATGCAGGAGCTGCAGGAGGCCTCGCAGCTGATCGTCATCACGCACCAGAAGCGCACGATGGAGGTCGCCGACGCGCTGTACGGCGTCTCCATGCAGGGCGACGGCGTGTCCAAGGTCATCTCGCAGCGCCTTCGGTAGCGGGCACCCCGGCCAGCCGGGTGCCGCGATCACCCGGTCACTCCGGCGCCACGCGTCCTTCAAGAAATGAACACAATCAACCCTCCCGTATCTCGAAGCTCACATGACTCAACCTATTGACTTCGGAACTTGAAGGCTTAGTCTCGGCAACGTTGTTTTTACCTTCAGGTCTCACCGGAAGGGCTCGCCCCCACGCCGGCAGCGTTGCCGGCGGCCCGAGGAGTTGAACGCGTGACCAGCACAACGCAGGCACACAAGTCAGGAGCCAGGACGGCTCACCCCGAACATCTCGGGCACGTCATCTTCATCGCGGCGGCGGCCGCGATGGGCGGCTTCCTCTTCGGCTACGACAGCTCCGTGATCAACGGCGCCGTCGAGGCCATCCGGGACCGCTACCACGTAGGCTCCGCAGCCCTGGCCCAGGTCATCGCCATCGCCCTGATCGGCTGTGCCGTCGGCGCCGCGACCGCCGGCCGCATAGCCGACCGGATCGGCCGCATCCGCTGCATGCAGATCGCGGCGGTCCTGTTCACCGTCAGCGCCGTCGGCTCCGCACTGCCCTTCGCGCTGTGGGACCTCGCCCTCTGGCGCGTCGTCGGCGGCTTCGCCATCGGCATGGCCTCCGTCATCGGCCCCGCCTACATCGCCGAGGTCGCCCCGCCCGCCTACCGCGGCCGTCTCGGCTCCTTCCAGCAGGCCGCGATCGTCGTCGGCATCGCCATCTCGCAGCTGGTCAACTGGGGCCTGCTCAACGCCGCCGGCGGCGACCAGCGCGGCAAGCTGATGGGCCTGGAGGCCTGGCAGGTCATGCTCGGCGTCATGGTCGTCCCCGCCGTCCTCTACGGACTGCTCTCCTTCGCGATCCCCGAGTCCCCGCGCTTCCTGATCTCCGTCGGCAAGCACGAGCGCGCCCGGGAGATCCTCAACGAGGTCGAGGGCGACAGCGCGAACCTGGACGCCCGCGTGCACGAGATCGAGACCGCCATGAAGCGCGAGGAGAAGTCCAGCTTCCGCGACCTGCTCGGCGGCGGCTTCTTCTTCAAGCCGATCGTCTGGGTCGGCATCGGCCTGTCGGTCTTCCAGCAGTTCGTCGGCATCAACGTCGCGTTCTACTACTCCTCGACGCTGTGGCAGTCGGTCGGCGTCGACCCGACGGACTCGTTCTTCTACTCCTTCACGACCTCGATCATCAACATCCTCGGCACCGTGATCGCGATGATCTTCGTGGACCGGGTGGGCCGCAAGCCGCTCGCGATCATCGGCTCGGTCGGCATGGTCGTCGGTCTCGCCCTGGAGGCCTGGGCCTTCTCCTTCGACCTCGTCGACGGCAAGCTGCCCGCCACCCAGGGCTGGACCGCCCTGATCGCCGCGCACGTCTTCGTCCTCTTCTTCGCCCTCTCCTGGGGTGTGGTCGTCTGGGTCATGCTCGGCGAGATGTTCCCGAACAAGATCCGCGCCGCCGCCCTGGGCGTGGCCGCCGCCGCGCAGTGGATCGCCAACTGGGCCATCACCGCGAGCTTCCCGTCGCTGGCCGACTGGAACCTCTCCGTGACCTACGTGATCTACACGGTCTGCGCCGCGCTCTCCATCCCGTTCGTCCTGAAGTTCGTCAAGGAGACGAAGGGCAAGGCGCTGGAGGAGATGGGCTGAGCCTCGCAGCAGGCCCCGCGAACCGGGGAGAAGGGCGAAGTCCCCGCTGCTCCTCTCCCCGCACCTCCGCCGCCCCGGCTCGCCCACTGCGCGAGCCGGGGCGGCGGTGTCGTGACGGCGAGGTCACCAGATGAGGACGCCGCCGCCGATCTCCAGGGCCTTGCGGCAGCTTTCCTCGATGATCGCCAACCGCGTCTCGATCTGGTGCCGGTGCTCCTCCACCGTCCGCGGCCGCTCGGTGCCGCGGGCGACCTCGTCGAGACGGGAGCACAGCACGGCGACCTCGCGCAGCAACTCCGGCACGTCCCCGGCCTCCACACAGAGGTCCCGCTCGGCCAGCACCGGCAGGAGGCGGGCACCCAGCGAGCGCACGAACTCCGATCCCCACACCGTCGTACGCCAGGACTCGAAGCCGCCGGAGTGGAACACGTCGTCCGGCACGTCGAGTATCCGTGACTTCCCGTCCGCTTCCCGGACGAACACTTCCACCGTCAGACTCATGCGCCCAGTGGATCACCACGGGCCTCGCCCGGCCAGGGATTATCGGCGCAGGTCAGCCACCCAGCGCCGGAACCACCCGCTCCGCGAACAGCCGCAGGCTCCGCCACCCCTCCTCCACCGGCATCCCGCCGGCCAGTGGATGCAGGACGAGGCTGTCCAGCCCCTGCGTCAGGCACTCCTCCGGGGTGAGGACCCGGTAGACCCCCTCCGCCCGCAGTTCCGCCACCGTCGTGGCCGACGACCGCACCGCCGAGCGGATGTCCGAGGACTGCCAGGAGGCGTACGTCCGCGCCTCGTGCAGGAAGTGCTCCCCGTACTCCGCCCACGTCCGGTCCGGGTCCTCGGCGAGGTGCAGCAGCGGCGTCTCGGCCGCGGGCATCATCGTCCAGCCCTCGGTGCCGTACTCCACGAGCTGCTCCTTGTAGTACGCCTCCAGCTCGGGCAGGTGCGCGCTGGGGAAGAACGGCAGGCCGAGCCGGGCCGCCCGGCGGGCGGCGGCCCTGGAGGAGCCGCCGACCAGGAGCAGGGGGTGCGGGTCGCTGAACGGGCGCGGGGTGAGACGTACCGTGCGGCCCCGGTACTCGAACTCCTCGCCGGTCCACGCCTTGAGCAGGGTCTCGAGCAGCTCGTCCTGGAGCCGGCCGCGCCGCTTCCACTCCACGTCGAACAGGGCGTACTCCTCAGGCCGGTACCCGATCCCGGCCACCGTCACCAGCCGGCCACCACTGAGCAGGTCCAGGACGGCGATCTCCTCCGCCAGCCGCAGCGGGTCGTGCAGCGGGCCGATGACCGCCGACACCGTGACCGCGATCCGCCGGGTGGCCCCGAAGACCGCGCCCGCGAAGGCGAACGGCGCCGGCAGCCAGTTGTCGTCCGCGCCGTGGTGTTCCTCGGTCTGCACGGTGGTGACGCCCCGCTCGTCGGCGTACGCGGCCATCTCCAGGGCCGCCCGGTAGCGGGCGCCGAGGGCGGCGGGGGAGGCGCCGGGTTCGACGAGGTTGAAACGGACGACCGTGACGGGCATGGGAGGTCCCCCTTCGCCGGGTGGGTGGGCCGGGTGCCGCGACGGTAGCTGACGGGACGTCAGATGGCCATGGGGGTGACACGGGCCGTCGTGCGCTCGTACGAGGCGCACCGGGGCGCTCCGCCCGGCTGAGCGCGGGGCAGGGATGGATACTGGACCCGTTATGGAAACCATCATCCTTGCCGTAGTCATCGCCGTGGTCGTGCTCGGCGCGCTCGGGGGGCTCATCGTCGGCAGCCGGCGCCGGAAGCCGCTGCCCCCGCCGCCCCCCACCACGCCCGACATCACCGCGCCCCCGGCCGAGCCGCACGTCGGCGACGAGGCCGAGACGCCGCACGACGAAGAACGCCGGACCATCGAGGAGGTGGACCTCCCCGGCGGCCCCCCGGTCGCAGTCGAGGAGCCCCCCGTCGTACCGGCTCCCGAGATCGAGATCCCGGAGCCCACCGCCGGCCGCCTGGTGCGCCTGCGCGCCCGGCTGTCCCGCTCGCAGAACGCCCTCGGCAAGGGTCTGCTGACCCTGCTCTCCCGGGAGCACCTCGACGAGGACACCTGGGAGGAGATCGAGGACACGCTGCTCACCGCCGACGTCGGTGTGCAGCCCACCCAGGAGCTGGTCGACCGGCTGCGTGAGCGTGTGAAGGTGCTCGGCACGCGGACCCCGGAGGAGCTGCGCGGCCTGCTGCGCGAGGAGCTGGTCAAGCTGGTCGGCGCCGACGCCGACCGCACCGTGAAGACGGAGCCCGAGGACCGCAAGCCCGGCATCGTGATGGTCGTCGGCGTCAACGGCACCGGCAAGACCACCACCACCGGCAAGCTCGCCCGTGTCCTGGTGGCCGACGGCCGTACCGTCGTCCTCGGCGCCGCCGACACCTTCCGGGCCGCCGCCGCCGACCAGTTGCAGACCTGGGGCGAGCGCGTGGGCGCCTACACCGTGCGCGGGCCCGAGGGCGGCGACCCCGCCTCCGTCGCCTTCGACGCGGTCAAGGAGGGCAAGGAGATGGGGGTCGACGTCGTCCTCATCGACACCGCCGGCCGTCTGCACACCAAGACCGGCCTCATGGACGAGCTCGGCAAGGTCAAGCGCGTCGTCGAGAAGCACGCCCCGCTGGACGAGGTGCTGCTCGTCCTCGACGCCACCACCGGGCAGAACGGGCTGGTGCAGGCCCGGGTCTTCGCCGAGGTCGTCGACATCACCGGCATCGTGCTGACCAAGCTGGACGGCACGGCGAAGGGCGGCATCGTGGTCGCGGTCCAGCGCGAGCTGGGCGTGCCGGTCAAGCTGATCGGCCTCGGCGAGGGCGCGGACGACCTGGCGCCGTTCGAGCCGGAGGCGTTCGTTGACGCCCTTATCGGAGAGTGACCATCACCTGCCGAACGTGGCAGCTGATCGCGGAAGCGCCCGCCCCGGGATGTGACGGGGGCGGGCGTTTCTCCTTGCGGCGCGGGGGTGCGGGGGCCGGCGGGGTTCCGGCCCCCGCGTCTCCGGCATGATCCGCCGGAGACCCCTCCTAGGCCCGTGACCGGTGTGCCACGTACGCCAGCGTTCCGAGCAGCAGCCGGGCCGCCGGAGGCCTCGTCGCCGAGTCCAGTGCGGGCGGCCGCAGCCAGCGCACCGGGCCCAGGCCGCCCCGGTCCGAGGGCGGCGCGGTGATGTACGTGCCGGGTCCGAGGCCGCGCAGGTCGAGGGCGGAGGGGTCGTCCCAGCCCATCCGGTACAGCAGGGCGGGGAGCTCCGCGGCGGCGCCCGGGGCGACCAGGAAGTGGACACGGCCGTCCGGGGTGGCGGTGACCGGGCCGAGGGGGAGGCCCATGCGTTCCAGCCGGACCAGCGCGCGGCGGCCGGCCGGCTCGGCCACCTCGATCACGTCGAACGCCCGCCCGACGGGCAGCATCACGGCGGCGCCCGGGTGCTCGGCCCAGGCCTTGGTCGCCTCGTCCAGCGTGGCCCCGGCGGAGATCCGGGGCGCGAACTCCAGGGGGTGGGCCCCCGGTACGGGGCATTCCGCGCGGCCACAGGAGCAGGCACCGGCGGAGGCCCGCGCGCCCGGCACCACGTCCCAGCCCCACAGTCCGGTGAACTCGGCGACGGCGGTGCACTCCGTGGAGCGCCCGCGCCGACGCGCGCCGGAGCGGATCTCACGGATGCCGCCGATCGTGAACTCCATGCCCCCTCCAACGGGTCCGGCGCGCGGTGGTTACGCGGCGGAACGATATGGAAACGGAACGTGACCTTTCAGGCTCCGCCTTCCCTTCTTTCCGCTCGATACGGGTGGCGCGTGGAAGCGCTCAGGGTTGTACGCCCTGCCACGCGCGCCCCTGAGTGCACCGCTGCACCTGCTTCAAGTCGCCCTGTGTCAAGTGAATCGCGACCGGCCGGACGTGGGTTCATTCGAAGGGGTGGCGAATGGTGGCGATTCCGGGATCGCCGTGGCTGCGTCCGTGATCGTAGGATTACGCTGAGTGCACGAGTCCTGGGGACGCATGCACTCGTGGGTATGCCGGAGGCAAGTCGTCATCCCGTTCGAAGGGTGGCAACTGCCGGACGAGAAGCCGTATTTACCGGCATTCTGATAGGGCTTGGCGCACTCGGCGACAAGTGGTCTCAGGGATGGGGGCGTTCCAGTGGGCGGCAGTGGCGGTAGCGGGACGAACGCTGACAAGCGCCCCAACGAGCTGCTCGGCTCGTGGTTCGTGCGCAGCGGCTGGTCCAAGGGCGAGCTCGCCCGCCAAGTCAACCGCCGCGCACGGCAGTTGGGGGCCAACCACATCTCCACGGACACCTCGCGGGTGCGCCGCTGGCTGGACGGGGAGAACCCTCGCGAGCCGATTCCCAGGATCCTCTCCGAGCTGTTCTCGGAGCGGTTCGGCTGTGTCGTCTCCGTGGAGGACCTCGGTCTGCGCGCGGCCCGCCAGTCACCCTCCGTGTCCGGAGTGGACCTGCCCTGGACGGGCCCGCAGACGGTGGCCCTGCTCAGCGAGTTCTCGCGCAGCGACCTGATGCTGGCGCGGCGCGGCTTCCTCGGAACCTCGCTGGGCCTGGCCGCGGGCCCGTCCCTCGTCGAGCCGATGCAGCGCTGGCTCGTCCCCTCACCGTCCGCGCCCGTACCGCACCAGGCCGGGCCCGCCGCCGAGCCCCGGCGCCCCGGCCGTCTGTCCAAGCCGGAGCTGGAGCTGCTGGGGACCACCACGGTGATGTTCCGGCAGTGGGACGCGCAGTGCGGCGGCGGTCTGCGCCGCAAGGCGGTCGTCGGCCAGCTGCACGAGGTCACCGACCTCCTCCAGGAACCCCAGTCCGAAACCACCGCCCGCAAGCTCTTCCAGGTCGCCGCCGAGCTCGCCGAGCTGGCCGGCTGGATGAGCTACGACGTCGGGCTCCAGCCCACCGCGCAGAAGTACTTCGTCCTCGCCCTGCACGCCGCCAAGGAGGCCGGCGACAAGCCGCTCGGCTCCTACGTGCTGTCCAGCATGAGCCGGCAGATGATCCACCTCGGCCGGCCCGACGACGCCCTGGAACTGATCCACCTCGCGCAGTACGGCAGCCGGGACTGCGCGAGCCCGCGCACCCAGGCGATGCTGTATGCGATGGAGGCCCGCGCCTACGCCAACATGGGCCAGCCCGGCAAGTGCAAGCGGGCGGTGCGGATGGCCGAGGACACCTTCGCCGAGGCCGACGAGTGGGACGATCCCGACCCCGACTGGATCCGCTTCTTCTCCGAGGCGGAGCTGCACGCGGAGAACTCCCACTCCTACCGCGACCTCGCCTATGTCGCGGGTCGCAGCCCCACCTACGCCTCCCTCGCGGAACCCCTGATGCAGCGCGCCGTGGAACTGTTCGCCAAGGACCACGAGCACCAGCGGTCGTATGCGCTCAACCTCATCGGCATGGCCACGGTGCACCTGCTGCGCAGAGAACCCGAGCAATGCGCGGTCATGGCCTCCCAGGCCATGCAGGTCGCCAAGAAGGTCCGCTCCGAGCGTGTGAACACCCGTATCCGAAAGACCGTCGACACGGCCGTCCGCGATTACGGCGATCTCGCCGAGGTCGTCGAGCTCGGCCAGCAGCTCGCCGTCGACCTCCCGGAGACCGCGGAAGCGGTCTGACCCGCAGGCCCCGGCCGCGGCCGGCCCTCCCGAACTGTCCGACTCGGCTCCCCCATGCCAGGTCATCGGAAGGCCGTCCGCGGCCGGCACACACCCCTCGGCGCCTGAACCGGCGCCGATTTCGCGCATGTGGCCGAGCGCCGTGGGGGTTCCTCGATCGACGGTCGCGGTTGTCGTTCCCAAGGTTGCGCCACGATAACGATCGGCGCGGGGGACATCCGGCACTTCACCTACGCGTAACACGCACGGCGTCTTCGTCACCCCGGCGAAACAACGAGTGGCTTCCACCGAAACGGCGCTGCGCCAATCTCATGGCGCATAACCGGCCCACCCCTCACTGACCGGACCGCTCAGGCTTCGCCCGCACGGGGCCGTACCAATCGACGAGGAGACGCCGATGGCATCAGCCATC
This sequence comes from Streptomyces sp. NPDC001348, assembly GCF_053597535.1. Taxonomy (NCBI): domain Bacteria; kingdom Bacillati; phylum Actinomycetota; class Actinomycetes; order Kitasatosporales; family Streptomycetaceae; genus Streptomyces; species Streptomyces sp. NPDC001348. The sequence goes on along the minus strand of NZ_JBSFIK010000010.1, from coordinate 135,965 downwards.
ACGCTTGCCGCGGAGGCACCGAAGCTGTCATCCGCGAACACAGGCTTCATGCTCATCTGTTCCGCCCTGGTGCTGCTCATGACACCCGGCCTCGCCTTCTTCTACGGGGGCATGGTCCGCGTCAAGAGCACCCTGAACATGCTGATGATGAGCTTCATCAGCATCGGGATCGTCACGATCCTCTGGGTCCTCTACGGCTTCTCCCTCGCCTTCGGCACGAAGAACAGCCTCATCGGCTGGAACTCCGACTGGTTCGGCATGAGCAACGTCGGCCTGACGCAGCTCTGGGACGGTTACACCATCCCGATCTTCGTCTTCATGGTCTTCCAGCTGATGTTCGCGGTCATCACGCCGGCCCTGATAAGCGGCGCCCTTGCGGACCGCGTCAAGTTCTCGGCGTGGTCGCTCTTCGTCGCCCTGTGGCTCACGGTCGTCTACGTCCCGGTCGCCCACTGGGTCTGGGGCGCCGACGGCTGGGCCTACAAGCTCGGCGTGATCGACTTCGCCGGTGGTACGGCGGTCCACATCAACGCCGGTGCGGGCGCCCTCGGTGTGATCCTGGTCATCGGCAAGCGCGTCGGCTTCAAGAAGGACCCGATGCGCCCGCACAGCCTCCCGCTGGTCATGCTGGGTGCCGGCCTGCTGTGGTTCGGCTGGTTCGGCTTCAACGCCGGCTCGTGGCTCGGCAACGACGACGGCGTCGGCGCGCTGATGTTCGTCAACACCCAGGTCGCCACCGCCGCCGCCATGCTGGCCTGGCTCGCCTACGAGAAGATCCGCCACGGCGCGTTCACCACGCTGGGCGCCGCCTCCGGTGCCGTCGCCGGTCTGGTCGCGATCACCCCGTCCGGTGGCGCGGTCTCCCCGCTCGGCGCGATCGCCGTCGGCGCCATCGCCGGTGTCGCCTGCGCCGCGGCCGTCGGCCTGAAGTTCAGGTTCGGCTACGACGACTCCCTCGACGTCGTCGGCGTCCACATGGTCGGCGGAATCATCGGCTCCCTGCTCATCGGCTTCTTCGCCACCGGCAAGGGCCAGTCCACCGCGACCGGTGTCTTCTACGGCGACCACAGCTTCACCCAGCTGTGGAAGCAGTGCGCCGGTGTCGGCGCGGTCCTCGCCTACTCCCTGATCGCCTCCGCCGTCCTGGCCTTCCTCCTCGACAAGACCATCGGCATGCGGGTCACCGAGGACGAGGAGATCTCCGGCATCGACCAGGCCGAGCACGCCGAGACCGCATACGACTTCAGCGGCGCCGGCGGTGGTGTCGCCGGGTCGGTCGCCGCTTCGCCTCTGGCCGCCCCGCAGACCAAGACCAAGAAGGTGGACGCATGAAGCTCATCACCGCCGTCGTCAAGCCCCACCGGCTCGACGAGATCAAGGAGGCCCTCCAGGCCTTCGGCGTCCACGGGCTGACGGTGACCGAGGCGAGCGGATACGGTCGTCAGCGGGGCCACACCGAGGTCTACCGCGGTGCCGAGTACACCGTCGACCTGGTCCCCAAGATCCGCATCGAGGTACTGGCCGAGGACGACGACGCCGAACAGCTGATCGAGGTCGTCGTCAAGGCGGCCCGCACCGGCAAGATCGGCGACGGCAAGGTCTGGTCCCTGCCGGTCGAGACGGCCGTACGGGTCCGGACCGGCGAGCGCGGCCCGGACGCGCTGTGACCGGACGCTGGGATCCGGACACACTGAAGAACAGAACCACCTGAATACGGGCAGGAGCTGCTGGGTGACGAGTGCGGATGTACGGAACGAAGCGGATGACTCGGGACCCAGCGGTTACGCGGCGGCCCGGCTGCGCCTCCTCGGCGAGGGGGCGCGGTCCGGGCCGCCGCGCCGTGCGGCCCTCGCCGAACTGACCGACGACTGGCTCGCGCGGCTGTTCACCGCGGCGGCCGAGGGGCTGCCGGGCGTCTCCCTCGTGGCGGTCGGCGGCTACGGGCGCGGCGAGCTGTCCCCGCGCAGCGATCTCGACCTGCTCCTGCTGCACGACGGCGGTGACACCAAGGCGGTCGCCGCCCTGGCCGACCGCCTCTGGTACCCCGTCTGGGACCTCGGCCTCGCCCTCGACCACTCCGTGCGCACGCCGGCCGAGGCGCGCAAGACCGCCGGCGAGGACATCAAGGTCCAGCTCGGCCTCCTCGACGCCCGGCACCTCGCCGGTGACCTCGGCCTCACCGCCGGGCTGCGCACGGCGGTGCTCGCGGACTGGCGCAACCAGGCGCCGAAACGTCTCCCCGAACTCCAGGAGCTGTGCGCCGAGCGCGCCGAACGCCAGGGCGAGTTGCAGTACCTCCTCGAACCCGATCTGAAGGAGGCCCGGGGCGGCCTGCGGGACGCCACCGCCCTGCGCGCCGTGGCCGCCTCCTGGCTGGCCGACGCCCCGCGCGAGGGCCTCGCCGACGCCCGCCGGCGCCTGCTCGACGTACGCGACGCCCTGCACCTGGCCACCGGACGGGCCACCGACCGGCTGGCACTGCAGGAACAGGACCAGGTCGCCGCCGAGCTGGGTCTCCTCGACGCCGACACCCTGCTGCGGCAGGTGTACGAGGCCGCCCGGGTCATCTCGTACGCCAGTGACGTCACCTGGCGCGAGGTGGGGCGGGTGCTGCGGTCGCGCGCCGTACGCCCGCGCCTGCGCGCCATGCTGGGCGGTGGCAAACCGGCCCCCGAACGCTCTCCGCTGGCCGAGGGCGTGGTGCAGCAGGACGGCGAGGTGGTACTCGCCCGCGCCGCGCGCCCCGAACGCGACCCCGTACTGCCGCTGCGCGCCGCGGCCGCCGCCGCGCAGGCCGGACTCCCGCTCTCCCTGCACGCCGTACGGCGCATGGCGGCCCATACCCGCCCCCTGCCCACGCCCTGGCCCGCCGAGGCACGCGAGCAGCTCGTGACACTGCTGGGCTCCGGGCGTCCGACCATCGACGTGTGGGAGGCACTGGAGGCGGAGGGCCTGATCACCCGCCTGCTGCCGGACTGGGAGCGGGTCCGCTGCCGCCCGCAGCGCAACGCCGTCCACATCTGGACCGTCGACCGGCACCTGATCGAGACGGCGGTCCGCGCCTCCGAGCTGACCCGCCGGGTCAGCCGCCCGGACCTGCTGCTCGTCGCCGCACTGCTGCACGACATCGGCAAGGGCTGGCCCGGCGACCACTCCGTGGCCGGCGAGATCATCGCCAAGGACGTGGCGGCACGGATCGGCTTCGACCGCGCGGACGTGGCCGTGCTCTCCACGCTCGTCCGCCACCACCTGCTGCTCGTCGACACCGCCACCCGGCGTGACCTGGAGGACCCGGCCACCGTCAACTCGGTCGCCGAGGCGGTCGGCACCCAGAGCACGCTGGAACTGCTGCACGCCCTCACCGAGGCGGACGCGCTGGCGACCGGCCCGGCCGCCTGGTCCTCCTGGCGCGGCTCCCTCGTCGCCGACCTGGTCAAGCGGGTCTCCGCCGTCATCGCCGGGGACGCCCCCGACGAACCCGAGACCGCGGCGCCCACCGCCGAACAGGAGCGGCTCGCCGTCGAGGCGCTCCGCACCGGCGGGCCGGTCCTCGCCCTGCGCGCCCAGACCGAGCCGCCGGCCGAGGAGCCCTCCGCCGAACCGGAGCCCCTCGGCGTGGAACTCCTCATCGCCGTCCCCGACCAGCCCGGCGTGCTGCCCGCGGTCGCCGGTGTCCTGGCCGTGCACCGGCTGACCGTCCGCACGGCCGAACTGCGTGCCCTGGACCTGACCGACAGCATCGAGGAGGGCTCGGTGCTGCTCCTCGACTGGCGGGTCGCCGCGGAGTACGGCTCCCTGCCACAGGCGGCCCGCCTGCGCGCCGACCTCGTACGCGCCCTCGACGGCAGCCTGGACATCGCCGCCCGCCTCGCCGAACGCGACGCCGCCTACCCCCGCCGCCGCGGCCGGGTCGCCCCGCCGGCGCGCGTCACGGTCGCCCCGGCCGCCTCCCACCACGCCACGGTGATCGAGGTCCGCGCGCAGGACGCGCCCGGGCTGCTGTTCCGGATCGGACGGGCACTGGAGGACGCGGCGGTGCGGGTGCGCAGTGCCCACGTCAGCACGCTCGGCTCCAACGTGGTGGACGCCTTCTACGTCACCGGCGCCGAGGGCACGCCGCTGCCGGGGGCGGAAGCCGCGACCGTGGCACGGAAACTCGAGGAGATGCTGCGCACCTGACCCTCCGGACCGCGCGTTCACCGGACGTCCCCGCCCGCTGGATCCAGCGGGCGGGGACGATTTGCTTGCCGGGCCGGATACCCTGGAGGGCAGCCCAGATTGTCGCCGACACCAAGGACCGACGCCGCCGTGTTCGATACCCTCTCCGACCGCCTCAGCGCGACTTTCAAAAACCTCCGCGGCAAAGGCAGGCTGAGCGAGGCGGACATCGACGCCACGGCGCGCGAGATCCGTATCGCGCTCCTCGAGGCGGACGTGGCCCTCCCTGTCGTCCGCACGTTCATCAAGAACGTCAAGGAGCGCGCCCTCGGCGCCGACGTCTCCAGGGCGCTGAACCCGGCCCAGCAGGTCCTGAAGATCGTCAACGACGAGCTCGTCACGGTCCTCGGCGGCGAGACCCGCCGGCTGCGCTTCGCCAAGCAGCCCCCGACCGTGATCATGCTCGCCGGTCTGCAGGGTGCCGGTAAGACCACCCTCGCGGGCAAGCTCGGCCGGTGGCTGAAGGAGCAGGGCCACTCGCCCCTGCTGGTCGCCGCCGACCTCCAGCGGCCCAACGCCGTCAACCAGCTCAGCGTGGTCGCCGAGCGGGCCGGTGTCGCGGTGTACGCGCCGGAGCCGGGCAACGGTGTCGGTGACCCGGTGAAGGTCGCCAAGGACTCCATCGAGCACGCGAGGACCAAGGTCCACGACATCGTGATCGTGGACACCGCCGGCCGCCTCGGCATCGACCAGGAGATGATGCAGCAGGCCGCGGACATCCGCGACGCGGTCAGCCCCGACGAGATCCTCTTCGTCGTCGACGCCATGATCGGCCAGGACGCCGTCAACACCGCGGAGGCCTTCCGCGACGGTGTCGGCTTCGACGGCGTGGTGCTCTCCAAGCTCGACGGTGACGCCCGCGGTGGTGCGGCCCTGTCGATCCGCCAGATCACCGGCAAGCCGATCATGTTCGCGTCGAACGGCGAGAAGCTCGAGGACTTCGACGCGTTCCACCCGGACCGGATGGCCTCCCGCATCCTCGACATGGGTGACCTGCTCACCCTGATCGAGCAGGCGGAGAAGACGTTCAGCCAGGAAGAGGCCGAGAAGATGGCCTCCAAGCTGGCGTCCAAGAAGGGCCAGGACTTCACCCTGGACGACTTCCTGGCCCAGATGGAGCAGGTCAGGAAGATGGGCAGCATCAGCAAGCTGCTCGGCATGCTGCCCGGCATGGGCCAGATCAAGGACCAGATCAACAACCTGGACGAGCGGGACGTCGACCGCACGGCCGCGATCATCAAGTCGATGACCCCGGGCGAGCGCCAGGACCCCACGATCATCAACGGCTCGCGCCGGGCCCGTATCGCCAAGGGCTCCGGCGTCGAGGTCAGCGCGGTCAAGAACCTCGTCGAGCGGTTCTTCGAGGCCCGCAAGATGATGTCCCGCATGGCGCAGGGCGGCGGCATGCCCGGCATGCCGGGGATCCCGGGCATGGGCGGCGGTCCCGGCCGCACCAAGAAGCAGCCGAAGAAGGCCAAGGGCAAGCAGCGTTCCGGCAACCCGATGAAGCGCAAGCAGCAGGAGCTGGAGGCGGCCCAGCGCCGCGAGGCGGCCGGCCAGGGCGGGGGCGCCTTCAACCTGCCCCAGCAGGGCGGCCAGGACTTCGAGCTGCCGGACGAGTTCAAGAAGTTCATGGGCTGACCGGCCACCGGACGCAGGACGCCGGTACGACACCGAGGGCGCCCCTCCCGTGCGGGAGGGGCGCCCTCAGCGCGTGCCACGACCCGTTGTGTGCCGTAACGTCCAGATATGAGCAATGCCGCGCCACCCCCCAGGGCCCCTGACCGCCCGTGGCGCACCGAGGGCACCCCGGACGAGACACCACCCCGGACCGGCGGCAGAAGGATCCGCGGCCGGTGGTGGGGGCTGCTCCTCACCGCCGTGATCGTCTTCCTGCTGGCGTACGCCGGGCTGAACTACCTCGGCCAGGGCAACGAGCCGACGATCTCCTACACGGAGTTCAGCAGACAGGTCGGCGCGGGCAACGTCGCCAAGATCTACTCCAAGGGCGACGCGATCCAGGGCCAGCTCAGGACCGCCCGTACCAACCCCGAGGGCGGCGGCCGGTACACCAGGTTCCGGACGCAGCGCCCGGCCTTCGCGGACGACAGGCTCTGGCAGAACCTGAGCAGCCACCACGTCACGGTGACCGCACAACCCGTGGTGCAGCAGCGCAGCCTGCTGTCCAACCTGCTGCTCTCCCTGGTGCCGCTGGTGATCCTGGTGGCCGTGTGGCTCTTCTTCGCACGGCGGCTGCGGGCGGGCGGCCTCGGCGGCCCGGGAGGCATGCTCGGCCGCAAGGCGCCGCCCAGGCCGGTCGAGTTGCGGCCGGGCACCCAGCGCACCACGTTCGCCGACGTGGCCGGCATCGACGAGGTCAAGGGCGAGCTGGACGACGTCGTCGACTTCCTGGAACACCCGGACCTCTACCGCAGGATGGGCGCGAAGATGCCGCGCGGCGTGCTCCTCGCGGGTCCCCCCGGCACCGGCAAGACCCTGCTGGCGCGCGCGGTGGCGGGCGAGGCGGGCGTGCCCTTCTTCTCCGCCTCCGCCTCCGAGTTCATCGAGATGATCGTGGGCGTCGGCGCCTCCCGGGTCCGTGAGCTGTTCGCCGAGGCGCGCAAGGTGGCCCCGTCGATCATCTTCATCGACGAGATCGACACGATCGGGCGGGCCCGCGGCGGCGGGGCCTCGGTGAGCGGGCACGACGAGCGCGAACAGACGCTGAACCAGATCCTCACCGAGATGGACGGCTTCTCGGGCTCGGAGGGCGTGGTCGTCATCGCGGCGACGAACCGCGCCGACATCCTGGACCCGGCGCTCACCCGGCCCGGCCGGTTCGACCGGGTGGTCAACGTCTCGCCGCCGGACCGCGGCGGACGTGAGGCGATCCTGCGGATCCACACACGCGGGATCCCGCTCGCCGCGGACGTGGACCTGGCCCGGGTGGCCCGTACGACCCCCGGCATGACAGGTGCGGATCTGGCCAATCTCGCCAACGAGGCCGCACTGCTCGCGGTCAAGCGCAAGCAGGAGCAGGTGACCCCGTCCGACCTGTCGGAAGCCCTGGAGAAGGTCCAGCTGGGCGCCGAACGCACCCTGATCATGCCCGAGGAGGACCGCCGCCGCACGGCCTACCACGAGAGCGGACACGCCCTCCTGGGCATGCTGCAGCCCGGCGCCGACCCCGTCCGCAAGATCACCATCGTGCCGCGCGGCCGGGCCCTCGGGGTGACGATGTCGACCCCCGAGGTCGAGCGGTACGCGCACTCGGAGGAGTACCTGCGCGGCCGGATCATCGGCGCCCTGGGCGGCATGGCGGCGGAAGAGGTGATCTACGGGGTCGTCACCACGGGCGCGGAGAACGACCTGGAGCAGGTCACCAACATCGCGCGCGGCATGGTGGCCCGCTGGGGCATGAGCGAGCGCGTCGGCCGTCTCTCCGCCCTCCCGAGCGACGCCCAGCAGGCGTACGGACTCGCGGCCGCACCGCACACCCTCGACGTGATCGACGGCGAGATGCGGCGGATCGTCGACGAGTGCTACGCGCAGGCTTGCCGCAAACTGCGCGAGCACCGCGGGAAGCTCGACGCCCTCGCCCACGCCCTGCTGGAGCACGAGACGCTCGAAGAGGCGGACGCGTACCGGATCGCGGGGATCACACGCCTGAGCAAGGACGACGAGCCCCAGCGGGGAGACACCCCCTAGGGAACGCGGGCGATCAGGTAGCGGAAGACGTTCGGCATCCAGACGGTTCCGTCCCCCCGCCGGTACGGGTGCAACGCCTCCGCCAGCTCCTTGCCGACCCGTTCCTGGTCGGTGGCGGCGATCGCCCCGTCGAGCAGACCCGTCGACATCAGGCCGCGCGCGGCGCTGTCGAGGTCGGCGTACCCGAAGGGGCAGGAGACCCGGCCCGAGCCGTCCGGTTTCAGCCCGGCCCGCTGGGCGACGTCCTCGAGGTCGTCGCGCAGGGCGGGCCGCCACCGCGTGGGCCCGGCGGCCGCCCGCAGCACCGCCGACGTGGCGCAGCGTTCCGGCGGGCCCCAGCCGGCGAGCACCACGGGCGCCCCACGCCGGGCGAGCGGGGTCGCCGCGGCGAGCAGCTCACCGAGGTCCTCCGAACCGGACGCCAGGGACCCGACGGGGTCCAGGGCGGTGACGAGGGTGTAGGCGGGGGTGCCCGGACCCGCCGCGTCCCGGACCGATCCGGCGAGGACCCGGGTGCGGGCACGCGTGTGTGCGTTCCAGCCGTCCGGTTGCAGGCGCTGCCGCGCGAGGGCGAGTAATTCGGGTGAGGAGTCGACACCGGCGACCGCGGCCCCTCGGGAGGCCGCCATCAGCAGGGCGAGCCCGGAGCCGCAGCCGAGGCCCAACAGCCGTGTGCCGGGGCCTGTTTCAAGTCGCTCGTAGACGGCCTCGTAGAGCGGGACCAGCATCCGCTCCTGAATCTCGGACCAGTCACGCGCGCGTGCGCACAGGTTCACGCGGGGAGCCGTCCCCGCGAGAGACAGGTGTTGTCGCACGAGCGTAGGTGTCATAGGTAAGCGCCCCAATCCGCAGAGAGTTGCCGCTGTGCCCCGTTGCGTGGCCCCCGTGCCGTGCGCTCGCACATTCCACGTATGTCAGGTAACTCCGGGCTCGCGGCGGCGTCCAGTGGTCGAAGGGCCCTCCTTGTGCCTTCCCTGCGCCTGTGGCGAGAATTCACATCCTCGCAACGTGAGCCCGTACCATCTCGCCATGGCCAAGGCACCCGTTCTCACACCCCGGGCGGACGACTTCCCCCGCTGGTACCAGGATCTGATCAGCAAGGCGGAACTGGCCGACAACGGCCCGGTGCGCGGCACGATGGTCATCCGACCGTACGGATACGGGCTGTGGGAGCGGATGCAGGCGGAGATGGACGCCCGCATCAAGGAGACGGGTACCCAGAACGCGTACTTCCCGCTGCTGATCCCGCAGTCGTACCTCGCCAGGGAGGCCGACCACGTCGAGGGGTTCGCGCCCGAACTCGCGGTGGTCACCCATGGCGGCGGCAAGGAGCTGGAGGAGCCGGCGGTGGTCCGGCCCACCTCCGAGATGATCATCAACGAGTACTTCTCGAAGTGGGTGCAGAGCTACCGGGACCTGCCCCTGCTGATCAACCAGTGGGCGAACGTGGTCCGTTGGGAGCTGCGGCCCCGGCTGTTCCTGCGCACGACCGAGTTCCTGTGGCAGGAGGGCCACACGGCGCACGCCACCTACGAGGACGCCCGTGACTTCGCCTCGCACATCCACCGCGAGGTGTACGAGGACTTCATGACGAACGTCCTCGCGATGGACGTGGTCGCGGGACGCAAGACCGCCAAGGAGCGGTTCGCCGGCGCCATCAACACCCTCACGCTCGAAGGCATGATGGGCGACGGCAAGGCCCTGCAGATGGCCACCAGCCACGAGCTGGGCCAGAACTTCGCCAAGGCCTTCAACACCCAGTACCTGTCCAGGGAAGGCACCCAGGAACTGGTCTGGCAGACCTCGTGGGGCTCGACCACCCGAATGATCGGCGCCCTGGTGATGATGCACGGCGACGACAACGGCCTGCGCGTCCCGCCGCGTCTGGCGCAGACCCAGGTCGTCGTCCTCGCGATCAAGGGTGACGAGGCGGTTCTGGCCAAGGTCCGCGAGATCGGCGACCGGCTGAGGGCGGCGGGTCTGCGGGTCCAGGTCGACGACCGCACCGACACGCCCTTCGGCCGCCGCGCCGTCGACTGGGAACTCAAGGGTGTGCCCGTGCGCGTCGAGGTCGGCCCCCGCGACCTGGAGAACGACACCGCGATGCTCGCCCGGCGCATCCCCGGGGGCAAGGAGCCGGCGAAGCTCGACACGCTCGCCGACGTCCTGCCCGGCCTGCTGGAGGAGGACCAGGCGCTGCTGCTGAGCCAGTCCCGTGAGCGGCGCGAGTCCCGCACCACGGACGTGTCCTCGATCGACGAGGCCGTGGAGGCGGTCGGCGCGGGCGGCTGGGCGTGCATCCCGTGGGCGACGCTCGGCGCGGACGGCGAGGCCAGGCTGGCCGAGCAGGCGATGACCGTACGGTGTCTGGTCGCCGAGGACGGGTCGGTGCCGGCCGACGAGGACGCCCCCGGTAACGTCGCGCTCGTCGCACGCGCTTACTGAGCGGAGCCCTTCCGGCCCGGCGAGCGGCCGAAACGCCTCTTGCGGCTCACGCGGACCGCTGCGGCCCGGCGCGCGGACACCAGGTACGCGCCGGGCCGTACGTAGCACTACGTACCGGCTTGTTACGACCTGTGAGGCATATCCGCAGATCAGCGCACCCGCCCTCGTCGGGACGCATCAGGGGCAACTGACGGGTACGTGCAAATTATTTGGGATGCCCCGGAATCGGAACACAGCGGCACCCCGGCTCGTTGTCATTACGTGAGCACGACACAGACACCACCTGTCCTTGCCGCGGAGCTGGCGCAGGCGTGGTCCGACATCCAGCGGTACCACCCCGAGCTGCCTGACCTTGCCGCGCCAGAGTCCCTGATCGGAGAGTCCTCGTCCGCCTGCGGACACGAGCTCTCCTTCGAACGGCTGCTGCACGAAGCAGTCCACGGCATCGCCGCCGCACGCGGAGTACGCGACACCTCCCGCGCCGGCCGCTACCACAACCGCCGATTCCTCGCGATCGCCGAGGAGCTGGGCCTGGACCATCCCGACGAGCCGCACCCCAGCAGCGGCTTCTCGCTGGTCACGCTCAACCCCGAGGCGAAGCGTCGCTACCGGTCGACCATCGAGCGCCTGCAGCGCGCCCTCAAGGCACACACGGCGGCCACCTCCGCCGACACCTCCCGAACGTTCCGCGGCCCGGCCGCCCGCCACGGCTCGTCCGGCGGCGGCGTCCGCGTCAAGGCGGTCTGCGACTGCGGTCGCAACGTCCGGGTGGTCCCGTCGGTCCTGGCCCAGGCCCCGATCGTGTGCGGCGGGTGCGGCAAGCCGTTCCGGATCCCGGAGATCGTGGGGGCGGCGGCGAGCTGAGGTTACGGCTGTTCGTGGCAGCCGTAACCCGGCCCGTCCGGCGGGCGAGCACCCGACGTACCTCACCTCCGCGCCGGGTGCCCCTCACGCATGCCCGCGCACGCCCCTGTACCGAAGCGACCCGCCGGGTATGGCACAATGGCTAGCTGTACTCGACAGCCGCACAGGACCCCTCTCTCCTCCGGCTGACGCGTCCATCGGGCACTCGGGTACCGCAACCCCACGCGGCCGTCTCGCCGTGCCCAACCACGTCAAATCCAGGAGAACCCACTCCCGTGGCAGTCAAGATCAAGCTGAAGCGTCTGGGCAAGATCCGTTCGCCTCACTACCGCATCGTCGTCGCCGACTCCCGTACCCGCCGTGACGGCCGGGCCATCGAGGAGATCGGCAAGTACCACCCGACCTACAACCCGTCGGTCATCGAGGTGGACGCCGACCGTGTGGCGTACTGGCTGGGTGTCGGCGCGCAGCCGACCGAGCCCGTGCTCGCCATCCTGAAGAAGACCGGCGACTGGCAGAAGTTCAAGGGCGAGCCCGCCCCGGCGCCGCTGCTCGTCGCCGAGGCGAAGTCCGCCCGTCCGTCGTTCGACGCTCTCGGCGGTGACGACGAGGGCAAGGGTGAGGCGATCACCCAGAAGAAGAAGGCTGAGAAGAAGGACGAGGCCGCGGCTGAGTCCGAGTCGACCGAGGCCTGAGCAGCATGCTCGAAGAGGCGCTTGAGCACCTCGTGAAGGGCATCGTCGACAACCCTGACGATGTGCAGGTCGCCTCGCGCAACCTGCGCCGCGGGCGCGTGCTCGAGGTCCGGGTGCATCCCGACGACCTCGGCAAGGTGATCGGCCGCAACGGCCGCACCGCGCGCGCCCTGCGCACCGTCGTGGGCGCCATCGGCGGCCGCGGTGTCCGCGTCGACCTCGTCGACGTGGACCACGTCCGCTGATCGTTTCGCAGCACCGGCTCGGGCCGGGGAAGGCCACTGGGCCGTCCCCGGCCCGTAGTCGTATGAGCCGTCCCCGGCTCCTCGTTCCGACAGGAGAGCAAGCACAGTGCAGCTGGTAGTCGCACGGATCGGCCGCGCCCACGGCATCAAGGGCGAGGTCACCGTCGAGGTCCGTACCGACGAGCCGGAGCTCCGGCTCGGCCCCGGTGCCGTACTGACCACGGATCCCGCCTCCGCGGGGCCGCTCACCATCGCCGCCGGCCGGGTGCACAGCGGCCGGCTCCTCCTGCGCTTCGAGGGCGTCGCCGACCGCAACGCCGCCGAGGCGCTGCGCAACACCCTCCTGATCGCGGAGATCGATCCGGACGAACTCCCCGAGGAGGAGGACGAGTACTACGACCACCAGCTCGTCGACCTCGACGTGGTGACCGAGGACGGCACGGAGGTCGGCCGGATCACGGAGATCTCGCACCTGCCCACGCAGGACCTGTTCATCGTGGAACGCCCGGACGGCACCGAGGTCATGATCCCGTTCGTCGCGGAGATCGTCACCGAGGTCGACCTGGAGCGGCAGCGGGCGGTCATCGCCCCGCCGCCGGGGCTGATCGACGACCGCGCGGAGATCGCGTCGTCCCGGGAATCCGGGGACTTCGAGAATTCCAGGGGCTCGGGGGACTCGAGGGACTCAGGGGACGATGCCTGATGCGCCTCGACGTCGTCACGATCTTCCCCGAGTACCTGGAACCGCTGAACGTCTCCCTCGTCGGCAAGGCACGCGCGCGTGGACAGCTGGACGTACGGGTGCACGACCTGCGCGCGTGGACCCACGACCGCCACAACACCGTCGACGACACCCCGTACGGCGGCGGCCCCGGCATGGTCATGAAGACCGAGCCCTGGGGTGACGCCCTCGACTCCGTGCTCGCCGACGGCTACGAGACGGGCTCGCGCTCTCCCGCGCTGATCGTCCCCACCCCCAGCGGCCGCCCCTTCACCCAGGAGCTGGCCGTCGAGCTGTCCGAGCGCCCCTGGCTGGTCTTCACCCCGGCCCGCTACGAGGGCATCGACCGGCGGGTCATCGACGAGTACGCCACCCGGATCCCGGTGTACGAGGTGTCCATCGGCGACTACGTCCTGGCCGGCGGCGAGGCCGCCGTACTGGTCGTCACCGAGGCCGTGGCACGACTGCTGCCCGGCGTCCTGGGCAACGCCGAGTCCCACCGCGACGACTCCTTCGCGCCCGGCGCGATGGCGAGCCTCCTGGAGGGCCCCGTCTACACCAAGCCGCCCGTCTGGCGCGGCCGCGACATCCCGGACGTGCTGCTCAGCGGCCACCACGGAAAGATCGCCCGCTGGCGCCGGGACGAGGCGCTCCGGCGTACGACGGCCAACCGGCCCGACCTCGTCGAGCGTTGCGATCCCAAGGCGTTCGACAAGAAGGACCGCGAGATGCTGTCCATCCTGGGCTGGGAGCCCGACCCGGACGGCGAGCCCTACGGCCGATTTTGGCGCAGGACCGAGGGCGTGGAAGAATAGACCGCTGTTGTGCGTCCGTCCGGTGTGCGCCCCTGCCACAGGGGGACACGACGCCCGCCCCGACCCGCACGGCAGTCCTCCTGGAAACCTAGTTCCCGTTGATGACCTGTGGCATCAGCGAAGAAAGCAGACGAAATGTCTCACCTGCTCGACTCCGTCGACTCCGCGTCGCTGCGCAGCGACATCCCGGCCTTCCGCCCGGGTGACACCGTCAACGTCCACGTCCGCGTCATCGAGGGCAACCGCTCCCGTGTGCAGCAGTTCAAGGGCGTTGTGATCCGCCGCCAGGGCTCCGGTGTCCGCGAGACCTTCACGGTCCGCAAGGTCTCCTTCTCGGTCGGCGTCGAGCGCACCTTCCCGGTGCACACCCCGATCGTGGAGAAGATCGAGCTCGTCACCCGTGGTGACGTGCGCCGCGCCAAGCTGTACTACCTGCGCGAGCTGCGCGGCAAGGCCGCGAAGATCAAGGAGAAGCGCGAGAGCTGAGCTCTCCGCGGAGGTCACAGCGGGGGCGGATAGCATCTGGCCCCGATGGACGCCGAAGCACAGCCGACGGAGCGCGACCGCTCCTCCCGCCCCGACGACACCGGGGGCACGGAGGAGCGGTCGCGTTTCGCGTTGGTGTCGCGGATCACCGACTGGCTGCCGGGTGGGTGGGCCACCCTCACGCTCTTCGCCTGCCTGGTGTTCCTGCTCCTCCTCAGCACGTTCGTGGTCCAGCCCTTCCAGATTCCCAGCGGATCCATGGAACAGGGATTGAGGATCGGGGACCGCGTTCTCGTAAATAAGTTGGCGTACCGTTTCGGTGCCCAGCCGCGCCGTGGCGACGTGGTTGTGTTCGACGGCACCGGGTATTTCGGGGACGCGGACTACGTCAAACGCGTTGTGGGTGTAGGGGGAGACCACGTGGTCTGCTGCGACAAGAAGGGGAGGATCGAGGTGAACGGCCGTCCGGTCGACGAAACGGCGTTCCTCTACCCCGGGGACAGCGCGTCCGCCGTGCCCTTCGACGTCGTGGTGCCCGACGGCACGCTCTTCCTCCTCGGTGACCATCGCAGCGACTCCAGCGACTCCCGCGACCACCTGGGCTCGCCGGGCGGCGGCATGATCCCCGTCGGCGACGTGATCGGAAGGGCCGACTGGATCGTGTGGCCGTACGACCGTCTCACCCACCTGAGGCGGCCCGCCGCCTACGCGCGCGTGCCCGCCGCCGCGGAGGGCGCCCATGGGTAACCGTGGCAAACCGCGCAGCGTGCCCGGCACCCCCGCCGGCGGCCTGCTGCCCACCGGGCTCCGTCGCACTTCCGCTCCGTCGTCCGGCGGGCGCAGCCGCGCCGAGCGGCGCAAGCTGCAGCGCAAGGTCAAGCGCAAGCGCAGGCGCGGCGCCGTACGGGAGATCCCCCTCCTGGTGGGCGTGGCGGTGCTCATAGCGCTCGTCCTGAAGACCTTCCTCGTCCAGGCGTTCGTGATTCCCTCGGGCTCCATGGAGGAGACGATCCGGATCGGCGACCGCGTCCTGGTCGACAAGTTCACCCCGTGGTTCGGCTCCAAGCCGCAGCGCGGGGACGTCGTGGTGTTCCACGATCCGGGCGGCTGGCTCAAGGACGAGCAGACCACCACGACCAAGAACGACCCCGTCGTGGTCAAGCAGGTCAAGGAAGGGCTCCAGTTCATCGGCCTGCTGCCCTCGGCCAACGAGAAGGACCTCATCAAGCGGGTCATCGGAGTCGGTGGCGACCACGTCAAGTGCTGTGACGCACAGGGCAGGGTGACGGTCAACGGCGTTCCGCTGAGCGAGACCGACTACCTGTACCCGGGCAACGCCCCGTCCCTCATGCGGTTCGACATCACCGTCCCCAAGGGGCGGCTGTGGGTGATGGGCGACCACCGGGGGAACTCGGCGGACTCCCGCTACCACCAGAACTCCAAATACGGCGGCACGGTCTCCGAGGAATCGGTGGTCGGACGCGCCATGGTCATCGGCTGGCCGCTGGGCCACTGGACACGTCTCAAGGAACCGCAAACCTTTTCTTCCGTCACCGACGCGGGGGCCACGACGGCCTCACCACCGCAGCTGTCGCATAGGGTTGTCAACGACGATCCGAACGGAACGATCCAACTCCCGACCCCTGCGGAACTTCCGCTCGTTATGGGAGTGGTGGGCCTGCACCGTGGATGGGGCAGGCGGCGGCACAGAGTGAGGAGTTGGCGTGGGGGATGTGGCCCTTGGCGCACGGTCAGGACACGACGGCGAGGAGGACCGCGGACGCCCCGTGGACGCGACCCCCGGTGCGGACGACGCCGTGACCTCCGGGAATGACCCCGTGGCGGGTGACGGCGACGGTGACGGTGACGGTGCGGCGCCGGGCGGGCAGCAGCCCCCGGCCGGGGACCAGGGCTCCAGTGGCTCGACGCCGGCCCCGAGGAAGCCGCGCTCCTTCTGGAAGGAGCTGCCGATCCTGATCGGCATCGCGCTGGTGCTGGCCCTGCTGATCAAGACGTTCCTGGTGCAGGCCTTCTCGATCCCCTCCGATTCCATGCAGAACACCCTGCAGGAGGGCGACCGGGTCCTCGTCGACAAGCTCACCCCGTGGTTCGGCTCCGAGCCGGAGCGCGGCGAGGTCATCGTCTTCCACGACCCCAGCGAGTGGCTGGCCGGTGAACCCACACCCGAGCCCAACGCCGTGCAGAAGGTCCTCAGCTGGATCGGCCTGATGCCGTCGGCGGAGGAGAAGGACCTGATCAAGCGGGTGATCGGAGTCGGCGGCGACACCGTCCAGTGCAACGGGACCGGCCCGCTGAAGGTCAACGGCAAGGCATTGAACGAGCCGTACGTCTACCCCGGCAACACGCCCTGCACGGACGACGACTCCGGCGGCCAGTTCAAGGTCAAGGTGCCCAAGGGCTACGTCTGGGTCATGGGCGACCACCGTCAGAACTCCCGCGACTCGCGCTACAACCAGGACGACAAGTACCACGGCATGGTTCCGGTCAAGGAGGTCGTCGGACGCGCCATCGTGAAGGCCTGGCCGATCAACCGCTGGGGCACGCTGCCGGTTCCGGACACCTTCGACCAGCCGGGCCTCGACCGGAAGGCGGCCGCCGCGGCACCGCCGTACGCACCGGAAGCGCTCGCGCTGGCAGGAGTGGTACCGGTGGCTCTCTGGCGGCGCCGCCGCAGGTAGGAACGTACGCCACGGACGGGCCCCGGAGGCGGACCGAGCGGGTCCGCCTCCGGGGCCCGTCGCCGTTTCCGGGCAACGGGACGGTCAAGTTCGGTTATGCGTTCGCCAATGGATCATCGCCCGCCCGTCCGCGCCGGGTGATCGGGTGCCCGGTGCCGGGTGCCCCCCGCCGGTACCGCCGGGTAGGGTGCGGGGCCATGGGTGGCGAGAGCACGACGCGTACGGCCCCGCGCAGCGGCGCGGGCACAGGAGCGGCACAGGTGGGCAGCCCGCTGGGACAGCGGCTGTCCGGAGTGGTCGTGGCGCTGGGTCTGGTGATGTTCCTCGGCGGATTCGGGTGGGGGGCGCTGGTCTACCGGCCGTACACCGTACCCACCAGTTCGATGGCGCCGACCATAGCCGCCGGCGACCGGGTGCTCGCCCAGCGCGTCGACGGCGACCAGGTGCGGCGCGGCGACGTGGTGGTCTTCCGCGACGAGAGCTGGGTGACGGGCTCGAACGTGGTCAAGCGCGTGGTCGCGGTCGGCGGTGACACCGTCGCCTGCTGCACCGACGGCAAGCTGACCGTGAACGGCAAGCAGATCGACGAGCCGTACCTGGCCAAGGGCAGTCCGGCCGAGGACAAGCAGATCCCGACGGTGACCGTGCCCAAGGGCCGGCTCTTCCTCCTCGGCGACGAGCGGCAGGGCTCCCTGGACTCCACCGCACACCTCACCGACGCCGCCAGGGGCACCGTCTCCCGCAGCGCCGTCTCCGCCCGGGTGGACGCCGTCGTCTGGCCCATGAACGGCATACTGAAGCGCCCCACCGGCTTCGAGACCCTCGGCGCCCTCTCCCGGCCCGGCCCGCTTCGGGCGATCGTCTGGCTGATCGGCGCCGGCGCCGTGCTCATCCTGGGCGGTGGCGCCTACGGCCCCGTGGCCAAGCTGTTCGGCGGCCGTTCCCGGGCTCGTACGGAGCCCGTCCGTGCCGGCTGAGACCGCGGAGCCGGACTCGGGCTCACGTGACGGCGGGCTGCGCAAGGTCGCCCGGGTGGTCCTGCTGGACCCCGACGACCGCATCCTGCTCCTGCACGGCCACGAGCCGGACGATCCGGCCGACGACTGGTGGTTCACCCCCGGCGGAGGACTGGAGGGCGACGAGACGCGCGAAGAGGCCGCACTGAGGGAACTCGCCGAGGAGACCGGCATCACCGAGGTCGAACTCGGCCCGGTGCTGTGGCGGCGCGTGTGCTCGTTCCCGTTCGCCGGCCGCCGCTGGGACCAGGACGAGTGGTACTACCTGGCCCGTACGGCCCAGACCGAGACCCGCGCGGCGGCCCTCACCGAACTGGAGCGGCGCAGCGTCGCCGGAGCACGCTGGTGGACGTGCCGGGAACTCACCCGGGCACATGAGACGGTGTATCCGACCAGACTCGCCGAGCTCCTGGGCAGGCTGCTCGACGAAGGTCCCCCGGCCAGGCCCGTGACCCTTGACCCGGAAATCGTCTAGGGGCCTGCGGGACTGACGCACAATGGGGGGACCGCACGGTGAAGGGGAACATGCCATGAGCGCCGAGGACCTCGAGAAGTACGAGACCGAGATGGAGCTGAAGCTCTACCGGGAGTACCGCGATGTCGTCGGTCTGTTCAAATACGTGATCGAGACCGAACGGCGCTTCTATCTCACCAACGACTACGAGATGCAGGTGCACTCGGTCCAGGGTGAGGTCTTCTTCGAGGTGTCCATGGCGGACGCCTGGGTGTGGGACATGTATCGGCCGGCCCGCTTCGTGAAGCAGGTGCGCGTCCTCACGTTCAAGGACGTGAACATCGAGGAGTTGAACAAGAGCGACCTGGAGCTCCCGAGCGGGTGACGGGGTTGTCCACAACCGCGGACTTGTCCACCAAGATCCACTAGTCCGCCGAGCCGCCCTCATCGTTGGCGCCGGAGGTGGTGCCGGGATGAGGGCACGCGACGCACGACGCAGTGCGATGGGCAAGTACGGCGAGGACCTGGCCGCGCGGCGGCTGGGGGAGGCGGGGATGACCGTCCTGCAGCGCAACTGGCGCTGCGGCAGGACGGGGGAGATCGACATCGTGGCCAGGGACGGAGACGTCCTCGTGGTCTGCGAGGTCAAGACCCGCCGGGCGGGCTCCTTCCAGCACCCCATGGCCGCGGTCACACCGGCCAAGGCACAGCGCCTGCGCGGCCTGGCGGAACGCTGGACACAGGAACACGGGGGCGCCCCGCCGGGCGGCGTCCGCATCGACCTGATCGGCGTCCTGCTCCCCGACCGCGGCTCACCCGTGGTCGAGCACGCACGGGGGGTGGTCTGATGGGATTCGCCCGAACGTGTTCCGTGGCGCTGGTGGGCGTCGAGGGAGTGCTGGTCGAGGTCCAGGCCGACCTGGAACCGGGCGTCGCGGCGTTCACCCTGGTGGGCCTGCCCGACAAGAGCCTCACGGAGAGCCGGGACCGGGTGCGGGCGGCGGTCGTGAACTCGGGCTGCGAGTGGCCGCAGAAGAAACTCACGGTGGGCCTGAGCCCGGCCTCGGTGCCCAAGGCCGGCAGCGGCTTCGACCTGGCCGTCGCCTGCGCGGTGCTCGGCGCCGCCGAGCGGATCGACCCCCGGGTCCTCGCCGACATCGTGATGATCGGTGAACTGGGACTGGACGGCCGGGTCCGCCCGGTCCGGGGTATCCTGCCCGCCGTGCTGGCCGCGGCGGACGCGGGCTACGAGCAGGTGGTCGTCCCGGAGTGCGCCGCCGCCGAGGCCGCCCTGGTGCCCGGTGTCTCGGTGCTCGGCGTCCGCAGCCTGCGGCAGCTGATCGCCGTCCTGACGGACGAACCCGTACCGGACGAGGAACAGCACGAACCGGGGCGCCCGGACCCGCTCCTCGCCGGACTGCGCGCGCCCGGCGCGGGAGCGGCCACCGGCATGCACAGCGCCGGCGACTCGCAGCACGAGCAGGCCCACGACCTCGCCGACGTCGTCGGCCAGCGCTCGGCCCGCACGGCGGTGGAGGTGGCCGCCGCGGGCGGACACCACCTTTTCCTGGAGGGGCCGCCCGGCGCGGGCAAGACCATGCTCGCCGAGCGGCTGCCCGCCGTCCTGCCCCGCCTCGGCCGCCAGGACTCCCTGGAGGTGACGGCCGTGCACTCGGTCGCCGGGCTCCTGCCGCCGGGCAAGCCCCTCATCGACACCGCCCCGTACTGCGCCCCGCACCACTCGGCCACCATGCAGTCCCTCGTCGGCGGCGGCCCCGGCATCGCCAGGCCCGGCGCCGTCTCGCTGGCGCACCGGGGCGTGCTCTTCCTGGACGAGGCCCCCGAGTTCCACGGCCACACGCTCGACGCGCTCCGGCAGCCCCTCGAGTCGGGCCACGTGGTGATCGCGCGCAGCGCGGGCGTCGTGCGGTTCCCGGCGAGGTTCCTGATGGTGCTCGCGGCCAACCCCTGCCCGTGCGGACGTTTCTCCCAGCGCGACTCGCTGTGCGAGTGCCCGCCCTCGGCGATCCGCCGCTACCAGTCCCGGCTCTCCGGCCCCCTGCTCGACCGGGTCGACCTGCGCGTCGAGGTGGACCCCGTCACCCGGACCGAGCTCACCCGGCCCGGTGCGCGCGGCGAGTCCACGGCGACGGTCGCCGACCGGGTCCGGGCAGCCCGGGAACGGGCCGCCGCACGCCTGTCCGGAACCCCCTGGCGCACCAACAGCGAGGTCCCCGGCAGAGAGCTGCGCGGCCGCTGGCACGCGGCGAGCGGCGCGATGGACGAGGCGGAGCGGAACCTGGAACGGGGCGTCCTGACCGCCCGGGGGATCGACCGCGTGCTCCGGGTCGCCTGGACGGTGGCGGACCTCGTCGGTCACGACCGGCCGGATGCCACGGACGTCGCCCTGGCCCTCCAACTGCGCACGGGCGTCCCCCGGGGCGTGCCGATGGCCATCGGGGCGCTGACGTGACCGCGGTGGACGCCTCGCCCGAGGCCCGGCTGTGCCGGATCTTCCTCACCCGGGTCCTCGAACCCGGTGACGAGACCGGCGGCCGCTGGGTGCGGGAGCACGGGGTCCGGGAGGTGGCCCGGCGGCTGCGGGAGGGGAGTGAGCCGCTGCCGGGGGTGAGCGGCACCCGGTGGGCCGGGCTGCGGGCCCGGGCCGGGCGGGCCGAGCCCGAACGGGACCTGGAGGCCGCGCGGGCGGCCGGGGTGCGGTTCGTGTGCCCCGGGGACGCCGAGTGGCCGGGACAGCTCGACGACCTCGGGGACGCCCGGCCCCTGGGGCTGTGGGTGCGCGGCCGGGCCGGCCTGCGGATGTGGGCGCTCAGATCGGTCGCCGTCGTGGGCGCCCGGGCCTGCACCGAGTACGGGGCCCACACGGCGGGCGTGCTCTCCGCGGGGCTCGCCGAGCGGGGCTGGGTGGTCGTCTCCGGCGGTGCCTACGGCATCGACGGCGCCGCCCACCGGGGCGCCCTCGGCGCGGGCGGTGCCACCGTCGCCGTCCTGGCCTGCGGAGTCGACCGGCCCTATCCGCGCGGGCACACCCAGCTGATCGCCAGGATCGCGGAACAGGGGCTGGTGATCGGGGAGTTGCCGCCCGGTGATCATCCGACACCGAGCAGGTTCATCCTGCGCAACCGGGTGATCGCGGCCCTGACCAGGGGCACCGTGGTCGTGGAGGCCGCCTGCCGCAGCGGCGCCCTGGTCACGGCGCGGGCGGCACAGCGGCTGGGGCGGTTCACCATGGGCGTGCCCGGACCCGTCACCAGCGCCCTCTCGGCGGGGGTGCACGACCTGCTGCGCGGCGAGGCGGTGCTCGTGACCGACGCCGCGGAGGTCGTCGAGCTGGTCGGCGAGATCGGTGATCTCGCCCCGGCCCGGCGCGGCCCGGTCCTGCCGCGCGACCTGCTGGAACCCGACGCCCGGCGCGTCCTGGCCGCCCTGCCCGCACACCGGCCCGCGCCGCCCGGGGAGATCGCGTGCGGGGCGCAGACCACGCGGGACGAGGCGGTCGCCAGACTGTACGAGCTCCGAGCACTTGGTTACGTGGAACGACACGGCGACGGCTGGAAGTTGACACGCCAGGCGATGAACCCGGTCGAGGATGATCGGACCCGATGTTGACCGAGCGTGTTCGGCCGTCCGGGGGAACCCCCGACACCCTTGGGTTTTCTCGGAGTTGGCACCCCCGGACGGTCACACAGAGCAATACGTCGGACGGGCGTCGACACGTCGTCACGGGTGCCCCCGCAGGGGGTGAGGCTCGCCGTTCGCACACCGCGACTCCTCAGTCACGCTACGCTCACGAAGGCTTCGACACAGACCGCGGCAACTCGACACCAGACAGACACCTCACCCACCCACTACCTCTTCCGTCCACTCCTCTCAGTTACAGCACTTCACGGCACTTCACGGCAGAACGGCACAAGGCGACGAATGCCCCAGCACACCTCCGGGTCCGACCGGGCGGCGATCCCCCCAGCCGCCCGCGACGGTGGCAGCGTGCGGCCGCCCGCTCCCTCGACGCTCGACGAGCTGTGGCGGTCCTACAAGGCGACGGGGGACGAGCGGCTGCGGGAGCAGCTGATCCTGCACTACTCGCCGCTGGTGAAATACGTGGCGGGACGGGTGAGCGTCGGTCTGCCGCCCAACGTGGAGCAGGCCGACTTCGTGTCCTCGGGAGTCTTCGGGCTCATCGACGCGATCGAGAAGTTCGACATCGACCGGGAGATCAAGTTCGAGACGTACGCGATCACCCGGATCCGCGGGGCCATGATCGACGAGCTGCGGGCACTGGACTGGATCCCCCGGTCGGTGCGGCAGAAGGCGCGGAACGTCGAGCGTGCGTACGCGACGCTGGAGGCGCGGCTCAGACGGACCCCCACGGAGCCCGAGGTGGCCGCCGAGCTGGGCATCGAGGTGGACGAGCTGCACGCGGTCTTCAGCCAGTTGTCGCTGGCGAACGTGGTGGCGCTGGAGGAGATGCTGCACGCCGGCGGTGAGGGCGGCGAGCGGTTGACCCTGATGGACACGCTGGAGGACACCGACGCGGACAATCCGGTCGAGGTGGCCGAGGACCGCGAGCTCAGACGGTTCCTGGCGCGGGCGATCAACACGCTGCCGGAGCGGGAGAAGACCGTCGTGACGCTCTACTACTACGAGGGGCTCACGCTCGCCGAGATCGGCAACGTGCTCGGGGTCACGGAGAGCCGGGTCAGTCAGATCCACACCAAGTCGGTGCTGCAGCTGCGGGCGAAGCTGGCGAGCTTCGGCCGCTGACCGGGCGGCGCGTTTGTACAGTTGTCGACGTGCCAAGGATTCGAGCGGCCTCCGTGGCCGAGCACCGGTCGATGCAGCGAGCCGCCCTCCTGGACGCGGCCCGGTCCCTGCTGTCCGAGGGCGGGACGGAGGCACTGACCTTCCCGGCCCTCGCCGAGCGGACCGGGCTGGCGCGGTCGTCCGTGTACGAGTACTTCCGGTCGCGGGCCGCCGTGGTCGAGGAGCTGTGCGAGGTCGACTTCCCGGTGTGGGCGGCCGAGGTGGCGGCGGCGATGGAGCGGGCGGACACCCCTGAGGGCAAGGTCGAGGCGTATGTGCGCCGGCAGCTGGCCCTGGTCGGGGACCGGCGGCACCGGGCCGTCGTGGCGATCTCGGCGAGCGAGCTGGACGCCGGGGCGCGGGAGAAGATCCGCGCCGCCCACGGAGGGCTGGTGGCGATGATCGTCGAGGCGCTGGGGGAGCTGGGGCACGCGGAACCCCGGCTCGCCGCCATGCTGCTGCAGGGCGTCGTGGACGCGGCCGTGCGGCGGATCGAGCTGGGCGCCGCCGAGGATCCGGCCGAGATCACGGATGCCGCGGTCGGTATGGCCCTGCGCGGCGTGCGGGGCTGACACCGGCCGCGTCGGCCGCCGGCGCTACCCGGGCAGCGGGACGCCCAGCACCGGCAGCAGTCGCGACGGGCCCCTGCGCAGGAGCCACGGTGGGAGCAGGGACAGCGGGTCCAGATAGGTGTGCCCGCTGAGCAGGCCCCAGTGCAGGCACCCGCCCCCGCAGTGCCCGTCGGCGGCCTCCACCCTGCCCACCGTCTCGCCCGCTTCCACCTCGTCCCCCTTCCGTACGGAGGGCTTCACCGGCTCGTACGTCGTGCGCAGGCCGGTGCCCGCCAGTTCCACGGCCACCACTCCCCGCCCGGCCACCCGCCCCGCGAAGGAGACCCGGCCCGCCGCCACCGCCCGTACCGGAGCCGGGGCGGCGGCCGCCAGGTCCACGCCCCGGTGCCCGGGGCCGTACACCGACGCCGGGGGCTCCCAGCCGCGTACCACCGCCGGCCGGGTGCCCACCGGCCAGGCCCGGCCGATCGCCGGGACCGGTGGTCCGGCGGCCGGGGGGCCAGGGGTGTCCGCCCGCGCCAGGGGAGGAAGCGTCAGGGGGGACAGGGCACTCACCGACAGGGCCAGCGGCAGGAGCAGCCACATACCCGCACCTCGTTTCGCTCGCATGGGAGAACCGTCCCGCACCACCGCCGGTCACCACCCCGATCTGTGGACGGCACCCGGGTTGTGGACAGCGGCGTCACCCGGCGGCTCGCCGGTCCCGTACACTTCTTGTGGCGATCCGGGTCACCGGGTCGACTTCGCACGCCCCGACGCGACGTGACCGGCGACGGTCCGTTCGTGTCAGCGCCCCTCGGTCCTCATGTGGCAACGGCGCATCGCGGGCGTCAGGCGCGGGAGCCGTCCGGCATCCGCGGCACAACCGAGAAATTCAAGGAGATACGGCCATGGCCGTCGTCACGATGCGGGAGCTGCTGGAGAGCGGCGTCCACTTCGGTCACCAGACCCGCCGTTGGAACCCGAAGATGAAGCGCTTCATCTTCACCGAGCGCAACGGCATCTACATCATCGACCTGCTCCAGTCGCTGTCGTACATCGACCGCGCCTACGAGTTCGTCAAGGAGACCGTGGCCCACGGCGGCACGGTCATGTTCGTCGGCACGAAGAAGCAGGCGCAGGAGGCCATCGCCGAGCAGGCCACCCGTGTCGGCATGCCCTACGTCAACCAGCGCTGGCTGGGCGGCATGCTCACCAACTTCTCCACCGTCTACAAGCGTCTGCAGCGCCTCAAGGAGCTTGAGCAGATCGACTTCGAGGACGTCGCGGCCTCCGGTCTGACCAAGAAGGAGCTGCTGGTCCTCTCCCGCGAGAAGGCCAAGCTGGAGAAGACCCTCGGCGGTATCCGCGAGATGCAGAAGGTGCCCAGCGCCGTCTGGATCGTGGACACCAAGAAGGAGCACATCGCGGTCGGCGAGGCCCGCAAGCTCAACATCCCGGTCGTCGCCATCCTCGACACCAACTGCGACCCCGACGAGGTCGACTACAAGATCCCGGGCAACGACGACGCGATCCGCTCCGTCACCCTGCTCACCCGTGTGATCGCCGACGCCGTCGCCGAGGGCCTCATCTCCCGCTCCCGCGTCGCCACCGGTGACAAGGG
Source organism: Streptomyces sp. NPDC001348 (assembly GCF_053597535.1). Classification (NCBI taxonomy): domain Bacteria; kingdom Bacillati; phylum Actinomycetota; class Actinomycetes; order Kitasatosporales; family Streptomycetaceae; genus Streptomyces; species Streptomyces sp. NPDC001348. The sequence continues at coordinate 110,600 of NZ_JBSFIK010000010.1, read as the reverse complement.
CGAGAAGGCCGCCGGCGAGCCGCTCGCCGAGTGGGAGCGCGACCTGCTCGAGGGCGAGAAGAAGGCTGACGAGGCTCCGGCCGCCGCCGAGGCCCCCGCTGCCGAGGCTCCGGCCGCCGAGGCCCCCGCTGCCGAGGCCCCCGCTGCCGAGGCTCCGGCCGCCGAGGCCACCGAGGCTCCGGCCGCCGAGGGCGAGCAGGCCTGACCCCGGTGTTGACGGCGGGGGCGGCATGAAGTCCGCCCCCGCTGTTCACCCGTAGGTCAGCACCGGGTCCGCGGTCCGCGCTACTCCAGTGGAGCGCAGACCGCGCAGATCTCCGATCTCCCAAGACTTCGAGAAAGACTCACAGACTCATGGCGAACTACACCGCCGCCGACGTCAAGAAGCTCCGTGAGCTCACCGGCGCCGGCATGATGGACTGCAAGAAGGCGCTGGACGAGGCCGAGGGCAACGTCGAGAAGGCCGTCGAGGCGCTCCGTATCAAGGGCCAGAAGGGCGTCGCCAAGCGCGAGGGCCGCTCCGCCGAGAACGGCGCCGTGGTCTCCATCATCGCCGACGACAACTCCTCCGGCGTCCTGGTCGAGCTGAAGTGCGAGACGGACTTCGTCGCCAAGGGTGACAAGTTCCAGGCCGTGGCCAACACCATCGCCGAGCACGTCGCCAAGACCTCCCCGGCCGACCTCGACGCCCTGCTCGCCTCCGAGATCGAGGCCGGCAAGACCGTCCAGGCGTTCGTGGACGAGGCCAACGCCAACCTCGGCGAGAAGATCGTCCTGGACCGCTTCGCGCAGTTCTCCGACGGCTACGTCACCGCCTACATGCACCGCACGATGCCCGACCTGCCCCCGCAGATCGGTGTCCTCGTCGAGCTGGACAAGCCCAACGCCGAGGTGGCCAAGGGCGTCGCCCAGCACATCGCCGCCTTCGCGCCGAAGTACCTCGCCAAGGAGGACGTGCCGGCCGACGTCGTCGAGTCCGAGCGTCGCATCGCCGAGGAGACCACCCGCGCCGAGGGCAAGCCCGAGGCCGCGATCGCCAAGATCGTCGAGGGTCGGCTGAACGGGTTCTTCAAGGACGCCACGCTGCTCGGCCAGCCGTATGCGCTGGACAACAAGAAGTCGGTCCAGAAGGTTCTGGACGAGGCCGGTGTCACCCTGAAGCGCTTCACGCGCATCAAGGTCGGCATCTGAGTCCGTACCGCGATCGACGCGTGACCCTGGGGAAATCCCGATAGGGTCGACAGCAGTCGTCCGCGTACACCGCCGCACCCGGGCATGTGGCGGACGACAGCAGAACTGACGAGGAGGCCATTGCCGCGCATGGGAGCGAGAAGCGACCCCAACCGGCAGTGGCCTCCTTCGCATGTGCACCACGTAACAGAGGCGGGATCCCCATGACCACCAAGGCCCAGAAGAGCGACGACGGCAAAGTACACGGCCGGTTTCTGCTGAAGCTGTCCGGAGAGGCGTTCGCCGGTGGCGGGGGCCTGGGAGTCGACCCGGACGTGGTGCACAAGATCGCCCGTGAGATCGCGGCCGTCGTGCGCGACGGCGCCGAGATCGCGGTCGTCATCGGCGGCGGCAACTTCTTCCGCGGCGCCGAACTCCAGCAGCGCGGCATGGACCGCGCCCGCTCCGACTACATGGGCATGCTCGGCACCGTGATGAACTGCCTCGCCCTCCAGGACTTCCTGGAGAAGGAGGGCATCGACAGCCGGGTGCAGACCGCCATCACCATGGGCCAGGTCGCCGAGCCGTACATCCCGCTGCGCGCCGTGCGCCACCTCGAGAAGGGCCGCGTGGTCATCTTCGGCGCCGGTATGGGCATGCCGTACTTCTCCACCGACACCACCGCCGCCCAGCGCGCCCTCGAGATCGACGCCGAGGCGCTGCTGATGGGCAAGAACGGCGTGGACGGGGTGTACGACTCCGACCCCAAGACCAACCCGGACGCGGTCAAGTTCGACGCCCTCGGCTACGGGGAGGTCATCACCCGCGACCTGAAGGTCGCCGACGCCACCGCGATCACCCTGTGCCGTGACAACAAGCTGCCGATCCTCGTGTTCGAGCTGCTGGCCGAGGGGAATATCGCGCGGGCCGTCAAGGGTGAGAAGATCGGCACCCTTGTGGGTGATCAGGGCAGCCGGGCCTGACCGGACCACCCGGGACCTCGCCGGGGGATGGACAATGACCTGCCGGTCGGGAACCGTGCAGGAAGAAGACGCGACGCAGCCGGCCGCCGCCGACAGGGAACCGCAGCCGGGCCTACTCAAGACACGCAGGAGCAAGTGGTGATCGAAGAGACCCTCCTCGAGGCCGAGGAGAAGATGGAGAAGGCCGTCGTGGTCGCCAAGGAGGACTTCGCCGCGATCCGCACCGGCCGAGCACACCCCGCGATGTTCAACAAGATCGTGGCCGACTACTACGGCGCGCCGACGCCGATCAACCAGCTGGCCTCGTTCTCCGTGCCGGAGCCGCGCATGGCGGTCGTGACCCCGTTCGACAAGAGCGCGCTGCGCAACATCGAGCAGGCGATCCGCGACTCCGACCTGGGCGTCAACCCGAGCAACGACGGCAACATCATCCGCGTGGTGTTCCCCGAGCTCACCGAGGAGCGCCGCCGCGAGTACATCAAGGTCGCGAAGGGCAAGGGCGAGGACGCCAAGGTGTCCATCCGCTCCGTCCGCCGCAAGGCCAAGGACGCCATCGACAAGCTGATCAAGGACGGCGAGGTCGGCGAGGACGAGGGCCGCCGTGCGGAGAAGGAACTCGACGACACCACCGCGAAGTACGTCGCCCAGGTGGACGAGCTCCTCAAGCACAAGGAAGCGGAGCTGCTCGAGGTCTGATGAACGACTCTTCCTGGGGCGCTCCGCCGCAGACCGGGCCACCGGCCGGGTACTGGGGGCCGGGGCCCACCGACCGGGGACCGGTCCAGGGACCTGCCCCGGCGGGGCCCGCGTACGATGCGCAGGACGCGCAGCAGACTCGCCCCATGCCCAGCGTGCCCGACGTACCCGCGTTCGGCGGAGACCAGGAGACACCGCAGGCCCACCCCTACGGACCGTATGACATGCAGCGGACGTCGCCCCCCGGGGCGGCGCCGCAGAATCCGGAGCCCATGCCCGACGCCCCGCAGCCGGCGCCCGCGCCGCAGAAGAAGAGCGCGGGCCGGGACCTGGGCGCGGCCATAGGGGTCGGCGTCGGGCTCGGCGTCGTGATCGTGGCGTCCCTGTTCGTCGTCAAGGCCGTGTTCGTCGGCGTCGTGGCGGTCGCCGTCGTCGTGGGCCTGTGGGAGCTGACCAGCAGGCTGCAGGAGCGCAAGGGCATCAAGGCGCCCCTGGTCCCGCTCGCGCTCGGCGGTGCGGCGATGGTCGTGGCCGGCTACCTCCGTGGCGCCGAGGGTGCCTGGGTGGCGATGGCGCTGACCGCGCTGGCCGCGCTGGTCTGGCGGATGACCGAACCGCCGGAGGGCTACCTCAAGGACGTCACGGCCGGCGTGTTCGCGGCGTTCTACGTCCCGTTCCTGGCCACGTTCGTCGCGATGATGCTCACCGCCGACGACGGCCCGTGGCGCGTGCTGACCTTCCTCCTCCTGACGGTGGTCAGCGACACCGGGGCGTACGCCGTCGGCTGGCGCTTCGGCAGGCACAAGCTCGCCCCGCGGATCAGCCCCGGCAAGACCCGCGAGGGGCTGCTCGGCGCGATCCTGTTCGCCATGGTCGCGGGCGCGCTGTGCATGCAGTTCCTCATCGACGACGGCGCCTGGTGGCAGGGCCTCGTTCTCGGCCTCGCGGTCGCGGCCAGCGCCACGCTCGGCGACCTCGGCGAGTCGATGATCAAGCGCGACCTGGGCATCAAGGACATGGGCACGCTGCTCCCGGGCCACGGGGGCATCATGGACCGCCTGGACTCACTGCTGCCGACCGCTCCGGTGGTCTGGCTGCTGATGGTGACGTTCGTCGGCTCGGCCTGAGCCGCGCGCAGGACCTCACGGGCCCCCGTACCGCACCGGAACGGGGGCCCGGAGTTCTGCCCACTCGTGCGATGCGAGACTGAAGCATGCTCGTTCAGCTCGTGGCGGCGACGGGTGTCCTCGCCGTCCTGACCATGGTCCCCGGTCCTGACATGGCGGTGGTGACGAAGCGAGCCATCGCCTCCGGATGGCAGGACGGCCTGCGCACGGTCGGAGGCATTACGGTCGGCCTGCTCATCTGGGGCGTACTCACCGTGGTGGGCCTGGCCGCCGTCCTGGCGGCATCCGCCACGGCCTACACGGTCGTCAAGCTCGCCGGCGCCGCCTACCTCGGCTTCCTCGGCGTCCAGGCACTCCTGCACAGCCGGCGCGGCCATACGGCGACCGCGGAGGCAAGTGCTCCGTCTCCGTCCGGCAGCCCGTGGCGCATGGGACTGGTCAGCAACGTCTTCAACCCGAAGATCGCCGTCTTCTACACGGGCCTGCTGCCCACACTCGCGCCGTCCGGCCTCTCCCCGCACCTCGGGATGACGCTGCTGGTCCTCATCCACGCGGCCCTCACGCTCCTCTGGCTCGGCGGCTACGTGATGGTGCTGGCCAAGGCTCGCGCCTTCTTCGAGAAGCCCTCCGTACGACGCGCCATGGACCGCACCACAGGCCTCGTTCTGATCGGGTTCGGGGTGAAGGTCGCCACGTCCCAGCCGTGACCAGCGCTGAACAGCCTTGAACAGCCCGGAACTTGCCGAGGACGCGGCGCGAACGGAGAGTGGGTACGCGTACTCATGTACGCCGGGACGCCGGCTGACAGGCTCCGTGACATGACAAGCGACAGAGGGACGCTCACCGCCCTGCATCTCTTACTGGTCTGGGTGCTGGCGACGGCCGTGGTGCCGACGCTCGGTTTCGCGGTGTTCCTGTCGGCCTGGGGCGGTGGGGCCGGTGCGACGCTGCCGGTGTTCGCGCTGGGTGTGCCGCTGACGGTGGTCCTGCTGGCCATGGCCGGCCGGTGCGGACCGTGGTGCCGCAGTGCGGCTCGGCGGCGCAGCGGCTGGGCTGGGCGGTGCTGGTCTTCATCCTGGGCACGCTCGGGGACCTGGCAGGGGTGGCCGCCTACGGCGCGGGCGTCGACCTGGGGAGCGCCGGTACCCGGATCGCGCTGACGGGACTGCCGTACGCCGTGGCCGCGGCGCTCTTCGTGCCGAGCCGCTGGGTACGGCTGGGGGCGCTCGCCGTGCTGGCGGCCGCGGTGGCCTACGGGGGTTTCATCGGTCCGGCGCAGGCTCACCGGCGCCAGGACCAGGCGGAGATCGCCCGGTACCGGGAGCAGTCGGAGCTGCTCTACATCGGCACCGCGCCGCCGGGCATGCACGTGTCCCGTGCCGAGGCCGGCCCCGCCGCCTTCACCGTCGAGTACCGCCCCGTCCGGGAGGGGTACGAGACGGGGTACGTGGGTCTGACGGTGCGCCCGCCGGTCACGCCGGCACTCCGGTGCCCCGAGCCCGCGGACAAGGACGTGACCTGCAGGGTGGACACGGACGGCGAGATGGTCACGGTCCGCCGCTTCGCCGGCGCGGCGGACATCACCCTTACCCGCCGCCACCGGAAGGTGGAGATCGAGGTCACCAGCCAGACCGTCGACGAACAGGCGCTGCGCCGACTCCTGAGCACGCTGCACCCGCTGTCGGACACGGAGCTGGGCGAGTTGATGCGGGAAAAGAAGATCGACCACAGAGTCTGAACAGGCAGGGCCACGGTCAGAACGTGGCCTCGGGCGGGGAATCGGCCGGCACCGGGTCGCGGGGAGCCTCCCAGGTGGCGGTGATGTCGCCGGCGACGTCGCGCAGGAGGCCGATGAGCTTGTCCGCGAGTGGTGTGAGGCTGGCGTCGGCCCTGGTCAGGGCGTAGAGCTGGCGGTGCGGTCTGGGGCGGGCCAGTTCGCGGTGGGTGGTCCCGGGGGTGTGGGTCAGGGCCAGCCGCGAGACCAGGGCCACTGCGCTGCCCGTGCCGACGAGGGCCTGGGCGACGTCGTACGACTCGGTCTCGAACCGCACGGTGGGAGTGAAGCCGGCCTCGCGGGCAGCGTCGTGGAACTGCTCGCGGGCGGCGTGGCCGGCCAGGATGGAAACCCACGTCGCGTCGCGCAGTTGTTCCAGTTGTAGTTCGGTCTCCGGGGGGTGCCCGGTGGCCAGCGGGTGGTCGTCGGGGAGAACCACGACCATCGGGTCCAGCAGGAGCGGGTGGGCGCGTAGCTGCGGGGGCGGCGCGAGCGGCGTGCCCCAGGACGCGACGATGGCCAGATCCAGGCGGCCCGCGCTGATCTCGTCCGCTCCGCGTCCGGACACCACGTCGACGACGGAGACGTCGGCGTCCGGATGGCGGTGCCGCAGAGCCGTCAGGGCGGGTGGCAACAGGTGCAGGGCTGCCGCCTGGAACGTTCCGATCCGCAGTCGTAGCGAGAGGTGGCCCAGCAGTGCGGCCAGTTGCGCCTCGGCCTTCTCCGATGCCTCCTCCACGGTCCGACCGTGCGAGGCGAGCAGCGCACCGGCCGCGGTGAGCGTTGCGCCCCGAGGACCACGGATGACCAGGGGCACCTGCCAATCGCGCTCAGCCTTGGCCACCTGCTGGGTGACCGCCGCAGGCGAGAGGTGCAGGGCGTGAGCCGCCGCCGTCAGCGAGCCGTGCCGCTCGATCAGTGCGAGTAGCCGGAGCTGACCCGGGTCCACCACCATTCACCGATCTTAACGCTGCACCCTTCTCTTTTGACTTCTCTTACGAGCGCGGGCCAGGAAGCCTGGTCGGTGCACCCATCGACCGCGATCCCCGGAAGGGGTTCTTTCCCATGCCCACGCATGTGCCCGTATTCATCGCCACCACATTGCTGCTGGCCATGCTGCCCGGCGCGAGCCAGGCCCTGATGATCCGGCAGGTCCTGGAAGGCGGCCACCGCACCCTCCGAGGCACGCTCGCGGGCAACGCCACCGGCTTCCTGCTGTGGTCCACGGCCGCCGCGGCCGGGCTGTCCGCCGTCCTGCTGGCCAGCCCCACCGCATACGCGGCGCTCCGGATCGCAGGCGGCGTCGTGCTGATGGTCCTCGGAGTGAACACGCTGCGGACCGCCCTGACCGCCGCCTCCGACCGTCCACCCGGCGAGGGCGAGCGCCGCACCGGATTCGCGGGCGGATACCTCACCGGCCTGAGCACCAACCTCGGCAACCCGAAGGCCGGCGTGTTCGCCGTCTCGGTGCTGCCCCAGTTCGTGACGTCGAAAGGCCCGGTGTTCCTGTCGACCGTCGCCCTGGGAGCCTTGTGGGCACTCGTCAGCGCCTCCTGGTACACCCTGCTCACCTGGGCCGTCGGCCGAGGACGCGACCTCGTGTCCCGGCCGACCGTCCTGCGGGGACTCAGCGTGACGACCGGTGTCGTCCTGCTAGGCCTGGGCGCCGCGGTGGCGGCAGGCGTCTGAGCGCACCAGCATCATCAGGAGTGATCGAACAGAGTGACTATGCTCTGCGGCGCTTCCCGGCCGAAAAAGATGTCCAGATTCTGCGCCGAGCGTCCGGCGGCGTCGCTACCACGCAGGAACAGCTGCTCTTCGTAGGCGCTGAGCGCGACCTCGATGTCAGGTTGCTCAACCAGCTTTCCGGCCAGGTCCGCGCCGTCGTACAGGGCGAGGTTCGCGCCCTCGCCGGCAAAGGGCGACATCAGATGCGCGGCGTCACCGACGAGCGTCACTCCGGGCACCCTGCCCCATTCAAGCCCGACGGGAAGGGCGTAGATGGGTCGGAGCCACGGTTCCGCGTCGCTCTCCGTCACGAAGGCGGTGAGCAGCGGCGACCAGCCGTCGAACTCGTCGGCAAGTCGGCGGAGCCCCGCGGACGGGTCGCCGAAGTCGATCGACCTCATCCACTCCTCGGGCTTGTTCAGCGCCACGTATCCGCGCACGTGCCCGTCGGCGTAGCGATGGGCGATGATGCCTTTGCCCGGCGCGACCGCCATCAGCGTGCCGCTGCCGATCGCAGCCATGCTCGCCCGACAGTTCTGGCCGCCCGAGGTGAGGGCGATCTCGATGAAGCAGGTTCCGCTGAAGAGAGGCTCGGCGGGGGTGAGCAGCGGACGCACCTTCGACCAGGCGCCGTCCGCGCCGATGACGATGTCGGCGCGCGCGGCGGAACCTTCCGCGAAGGTGAGGACGCAGCCGCCCTCCGGACGGTGCCGGACCGAGGCGACCTTGTGACCCCACCTGATCGTCCCGGGCGCCAGCGAGTCGATGAGCAGGCGCCTGAGTTCGCCACGAGCCACCTCAGGACGGGCCGAACCGGGGTCCGCAGGCATGTCCAACAGGATCGTGCCGTGGCGGTCGACCACCCGCTTGGCGTCCTCGCCCGGGCGGACCAGAGTGAGGAACTCGTCGTACAGACCAGCCGCGCGAAGCGCGACCTGTCCGGTCTCTTCGTGGATGTCGAGCAGGCCGCCCTGCGCACGGGTCGTCGCCGAAGCCTCACCCTCGTAGATCGTCGTGGCGACACCGTGAGCCTGAAGCACCCGGGCGAGCGTCAGCCCGCCCAGTCCCGCTCCGACGATGGCGATTGTCTTCTGCATGATGGTCTTCTGCATGCTGCGCGCTCCTCTGCAGCGCCGACACGCGTCGGCGGGGGCCAGCGCCGTGAGCGGACGGGACGTCCGGTCTCGGCAGGAGACGCTCACCGATCAGAACCATCTGCATCGATGTATGCGCGATGCCCGGCGGGCGGACCCGCGGGACATCGTTTTTCGCGACCCCGCGACTATAGCCCGGCATCCACCTCGCAGCGGCCGGGGCCGCTCACGCTGCGACGCACCGCGCCCGCCACGTTCATCTCCATCTGGCGCCGACACCACCGGGCGACAGCCCGGCACAGCAGTACTGGCCGAGCTACTGACGGGGCGAAGGGATCACGTGTCACAAGCGGGGTCGGCCGCGGTCGACGACGGGCCGGCCGGCCGAGGCGAGCCCTCCTCCTGGTGACCTGCCTGGGCCCCGGAGTTGATCTGCGACACTGGAAGGGTTATGCCTGCACCCGGAGAACTCACTTTCGTAGCCCCGCGCGGAGCCAAGAAGCCGCCGCGGCATCTCGCCGATCTCACGCCCGCCGAGCGCAAGGACGCGGTGGCCGAGATCGGGGAGAAGCCGTTCCGTGCCAAGCAGCTCTCGCAGCACTACTTCGCGCGGTACGCGCACGACCCGGAGCAGTGGACCGACATCCCCGCCGGGGCGCGCGGCAAGCTGCGGGAGGCGCTGCTGCCCGAGCTGATGACGGTGGTGCGGCATCTGTCGACCGACCAGGGGACCACCCGCAAGACGCTGTGGCGGTTGTTCGACGGGACGCTCGTCGAGTCGGTGCTGATGCGGTACCCGGACCGGGTCACCATGTGCATCAGCTCGCAGGCGGGATGCGGGATGAACTGCCCGTTCTGCGCGACCGGGCAGGCGGGGCTCGACCGGAACCTGTCCACCGCCGAGATCGTCCACCAGATCGTCGACGGGATGCGGGCGCTCCGGGACGGCGAGGTTCCCGGTGGTCCGGCGCGGCTGTCCAACATCGTCTTCATGGGGATGGGGGAGCCGCTGGCCAACTACAAGCGGGTCGTCGGCGCCGTCCGGGCCCTCACCGACCCCGCGCCGGACGGGCTGGGGCTCTCCCAGCGCGGCATCACCGTGTCCACCGTCGGGCTGGTCCCGGCGATCCACCGGTTCGCCGACGAAGGCTTCAAGTGCCGCCTCGCGATCTCGCTGCACGCGCCCGACGACGAACTGCGCGACACCCTCGTCCCCGTGAACACGCGCTGGAAGGTGCGGGAGGTGCTCGACGCCGGGTTCGAGTACGTCGAGAAGTCCGGGCGCCGGCTCTCCATCGAGTACGCGCTGATCCGGGACATCAACGACCAGGCCTGGCGCGGCGACCGGCTCGGGCGGCTGCTCAAGGGCAGGCCCGTGCACGTCAACCTCATCCCGCTGAACCCGACGCCCGGCTCCAAGTGGACCGCCTCCCGGCCGGAGGACGAGAAGGCGTTCGTGGAGGCCATCGCCGCGCATGGTGTGCCCGTCACCATCCGGGACACCCGGGGTCAGGAGATCGACGGGGCCTGTGGTCAGCTGGCGGCCACCGAACGATAGGATCTGGCCACGTCACATCTTCATATTCCGACAGGGGAGCGCCACAGCGCTGAGAGTGCGGCAGACGGGCCGCAGACCCTCTGAACCTCGCCCAGGTCATTCTGGGTAGGAAGTTCGGTCACCCACTCAAGCTGTTGTGCCCTGCCCGGACGTTCCGGGCGGGGCAGCGTTCTTCCTGGCCAACCCCAGGAGGACATCCAGTGCACCACAAGACGCTCGTGGCCGCGGCCGTCGGGCTCGCACTCGTCGGACTGCCCGCTCTGACCGGGTGCGGGGCGTCCGGCGACAGTGGATCGACGGACTCCAAGACCGTCACCCTCGTCAGCCACGACTCGTGGGCCGTGTCCAAGAGCGTGCTCGCGGACTTCGAGAAGAAGTCCGGGTACAAGGTCAAGGTCCTCAAGAGCGGCGACGCCGGCCAGGCCGTCAACAAGGCCATCCTCACCAAGGACAACCCGCAGGGCGACGTCTTCTTCGGCGTGGACAACACCCTGCTCTCACGGGCCCTCGACAACGGGCTGTTCCAGTCGTACCGGGCCAAGGGCCTGGACACGGTCGGCGCCGGATACCAGCTCGACAAGGGGAAGGACCGGGTCACGCCGGTCGACTACGGCGACATCTGCGTCAACTACGACAAGGCGTACTTCGCCCGGCACCAGCTGACCCCGCCCCGGTCCTTCGCCGACCTGGCCAAGCCCGAGTACAAGAACCTCCTCGTCACCGAGAACGCCGCCACCTCCTCGCCCGGCCTCGGATTCCTGCTCGGCAGCGCCGCGCAGTTCGGCGACCAGGGGTGGCAGGGCTACTGGAGGAAGCTGAAGGCCAACGGCGTCAAGGTCGTCGACGGCTGGGAGCAGGCCTACTACCAGGAGTTCTCCGGCTCCTCCGAGGGGAAGAAGGCCGGCGGCGACAGGCCGCTCGTCGTGTCGTACGCCTCCTCCCCGCCCGCCGAGGTGATCTACGCCAAGAAGCGGCCCAGCACCGCCCCGACCGGTGTGTCGACCGGCACCTGCTTCCGGCAGATCGAGTTCGCGGGGCTGCTGAGCAACGCGAAGAACACCAAGGGCGGCAAGGCGTTCATCGACTTCCTGCTCTCCAAGAAGTTCCAGCAGGACATGCCGCTGAACATGTTCGTCTACCCGGTGGTGAAGGGCGCCGCCGTGCCCGCCGAGTTCACCGAGTACGGCCCGGCCGCCGCGCACCCCGAGACGATGGCCCCCGGCAAGATCGCCGCCAACCGTGACCAGTGGGTCAAGTCGTGGACGTCACTCGTACTGCGGTAGCACCCCGCAGCGGCGCGCGCGGGAACGCGGTGCGGCTCGGCCTCATGGCCGTGCCCGTCGCGTTCTTCGCCGTGTTCTTCGCCTGGCCCGTGGCCGCGATCGTCGCGCGCGGGCTGAAGGTGGACGGCGCCTGGCGGTTCGGGCGGATCGCGGACGTGGTCACCCAGCCCGACATCCGGCACGTGCTGTGGTTCACCGTCTGGCAGGCGCTCGCCTCCACCGCGCTCACCCTGCTGCTGGCGCTGCCCGCCGCGTACGTCTTCGCCCGTCTCGACTTCCCCGGCAGACAGGTGCTGCGGGCGGTGGTCACGGTGCCGTTCGTGCTGCCGACCGTCGTGGTCGGCGCCGCCTTCCTGGCGCTCGTCGGACACGGCGGGCTGCTCGACGACCTGTGGGGCGTACGGCTGGACACCACCGTGTGGGCGATCCTGCTGGCGCACGTCTTCTTCAACTACGCCGTCGTCGTCCGCACGGTCGGCGGGCTGTGGGCGCAGCTCGACCCGCGGCAGGAGGAGGCCGCCCGGATGCTCGGTGCCTCGCCGCTGCGGGCCTGGCGGAAGGTCACGCTTCCCGCGCTCGGGCCCGCCGTGGCCGCCGCGGCGCTGATGGTGTTCCTGTTCACCTTCACCTCCTTCGGCGTGGTCCAGATCCTCGGCGGGCCCGCCTTCTCCACCGTCGAGGTCGAGATCTACCGGCAGACCTCCGAGATCTTCGATCTCTCCACTGCCGCCGTCCTCACCCTCGTGCAGTTCGCGGCGGTGGGCGCGATCCTCGCCGTGCACGCCTGGACGGTACGGCGGCGGGAGACCGCCCTGCGCCTGGTGGACGCCTCGGTGACGGCACGACGGCCGCGCGGCGCCGGTCAGTGGGCGCTGCTGGCCGGCGTCCTGGCCACCGTCGCCCTGCTCCTCGTCCTGCCGCTCGCCGTGCTCGTACGGCGCTCCCTCGACGCTCCCGGCCTCGGCTACTACCGGGCGCTGACCGACTCCGACGGCGGGACCTTCCTGGTGGCGCCGCTGAACGCCGTGTGGACCTCGCTGGAGTACGCCGCCGCGGCCACCGCCATCGCCTTGGCCGTCGGCTCCCTGGCCGCCGCCGCGCTGGCCCGCCGGGACGCGGGGCGGATCGTGCGCGGCTTCGACGCGCTGCTGATGCTGCCGCTCGGCGTGTCCGCCGTGACCGTCGGCTTCGGCTTCCTCATCGCGCTGGACAAGCCGCCGCTGGACCTGCGCCAGTCCTGGATCCTGGTCCCGCTCGCCCAGGCGCTGGTCGGGGCGCCCTTCGTCGTACGGACCATGCTGCCCGTGCTGCGGGCCGTGGACGGGCGGCTGAGGGAGGCGGCGGCCGTGCTGGGCGCGTCGCCCTGGCGCGTGTGGCGGGAGGTCGACCTGCCGATGGTGCGGCGGGCGCTGCTGATCGCGGCCGGCTTCGCCTTCGCGGTGTCGCTCGGGGAGTTCGGGGCGACCGTGTTCATCGCCCGGCCGGACAACCCGACGCTGCCCGTCGCGGTGGCCCGGCTGCTGTCCCGGCCCGGTGATCTCAACTACGGGCAGGCGATGGCCCTGTCCACGATTTTGATGCTGGTGTGCGCGGCGGCCCTGCTGACTCTGGAGCGCCTGCGCAGGGACCGGACGGGGGAGTTCTGATGCTGACGGGGGAGTTCCCATGCTGCTGAGCCTCGATGCCGCGACCGTGCGCTTCGGTGGGCGGGCCGTGCTCGACGCCGTCGACCTGGACGTCGCCGAGCACGAGATCGTGTGCGTGCTCGGGCCCAGCGGCAGCGGCAAGTCGACGCTGCTGAGGGCGGTGGCCGGGCTGCAGCCGCTCGACTCCGGGCGGGTGCTGCTCGACGGACGCGACCAGGGGGGCGTGCCCGCGCACCGGCGCGGGGTGGGCCTGATGTTCCAGGACCACCAGCTCTTCCCGCAGCGGGACGTGGGCGGCAACGTGGCCTTCGGGCTGAGGATGCACGGGACCGCGAAGGCGCAGCGGGACGTCCGGGTGCGGGAGTTGCTGGATCTGGTGGGCCTGCCGGGTGCCGCCCGTCGGGCCGTCGCCGGGCTGTCCGGCGGCGAACAGCAGCGCGTGGCCCTGGCCAGGGCGCTCGCGCCACGGCCCCGGCTGCTGATGCTGGACGAGCCGCTCGGGCAGCTCGACCGCTCGCTGCGGGAGCGGCTGGTGGTGGAACTGCGGGAGCTGTTCGGCCGGTTGGGGACCACGGTGCTCGCCGTGACGCACGACCAGGGCGAGGCCTTCGCACTGGCCGACCGGGTGGTGGTGATGCGGGACGGGCGGATCGCCCAGTCGGGTACGCCCCTTCAGGTGTGGCAGCGGCCGGCCGACGAGTTCGTGGCCCGTTTCCTCGGCTTCGACAACGTGGCCGGCGCGACGGTCGCCGGCGAGGCCGCGGACACGCCGTGGGGCAAGCTGCCGGTGCCGCAGGGCACACCGCAGGGGGCCCGTACCGTGCTCGTCCGGCCCGCCGGTGTCCGGCTCGTCCCGGCCGGTGAGGGCCTGCGCTGCACGGTGACCGCCCGTACGTTCAAGGGCACCCACGTCGCCGTCCACCTCCAGCCCGAGGACGCCCCGCGCCTGGAGGCGGCGTGTGCGCTGAGGGACGCGCCGGAGGTGGGCGGCACGGTCGGCGTGGAGTTCGACGCGGCCGAGGTCGTCGTACTGGACGGGGAAGCGCCCGCGGACGAACGGCAATGGCCCGCCCCCGGAACGCGGGGACGGGCCACGAAGACGGACCGGGCCTGAGGACGGACCGGAACCGGGGCGTCAGCGACCGCTGTGCGAGCCGCGACGGCGCATGCCGTAGAACACCGCGCCGCCGCCGACGACGACCAGGGCGGCGGCGATGCCGGCGATCAGGCCGGTGTTGGAGCTCGCACCGGTCTCGGCGAGGTTCGACTCACCGACCGCCGGGGACGGCGCGTTGTCCGAGGTGCCCGCGGGGGCGGCGGCGCTCTCCGACGCCGACGCCGACGCGGACGCGGACGCCGTGGGGGTCGCGGACTCGGCCGGGGCGGCCGCGGAGGCCGACACCGAAGCGGTCACCGTCGCGGTCGCGGTCGGCTCCTCGGACTCCCCGGTCTTGCAGGCCGTGGAGGGGGTGGTCAGGTTGGGCGTGATGTCGTCTTCCTTTTTGCCGGCCTTGACGTGGACGCGGTACGTCGCGTTCGGCTTCCAGTCCTCCGCGAAGGTGACCGTGGTGCCCGCGCCGGAGCCCTTGACCTGGGTCGGCTTGCCGACCTTCTTCACGTCGGCGCCGTTGTTCTCCAGGAACACGGTGATGACGGCCGGCGTGCCGCCGGCGTCCTTGTCCGTGACGACGATGACGCCGTTGCTGCCGTCGCAGGTGGCCTCGGCGGAGAAGTCACCGATGTCGGAGGCGAGCGCGGTGCCCGCGACACCCAGCGCCAGTGCGGCGGTAGCGGAGGCGACACCCAGGACACGCACGGTACGGCGAGAGCTGCGGCGAGTTTTGGACACGTTTGTCCTTTACAGATTGCATAACTGCGGGGGCTGGGCGGGAGATGGCGCCGGCGACGGCGTTCTGAGCCATCATCAGCATCATCAACCCCTAGAGGCTCACAGGTTTATAAGCGCTCCATAAGTAGTGTCAACGCATAAGCATCCTACACGCGTTGGCTTTGCCCGCTTATTGCCCCGCGAGACGTTTCAACGCCTCCGGCGCCTCCTCTATCCGGTCAACCAGGGCGATTCGGGACTCCATCGACCTGCCCTGTCCGAGAGCCCGCAGCAGCGGCCACACCGGCAGCCGCTCCGTCCAGTGCGTCCGGTCCACGAGCACCATCGGCGTGGGCTCGCCCCGCGACTCGTAGTAGTTCGGGGTCGCGTTGTCGAAGACCTCCTGTACGGTCCCGGCGGCGCCCGGCAGGAACACCACACCCGCATTGGAGCGGGCCAGCAGGCCGTCCTCGCGGGTGGCGTTGGCGAAGTACTTGGCGAGGTGCGCGGCGAAGGCGTTCGGCGGCTCGTGACCGTAGAACCAGGTCGGGATGCCCACCGACGGGCCACCGCCCGGCCAGCGGTCGCGGACCTCGAAGGCGGCGTGCGCCCAGTCGGTCACGGACGGCCGGAACGAGGGCGCCTTGGCGAGGAGCTGGAGCGCGTCCTTGAGCATCCCGTCGTCGAACGGGGCCGCGTACGCACCGAGGTTGGCCGCCTCCATCGCTCCCGGCCCCCCGCCGGTGGCCACCGTGAACCCGGCCCGCGCCAGCTCCCGGCCCAGGCGGGCCGCACCCGCGTAGGCCTCCGTGCCGCGCGCCATCGCGTGGCCGCCCATCACGCCCACCACCCGGGCACCGGCAAGGAGTTCGTCCAGCGCGTCGGAGACGGCGTCGTCGTGGACCGCGCGCAGCATGGACGAGTAGACGTCCCCGTCGGCCTTCGTCCGCTGGAACCAGGCGTACGCACGGGCGTCCGGCGTCGCCTCGTATCCCTCGTCGAGCGACTCGAACAGCTCGTCGGGGGTGTAGACGAAACCCCGGTAGGGGTCGAAGGGCAGGCCGGGGACGGGCGGGAACACCAACGCCCCGGCGGCACGCACCCGGGCGGCCGCCTCGGGGTCCATCGGGCAGCCGAGGAAGACGGCGCCCGAGGTGTCCATCGAGAGCAGCACACCCGTACGGTCCGTCAGATCGACGGCCTGCACACGGAACCGGGCGAGCGTGCCGTACTCGGCGACCACCTCGTCGAACTCGGCGAGCGACTCCACCTCGTGGTCGTGGGCGGCACGGCTGGGCTGGGCGGGTGTCTGATGCACCCGCCCATGCTGGCACAACCGCCCGCGCCCGACTCCGGGTTCGCCGGTCTCAGCCCTGGACCGCCGCCGGGTCCATCCACATGATCTCCCAGGTGTGGCCGTCGAGGTCGTCGAAGGAGCGGCCGTACATGAAGCCGTGGTCCTGGGTCCGGCCGGTGTCGGTGCCGCCCGCCGCGACCGCCCTGTCCACCAGTTCGTCGACCTTCTCCCGGCTCTCCGCGCTCAGACACACCAGCACCTCGCTGGTCTTCGTCGCGTCGGCGATCTCCTTGTCGGTGAAGGTCGCGTAGAACGGCTTGGTGAGCAGCATCGCCACGATGGTGTCGCTGATCACGACGGAGGCCGCGTTCTCGTCGCTGAACTGCGGGTTGAGCGAGTAACCCAGCTCCGTGAAGAACTTCTTCGCGGCGTCGAGGTCGTTCACGGGCAGGTTCACGAAGATCATCTGCTGGTACATGCCGGGTCTCCCGTCGGGGTGCGGTGCTCGTTACGCAGAGATGGACCGGCGGCCGCCCCGGAACTCATCGGCGGTCGGAGAAGTTTTTTCAGCGGGCCAGGGGAAGCGCGGCGAGACCGGCCACCGCCAGGGTGAGCGGGCCGAACAGGGCCAGCAGCGCGCCCGCCCGCAGGGCCGCGGCGGCCCGGAGCGTCCTGCCGCGGGCGCCGAGACGGACCAGTGCGGCGGTGGTGTCGGCGCGGGACTGCCTGCCCTCCACGGCCGCCATGAGCAGCGTGGCCACCGTGCACCCGGCCACCAGGAGGGTGCCGAGGCGGGTCAGCGGACCGAAGGACGCCGCGCCGCGGTCGTACCGTGCCGTCATCGCGTACACGCCGGACACGACGGCGCAGAAGACGCCGAGGGGGCGGCCGATACGGGCGGCC
Source organism: Streptomyces sp. NPDC001348 (assembly GCF_053597535.1). Classification (NCBI taxonomy): domain Bacteria; kingdom Bacillati; phylum Actinomycetota; class Actinomycetes; order Kitasatosporales; family Streptomycetaceae; genus Streptomyces; species Streptomyces sp. NPDC001348. Next base: position 93,513 of record NZ_JBSFIK010000010.1, on the reverse strand, counting down.
TCCGCCATCAGACCGCGCCCGGCGAGCAGCCTGAGCGCGCCCGGGCGGACCGCCTGCAGCAGACGGCCGCACAGGTGGGCGAGGCCGGGGGCGGCGAGCAGGAGGCCCAGTGCGGTGAGGGTCCAGCCGGCGAGCAGCGCGGCGGGGCCCTCTGGGAGGGCGGCGGTGGAGGGGGCGGCGTAGGACTCCACGGCGAGGCCCGCGGCGAGCACGGCGAAGCCCCAGGGGAGGCCGCCGGGTGCTTCGCGGGGTGGCGGGGGGCCGGTGAGGGCGTCGTACAGGTGGGCGTCCGGGGGCGGCGCCGCGGGGCCGGTCACCTCGTCCGGGGAGCGCCGGGCGCCGTCCGCCGCCTGCGGGACGGGGGCCGCACCGGCGGCACGGCTGCCCACCGGCTCGCGCAACCGTGCCCCCTGCCTGACCGGCCCGCGCGCCCCGCCGGCCGTCGGGACGCGGGCGTCCCGGGGGCGCAAGACCAGCGCCACCGCCGCCGAGGCGGTGACCGGGGCCAGGGCCAGCAGGGTGAGGGCGGCCGGAACGGGCAGCGACCGGTCGGCGGCGAGGAAGCCGGCGGCGCCCTCGAAGGGCCCGCCGGCCAGGTCGCCGCGCAGGTACAGGAAGAGCGCGAGTGCCGCCGTCGAGCCGAGCGTGCAGGACAGGGCGGTCGTCAGGGCGGAGACGGCCATCAGCCGGGCCGGCCCCAGCCCCAGCGCCGACAGCCCGGGCCGGGGCCTGGTGCCGGGGTCCGCGCGGGCGACGGCCACCGCGAACTGGACGGTGGCCGCGAGCGGCAGGGCGCACCAGCCGAGGCGCAGCAGCAGGGAGGCGGCCGGTGCGTGCGGGTGGCCCAGGGCGTAGCCGAGGGTGCACAGCAGGAGGAACCCGGTGCCCGCGGCGGCCGCCGCCACCAGCAGGCGCCGCAGCTGCACGGCGGGACGGGCGAGCCGGATCAGACGGACAGCGAGCACGCGGCCCGGCCTTCCGCCTCGGGTGCCTCCGGAAGATGCACGGTGGTGACGCGCCGTCCGTCCAGCAGCGCCACCGTGCGGTCGGCGAGGGCCGCGGTCTCGGCTTCGTGGGTGGCCAGTACGACCGTGATGCCGTGCGAGCGGGCCGCGGTGGTCAGCGTCCTGAGCACGTGCCCTCGATCGGCGCGGTGCAGGGGTGCCGTCGGCTCGTCGGCGAAGAGGACCGTCGGCGCGGGGGCCAGCGCCCGGGCGATCGAGACGCGCTGGCGTTCGGCCTGCACCAGTTCGTGCGGACGCTTGCGGGACTTGTCGCCGACGTCCAGGCGTTCCAGCCACTCCTGCGCGGCCACCTTGGCCCGGCGGCGGCCGGTGCCGCGCAGCATCAGGGGGAGGGCGGTGTTCTCCCAGACGGTCAGTTCGGGGACCAGCGCGGGTGCCGGGTCGATCCAGCCGAAGCTGTCCCGGCGCAGCCGCTCGCGGCGCATCGGGCCCATGGTGTGCACCGGCACGCTGTTGAACCAGACCTCCCCGGACTGCGCCCGCAGCTCGCCGGAGAGGCAGCGCAGCAGGGTCGTCTTGCCGCTGCCGCGCGGACCGCTGACGGCGAGGATCTCGCCCTCCCGCACACCGACCGAGACACCGGCCAGCGCCGGCGAGCCGTCGGGGTGCACGTACTGCAGGGAGCGTGCCCAGAGCACGTCGTTGTCCGGCGGGGCCTCCATGGGCGTACACCTCGGTTCTGATCCTCGATTCCCGTGCCACGTCCCTCCTGCGAGGAACGAAAGGCAGGGCCGATCGGTCACCAGGCACGCTAGGGATCCCGGGCCGCGACGCCGGACAGCACGCGACCCGGGGGCGCCCTTCTCACTCGTACGGGTGCACCCCGGGTCGTATGATCGGCTGAACCGGCAGAGGCTAGAGCTTCGTCCACGCCTCCGTGAGGGTCGCGCGCAGTATCTGCTCGATCTCGTCGAACGTCCCCTGGTCGGAGATCAGCGGCGGGGCGAGCTGGACGACGGGGTCGCCGCGGTCGTCGGCACGGCAGTACAGGCCGTTGTCGTACAGCGCCTTGGAGAGGAAGCCGTACAGGACGCGCTCGGTCTCCTCCTCGTCGAAGGACTCCTTGGTGTTCTTGTCCTTCACCAGCTCGATGCCGTAGAAGAAGCCGTTGCCGCGGACGTCGCCGACGATCGGCAGGTCGTGCAGCTTCTCCAGCGTGGCGCGGAACGCCGCCTCGTTGTCCAGCACGTGCTGGTTGAGGTTCTCCCGCTCGAACAGGTCGAGGTTGGCCAGGCCCACCGCGGCCGACACCGGGTGGCCGCCGAACGTGTAGCCGTGCAGGAAGGTGTTGTCCCCCTTGTAGAACGGCTCGGCCAGGCGGTCGGAGACGATGCAGGCGCCTATCGGGGAGTAGCCGGAGGTCATGCCCTTGGCGCAGGTGATCATGTCCGGGACGTAGCCGAACTTGTCGCAGGCGAACATCGTGCCCAGCCGGCCGAAGGCGCAGATGACCTCGTCGGAGACGAGCAGCACGTCGTACCGGTCGCAGATCTCGCGGACCCGCCGGAAGTAGCCGGGCGGCGGCGGGAAGCAGCCGCCGGCGTTCTGCACGGGCTCCAGGAAGACCGCGGCGACCGTGTCCGGGCCCTCGAAGAGGATCTGCTGCTCGATCTGGTCGGCGGCCCAGCGGCCGAAGGCCTCCGGGTCGTCGCCGAAGATCGGGGCGCGGTAGATGTTGGTGTTCGGGACCTTGTGCGCGCCCGGCACCAGCGGCTCGAAGGGGGCCTTCAGACCCGGCAGACCGGTGATCGACAGGGCGCCCTGCGGGGTGCCGTGGTAGGCGACCGCGCGGGAGATGACCTTGTACTTGGTGGGCTTGCCGACCAGCTTGAAGTACTGCTTGGCGAGCTTCCAGGCGGTCTCGACCGCCTCGCCGCCGCCGGTGGTGAAGAAGACCTTGTTCAGATCGCCGGGGGCGTGGTCGGCGAGCCGCTCCGCCAGCTCCACGGCCTTGGGGTGGGCGTAGGACCACACCGGGAAGAACGCCAGCTCCTGCGCCTGCTTGAAGGCGGTCTCGGCGAGCTCCGTGCGGCCGTGACCGGCCTGGACCACGAACAGGCCCGCGAGACCGTCGAGGTAGCGCTTGCCCTTGTCGTCGTAGATGTAGGTGCCCTCGCCGCGCACGATGGTGGGGACGGGGGAGTTCTCGTACGAGGACATGCGGGTGAAGTGCATCCACAGGTGGTCGTACGCGGTTCGGCTGAGGTCCTTCTGGCTCACGGTTATCGGGTTCCCCACATGTAGGTCTGCTTCTTGAGCTTGAGATAGACGAAGCTCTCGGTGGAGCGCACACCGGGCAGGGCCCGGATGCGTTTGCTGATGACGTCCAGCAGGTGGTCGTCGTCCTCGCAGACGATCTCGGCGAGGACGTCGAACGAGCCCGCCGTCATCACCACGTACTCGACCTCCGACATGTCGGACAGCGCGTCGGCCACGGACTCGACATCACCCTCGACGTTGATCCCGACCATCGCCTGCCGGCGGAAGCCCACGGTGAGCGGGTCCGTGACGGCGACGATCTGCATCACGCCCTGGTCGAGCAGCTTCTGGACGCGCTGGCGCACGGCCGCCTCGGACAGGCCCACGGCCTTGCCGATCGCGGCGTACGGCCGGCGGCCGTCCTCCTGGAGCTGCTCGATGATGGCGAGGGAGACGGCATCCAGCTGGGGGCTGCCGTTCCTGGACTCGCGGGAGTCCCTCTGGTCTGCGCTTCGACTGGCCACGAGCTCACTGTGCACGACGTCTCGACAGTTCCGCAAGGCTCGATCGATGAAATTCGTTGTTTACGTGCCTGAAGCCTGCGGATTCCGCACCCAGGGTGTGACCGGGGGTGTTGAAAACGTCGGCACTCGGATTAGTGTGGGTGTCTCAGTCAATGGACACCCGCACTTGGAGGGCCGGCAGTGAGCACCGAGCTGGGACGGCTGCGCAAGCTACAGAACTACGTCGCCGGTGAGTTCCGGGACGCCGCCGACGGACGGACCACCGAGGTGGTCAACCCCGTGACGGGCGAGGCGTACGCGACCGCGCCGCTGTCCGGGCAGGCCGACGTGGACGCCGCGATGGCCGCGGCCGCCGCCGCCTTCCCCGGCTGGCGGGACACGACCCCGGCGGAGCGGCAGAAGGCCCTCCTGAAGATCGCCGACGCGTTCGAGGAGCGCGCCGAGGAACTGATCGCGGCCGAGGTGGAGAACACGGGCAAGCCGGTCGGGCTGACCCGCTCCGAGGAGATCCCGCCGATGGTCGACCAGATCCGCTTCTTCGCCGGCGCGGCGCGGATGCTCGAGGGCCGCTCGGCCGGCGAGTACATGGAGGGCCTGACCTCGATCGTCCGCCGCGAGCCGGTCGGCGTCTGCGCCCAGGTCGCGCCGTGGAACTACCCGATGATGATGGCGGTGTGGAAGTTCGCCCCGGCGATCGCGGCGGGCAACACGGTCGTCCTCAAGCCGTCGGACACCACCCCCGCCTCCACCGTCCTGATCGCCGACATCGTCGGTTCGATCCTTCCCAAGGGCGTCTTCAACGTCATCACCGGCGACCGCGACACCGGCCGTCTGATGGTCGAGCACCCGATCCCCGCGATGGCCTCCATCACCGGCTCCGTCCGCGCGGGCATGTCGGTCGCCGAGTCCGCCTCCAAGGACCTCAAGCGCGTCCACCTGGAGCTGGGCGGCAAGGCGCCGGTCGTCGTCTTCGAGGACACCGACATCCCCAAGGCCGTCGAGGACATCTCGGTCGCCGGCTTCTTCAACGCCGGCCAGGACTGCACGGCCGCCACGCGCGTCCTGGTCCAGGAGTCCATCCACGACGAGTTCGTCGCCGCGCTGGCGAAGGCGGCGGCGGAGACGAAGACGGGGCAGCCGGACGACGAGGACGTCCTCTACGGCCCCCTGAACAACCCGAACCAGCTCAAGCAGGTCGCCGGCTTCATCGAGCGGCTCCCCGCCCACGCCAAGGTCGAGACCGGCGGCCACCAGGTCGGCGACAGGGGCTACTTCTACGCCCCGACCGTCGTCTCGGGCCTGAAGCAGGACGACGAGATCATCCAGAAGGAGGTCTTCGGCCCGGTCATCACCGTCCAGTCCTTCTCGGACGAGGAGCAGGCGGTGGAGTGGGCCAACGGCGTCGAGTACGCCCTCGCCTCCTCGGTGTGGACCAAGGACCACGGCCGCGCCATGCGGATGTCCAAGAAGCTCGACTTCGGCTGCGTGTGGATCAACACCCACATCCCGCTGGTCGCCGAGATGCCCCACGGCGGCTTCAAGAAGTCCGGCTACGGCAAGGACCTCTCGGCGTACGGCTTCGACGACTACACGCGGATCAAGCACGTCATGACGTCGCTGGACGCGTAGCGCTCCGCCGGGGCGGGGGAGGGTGCGGCATGCTGTCCGGGTGCCCCGGATGCCCGAGACCTCTTCCCCGTCCCGCCGTTCCCTGCTGCGCGCCCTCGGTGGCACCGCCGCGCTCGGCGCCCTCGCCGGGTGCGGGGTGCCCGCCGCGTACGTCGCGCCCGGGGACCGCGCGGCCCGCGACTCCTCCGCCACCGACAAGCGGCTGACCTGGGCGAACTGGCCGCTGTACATCGACACCGACGACGACGACCCCAACCGGCGGCCCACGCTGTCGGCGTTCGAGAAGCGCACCGGCATCTCCGTCGACTACGTCGAGGAGATCAACGACAACGACGAGTTCTTCGGCAAGATCAGCCCCGCGCTGATGAACCACCAGTCCACGGGCCGCGACCTCATCGTCATCAGCGACTGGATGTGCGCGCGCTTCGTACGCCTGGGCTGGGTCCAGGAGATGGACCGCGCCCACCAGCCGAACGTGGCGAAGTACCTCGACCCCCTGCTGCGCTCGCCCGCCTTCGACCCGGGACGGAAGTTCACCGTGCCGTGGCAGTCCGGCATCACCGGGATCGCTTACAACCATCGCAAGCTGGGCCGCGATATACGGCACGTGAAGGACCTCTGGGCGAGCGACCTCAAGGGACGCGTGACCCTGCTCTCCGGCCTGGACGAGGCGTTCGCGCTGCTCATGCAGGGCAACGGGGTGGACGTCACCAAGTGGACCGCCGACGACTTCCACACCGTGTGCGACCAGGTCGAACGGGAGGTCCGCCGGGGCCAGATCCGCCGCTTCACCGGCAACGACTACACCAAGGACCTGGTCAGCGGCGACGTCCTCGCCTGCCAGGCGTACTCCGGCGACGTCATCCAACTCCAGGCGGACAACCCCGACATCCGCTTCGTCGTCCCCGAGGAAGGTGCCGAGCTCTGGTCGGACTCCCTGATGATCCCCGACCGCGCCCGCCACAAGGCCAACGCCGAGCGGCTCGTCGACTACTACTACGCCCCCGAGGTCGCCGCCGAACTCGCGGCCTGGGTCAACTACGTCTGCCCGGTCCCGGCGGCGCGTGAAGTCCTCGCCGCGTCCAAGGACAAGGACACGGCCGCCCTCGCCGACAACCCCCTGATCTTCCCCGACGCGCGTATGCGCGAACGGCTCGCGATCGCACGGGACATCACCTCCACGGAACGGCTGGAGTTCGCGAAGCGGTGGAACAAGATCGTGGGGTTGTAGGTCCCTGCCGGCTGTGTTCTGCGCCTGGCGCACCGTCGCGGCGCGATCAAGACGGGTACGGCGTCAGGCTCCGGCCCCCGGATCGCGCGTCTCAGCCGGGGACGCGACGGTTCCGGTGACGTGTGCGGGCCGACGGGTTCGGACACGGTGCTCACGGCATCGCTCCGTCCCGGGAGGCTCGCTCGTCGGGGGCTTCCAGGGGGCGTTGCAGGTACCAGACACGGTCCGGTGGCAGGTGTGACCACACGATGCGTCGGCCGCTGCCGTAGCTGCCCTGGTAGGCGGCCATGATCTTGCCCACAGCGGTGCGCCGGCCTTGAGCTTTCGGCGCGAACAAGGTCTGCAGCATGCGCGTGCCAGGGCGGCAGGCATGGGTCAGGGTGCCGCCGGGGTGCAGGAGCTCCATGTACCGGGCCATCGTTCGCTCGACTTGCAGAGGGGCGAGGTCTTGCAGCGGCAGACCGGAGACGATCACGTCGTAGCGGCGTCTGGTATGGGGCCAGGCGCCCGTGCGATGCACGTTCACCTGTTCCAGGTCGCTCGCCAGGCCGGGGGTCGAGGAACATCGGAACGAAAACCGGCGCTAAGCCCGTCGCGGGCCTGAGAGCGCTTTGACCTGGGGGTCTGTGGGGGCGGAGCCTCGGTCGGCCACGACGCCCCCACCAAGCATGGGTAACGCTCGTGGTACTGCCCCGGCGGCCATGACGAGGCCGACTTCGGTAGGACCGGCGGCCTTCTGGGCGGACCAGGCCAGGGCGACGAAGTACACGCTGTCGCCGACGAGGGAGACGGTGCTCGAGCAGCGCCTTGGCGAGCACGCCCGCACTGCTGGGCCGCAGCTGAGGCGGCTACACGTCCGCTACCGCGGGGCCTTCGCCTACGGGAGGCGGAACTGGCCGACGGCGAGGAGGTCAAGCTGATGCGCCTGCGCTACGGCGTGACCATCAGCAAGTGCTTCGCCCCCTACTATGCCTGAAGCGACCGCTACGAAGACTCCCCTCCTGCCAACGACATCCTCGCCGGCGGCCCCGAAGGCGCCCTCGACTGAAGATTCCCCGTGATCACGGAGACGGTTCTGTCACGCGGCGAGGGAATCAGTGGCCTTCACACACCTCGTCGGCGTCCGGTTCGCCGTACCCTCAGATGCGGGCGAAGACGTTGACCACCACTCCGATGTAGAGAATGACGAGGATGGTCCAGAAGGTGTAGACGATGCCGGGATACCGGATGTAGAGAGGTATCCGGATAGTCGGGTAACGCTTGCGAAGTTCACGTGGGGTCGGCGTACCTCCGAACTGCTGTTGAAGAGCCGCCTTACGCCACACCTTGTCGAGTTCGTCCTCACGCCACTGGCGGGGATTGAGCATGACAGCGGCGCGGTCGTCACCCACGACGAGCACCGCGCCGGCGATGCCTCTGGAGTTGATATGGGTCCGGGCCACGCAGCCGGGCCCTTCGATGACGGTCAGCCGGCGCGCCCAGTTGCGCACCAGGACGGCGCCGTCCACGAGTGCCACATACGTGTTCACGGTGTGCAGGACCGCATAGGCCGCGTACCACAGGAAGGGGAGCGCGACGAGGGCGATGGTCGCGGGTACCGCCATCGGCCCGAGCCCCTCACTGGTGCCGCGCCCGCCCGCGAGCATGCGCGCCATGCTGATACCCGGCACGATGACCGCCGGCACGATTGCCAGTGCCACGCGTCCGAACCGGCTCTTGTCCGGGGACACGAAGAGCTCTGTACGGCCATCATTCACAGCTGCTCTCCGGTCACTCCGCACGCAGCGACAAAACGAAGGTCGCAGACATCATCCGCCCCATCCGTTCCACTCCTGCTCACTCCTGAGCTCCTTGAGTGGATCATTCCGGTGCCCTTGGCAGGAACAACTGCTGTGGCTGCAGGTCGGATTCAGACCGCAGAAGGCCGAGCTTGTGCTGGACACGCTTCGCGGGCCATCGTTGCGCGGCTGACCACCGTGCCCTGTCAGTCGTGGGCGCTCTTGCGGTTCTTGCCCGGCCTGCCGGTCTCCGGTACCAGGAGCGCACTCAGGGTGGTGCCCTTCATCCAGGACTCGAGCCTGTCAACGTCGATCAGCGTCAAGCGATGGCGAGCGGCGATCCTGTACTCGCGTTTGTCGAGGGGCCCGAGGACGATGAAGATGGTCACCTCGGCACCAAGCCCTGCGCGAGCGGCGTCGTCGAACGTTCGGAGGCGGTGGGCGTGTACAGAGCTGTCCTCGCACTCTCGTTGCCACGTCACAGCAGCCTTCCGGCCGTCCGGCAGGTAGCCGGTCATCTGGCCGCCCGTGTGGTCGCCTCTGACCCGCTGGACGTCGGTGCAGCCGTCACGGCGGCACAGAGCGGCGATGTATTCCTCGAACTCGGGGGCGCCCATCTCGTACACCGGCTCCGGTAGGCGCCCGTACCTCTCCCACCGCTTGAATTTCGCCTGCAGACGAGCCGTGAGGTGAGGGTCCTCATCGCTGTCACCGGAAGCGAGGTAGCGGAACACGGCCACGATCAAGCCAAAGGTCAACGCCAGCCCCAGCAACGTTTCCATGTACGATCCTCGCCCTCGGCTTGTCACCCCGTGCTTCCCGCATCCCGCGATGTGGCTTCCCCGCGCGGATCAGGTACCGGGCCCTGGGGCCGGCTCTTTGAGTGTCCTCAAGATCTTGGAATAGCGTCCGGCTTACGCCAGTTCGTGCAGATTGGCATTCACGGGTGATCTGGGGCGGGTCGGGCAGTCGGAGCAAGATCTTCGGCGGTCTCCTGGCTCCTAGGCGGAGACGGGGAAGTCCTTGCGCTTGATCTTGGCGCGGCGACCGTCCGGGTGGTGGAAGACGATGCCCTCGGCCAGGGCGCCGGGGACGAAGCGGCTCTCCAGTTCGGCGAGGTAGTCACGGAGGCCGACGTAGTCGCGCGGCACACCCTGGTAGACCGGCACCTCCAGGTTGAACGGTACACACCGATGGTCGTCCAACCGCAGGGGGTTGCCCTGGATGCGGGGGCCGAGCGCTTCGCAAGAGTGCTCGCCGTCCGGCCACGAGGTGACGTCAGTATTGCGGGCGGCGGCGAGAACCCACTTGTCCTCCGCGGCGCTCTCGGCGGTGTCGACGTACCAGCCGTCCTTGATCCCCTGTTCCTTCTGCAGCTTGCTCGGGTTGCGCCGCTTCTCCACCCGTACCAGCTGGCCCGCCCGGACGGTGAGACGGACGTTGGTTCCGTCGAGCTTCTCTGTCGGGGCCCCCTCGCCATCGAACACCCATGCACACTCCGCCCGCGGCCGGTCGACGACCCGAAAGTCGCTGTCCCGCTCGAACAGCGTGGGGATCTTCTCCATGACCTGCATGCCCTTTCTGACGTGGCCGATCAGTTCCTCGTGAGTGATGGCACCGGACGCCAGGCCGCCCGCCAGCGCGCGGACCAGGTCCGCGACCGAAACTTCAGCCTCGACGGCAACCCGCTTCAGCGCCTTCTTCTCCGCGGGCGAGATCCAGGCGACCAGCCGGGACCAGCCGTCGGGCGGTGTCCATCGCGCGAGCTGCTCCGGATTCTTCCGGGGCCGACCGCGTCCTTTGCGCTCCTCCATGGGCAGGACCCTAGGTGAGCATTTAATAGTGTGTCAATTGGCATAACAGAAAATGACAGTTCGGACCTTCTGGCGTTGCGGCCTGGCGGACTGGCCAGAACGACGCGACAACCACCGCGGGGCCTTCGCCTACGGGAGGCGGAACTGGCTGACGGCGAGGAGGTCAAGCTGATGCGCCTGCGCTGCGGCGAGACCACCAGCAAGTGGAGCTTCGCCTCCTACTGCGACAGAAACAACCGCTACGAAGACCTACCCAACGGCATCCTCGTCGGCGCCCCCGAAGTCCTTGACTGCGCCTGCCAACTCCACCTCGCCGCCCACGGCATCTGACCAGGCGACACCCACCACACCGACTCCGCAGTCAACCCCCGAAGGACTTCCAAACTTGACCACTTGGCGCCGGTTTTCGTTCCGATGTTCCTCAACCCCCAGGCCCGGACGGGTTCTCATGAGGCCGCGCAGGTGGCTGCGGGTGTCCGGGGCGGCCGCTTCGATATCGAGGCGGCTGCCGCCGGGCAGCCGGGCCACCAGCGTGCGGGCGACGTTTCCGACGGTTGCCCCTGTGTACAGCACCGTCAGCGGCCGGGCCGGCCGGACCTGTACCGGACTGGTCAACGCATGATCCGAGCCATGATCGTCGACGACGACGCTCTCGTCCGCCTCGGCCTGGCCGACCTGCTCGGCACGGACGAGAACATCACCGTGGTCGCACAGGCCTCCGACGGCCTGCAGGCCGTCGCGCAGGCCACCGCCCACCGTGTGGACGTCGCTCTGGTGGACGTGCGCATGCCCCACATGGACGGCATCACCGCCACGGCACGGCTTCGGGCGCTTCCGCATCCTCCCGAGGTGATCGCCTGACCACCTTCGATCCGGACGAGTACGTCTACGACTCCCTCACCGCCGGTGCCGACGGATTCCTGCTCAAGGACACCGACCCAGCCGAGATACTGCGCGCCGTCCACCTTGTGGCCGACGGATCAGCCATCCTCCATCCGGCCGCGGCCCGTCGCCTCATCGACCGCTGTCACGCCACCAGCCGGCCCCGGGCCGCTGCGGCTCAGGGGCTGCTCGACCGTCTCACTCCTCGCGAGCGCGACGTTCTTGCCCTGCTGGCCCAGGGAGACACCAATGCGGACATCGCGACCCGGCCGGCCATGCGTGAAAGCACCGTCGAAGCACATGTCAGCCGCATACTGGCGGCGCTGGAAGTCACCAACCGGGTCCAAGCGGCCCTCCTGGCGCGGGACGCCGGGCTTGTCGGCTGAACGGCCTCACGATCTCCCGCACTGCCTCGGCAGCGCCCCAGTCGTCGTCACCGTGCGCGATCGTGCTGAGGAGTTCGCGAAGATGGAGGAGCGGCATTCGCTCCTTCCAGCCGTCATGGAGCCCGGCGATCTCCCGGTACGCGGTGAAGAACCGCTCTGCGGCGGCCGGGCGCGGTGAGCACCACAGCATGCTGAGGTCGACCTCCGGCCAGGTGTAGGACACCGCGGGATCGATGAGCACGGGAGCGCCGTCACCGGTGGCGACGATGTTCTCCCGCCACAGGTCGCCGTGGGTCAGACAGGGCGGCTGGGGCGGAACCAGTTCGGGCAGGGATGAGCAAAGCCGTTCCAGGGCTCGGCGGTCTTCGCGGTCGAACGCGGCCTCGACCAGTGGTTCCGGTAACCAGCGCAGGACGCGCCGTTCGGCGAAGAACGCGTGGCCGTCCGCCTCCCAGGCGTTGTGCTGGCGCATTCGGCCCAGCCAGCCGTCGCGGTGCCAGCCGAACCGATCGGTGACGGTGGACGTGTGCAGGGCGGCGACCATGTGAGCCAGCTGTTCCCAGAAGTCTTCGTCGTCCCGGCGCGGCTGCATTCTTTCGAGGACGAGCAGCCGGGGCGAGACGCACAACACGTCCGGCGTGTTCGCCCCTCCATGAGCGCGGAGCTCGGACAGGCCGGCGGATTCGACCGTGAACACGTCCGTATCCGGTCCGAGCAGGGTCTTCGCGAACACCCGAGTGCCGTCCTGAAGAGTGATCAGACCCGCGACGGCGACCACTCCTCCGCCGGCCTCTTCCACCTCTTCCACGGCGTAACCTGCTTCGCCGAGCCGCTCGACAAGTATCTCCTCGCGAGGCATCTGAGCATCGAACCACAACTGCCGCCCGGGTCGGGAGCCTTCAGTTGCCGTGCGACGGGCCGAAGAACTCGATCTCCGCGATGGCCACCTGCTTGCTCGCGGACGGCTGGTAGGCGGAGTCCAGGGTGAAGCGGACCGCGGTGACCTCGCCGACGCGGAAGGCTCGGCGCTGGGCGCCCGCGCCCTGGTCGAGGGTGAGGTCCACGGTCCTGGGCCTGCCGTCGGCGAGCGTGACCCGGGCCTCCAGGCGGTGCGGGAGCGCGGACTTGGAGAGCTGGTCGGCGTGGGTCGACATGCCCGGCGTGACGAGCAGGTCGAGGAGCCGGGTCGGCTGGTCGAAGCGCGCCTCGATCCACTGGCCCTGGCCGGACTCGGACACCCCCGGCCCCCACCAGGTGTTGTTGAGCTTGTCGAAGGCCAACTCGGGCTTGTGGCCGGGGTAGGAGCGGGACGCCGTGACCCTGTCCGGGGCGACCGGGGCACGCTTGGAGAAGTGGTCGCGGGTCGCCTGGACGCCCTTGGGGATGTTGACGACCAGTACGACCAGCAGGGTGAGCACGAGCGCCGCGCCGAGCCAGCCGAGGACGCGGTCGAAGGCACGGCGCAACCTGGGGCGGTCGCCCGCCCACGGTGCCTCCCGGTCGCCGGAGCGCAGCAGCCGCCGCCACCAGGGCAGCCGGCCCTGGGCCTGCCCGTCCCCGGCCATGGGCATCGCGCACCGGGCGCAGTAGTGCCGCTCGGGCCGGTTCCGCGTGGCGCACCAGGGGCACGGGATGCCGCCGTCCGCGCCGAGTTCCTCGCCCGGGGCGCGGACTGCCTGGGGGCGCTGGGGGGCCGGGCGGCCGGGCAGCACCGGGGCGACGGAGGGGGACGCGGTGGGACGTGGCTCCGGGTCGGACACGGGTACGAGGAGCCGGCGGGCGCGGTCGGTCAGGCCGTCCGGATCCGCGGGGGCCGACGTGCGGGGCGCGGCGGGGACGGGTTCGGTGGGCGCGGTCTCCTCCCGGGCGGAGGCGGCGGGTGCGGCAGCGGTGTCAGGGGCCTGGGGCGGAGCGTCGGCGTCGGTCGCGCCGTCGTCGTGGCCGTCCGGGGCGGTGGCCGCCGCGCCGGTCGCCGCGGCCGAGCCCAGCAGGTCGCGTGGGGTGCGCGCCAGCCCGGTGCCGCCGTCCCGACGGGAGAAGGCGTCCCAGCCGGGGCCGCCGGGGCCGCGGCCGTCGGAGCCCGTGTCGGCCGGGGTGGCGGTCGCCGGGCCGGGGGCGGCCGGTGCGGCCGAGGACGCGGTGGGCCGCGCCGGTGCCGGTTCGTCCGCCGGGTCGTTCCCCGGGCCGTCCGCCGTCTCGTCGGCGGAGACGGCCGTCGGGCCGGTCCGGGTCGGCACGGCGTTGCCGGAACCGTCCGCGGCGGCGTCGCCGGAGCGGGGTCCGGGCCCGTCGGCCGACGCCGCCGCGGCGCCGCTCGTCACCCGGGCGCCGGCCCGGTCGGTCCAGCCGAGCACCGCCCCGCAGGCGTCGCAGAACGACTGGCCCGGTTCCGCGCGGGTGCCGCATTCGGCGCAGTTCTGGGTGGTCGTCATCTCTCGGGGTTCCTCTCGGCGGGTGGGGCGGTGTCCGCGGCGGTCACCTGGACCGTGTACGGCATGTGGGCGGGGCGGGCGGCGGCCACCAGGGTGTCCAGCCGGTGCTGGTCCGCCGGGGTGGGGTCGGGCAGCCGCAGATGGACGTGCAGCCGGGGGCGGCTCTCGCCGGGGACCGGGCCGAGCGGGCGGGCGCTCCATTCGGCACCCCCGCTCTCGCTGATCTCCGGCTCCACGCCGAACGCCAGCCGCACCGCCTCGGCCAGCCCGCGACGGGTGCCGCGGATGCGGTGCAGATGCGCGGCGGCGGCCACGGCGGCCCGCAGCAGCGGTTCGGGTTCGGTGCCGTCGGTCTCCGCGCCGACCCAGCCGCCGAGCCAGCGGGCGAAGTCGAGCGGCGCGAGGGACGGCCGGAAGTAGGTGTCGAGGCAGTCCAGCACGCTGTGGATCGGCGCGATGACCTCGTCCAGCCCGCCGACGAACCGCTGCGCGAGGTCGTCGTCGGCGAACACGGCGGGCAGCATCATGCCGATCGGCGCGGAGGAGCCGAGACCGTCGATGGAGCCCCTCATCAGGATCCGTCCCCGATCACCCGGACACGGTGGTCGAAGGAGAACACCAGCGAGGGCGGAGACAGGTCGATACGGTCCGTCGCGTCCCCGCGTTTGCCGGTCAGCGGGTCGGCGGGGTGCAACACCACCTGATCGACCAGCTCCACGCCCGGGACGCGCTGCAGCACCGCGAACACCTCGCCGGCCTGCACGGGCCGCCCGAACGGCCAGCCCTTCCCGTCCGCGCCCCCGGTCAGCGGGTCCAGGTGCCGGTAGAGCGCGTCGTGCGCCTCCCGCCGCACCCGGTCGGTGTCGGCGCCGCGGAAGGCGTGCACCGTGGCCACCACCGTCACACCCTGGTAGTACGGCGGCCCGACCGCCAGCCGGGTCCCGATCAGCCGCCGTTCGTCCAGGTGCCGGGTGATGCGGTCCAGCAGGGCGTCCCCGGGCACCAGTTGCTCGAAGCGCAGCCGGCCGCCCGGGTCCGGTACCGCCTGGGGCACGACCAGGACCCGCACCGCGTACGCGCCGTGCTCGCTCTCCTCGCCCTCCAGGCAGGTGATGCGCGCGGTCTCCGGGGCGGCGCGGCGGGCCAGTTCCTCGTAGTCGCGCAAGGTGACCGCCCGTTCCTGGGCGCGCAGGGTGATCGGCGCGCGGACCTTCGCCTCCTCCACCGTCTCCCCGTCGACCCCGCCGCGCGCCGCCTCACGGTTGACGACCTCGGAGACGTACGGGATGGAGGTGCGCAGGATCTGTACGGCGCCCCGGGCCACGTTGCCCGCGCGGCCGCCGCCGGTGCGGTAGCGGCGGGCCCGGATCGGGGCGCCCTTGGGGGCGACCGTGCCGTACTGGCGCAGTGAGCCGTCGGGTTCGCGCACGGCCGGCCCGAAGGCGATCTCGCCGGTGGTGGCGTCGAGCGTGATGTGCCGGTCGTACGGGCCGGACGCGGCGAAGTTCGGCACCACCCGCCAGTCCACCCAGCCCTCGTGCTCGGCGGTCTGCAGCAGCAGTGGCGGGTCGTCGCCGACCACGGGGGCGTGCGCCAGCCGCAGCCGCTGCCCGGGCAGCCCGGTGGACTCGCCGAGCGCCTCGTCGTACACGGTCTCCGCGTGGACGGCGGAGGTGGTGCCGCCGATCGTGAAGGCCTCGGCGGCCCGGACGGTGGGGGAGGTGGTGTAGAAGGGCTGCCCGGGGAGCGGTTCGGTGACCCGGCAGCGGATCCAGCCCGCCTCCTGCCCGGCGTTGCGGGACAGGACGTGCCCGCCGGGGACGTGCAGGACCACCTCACCGGGGCGGTTGAGGCCGCCCGTGCCGTCCCGGTCGACCTCGCAGGGCTGCCAGCCGTCGGCGGTCCACGCCTCCCACACCAGCGGCGGCTGCCGCGGGTCCACGCCGACTCCGTCCACCCGGCTGTCCAGGTCGAGGGCGAGCGCGCAGTGCGGCACGGCCGCGGTCAGGCCGAGCAGCATGCAGTCGCCGGGGTCGGGGGACTCCGAGAAGCACAGCAGGTCCTTGTCGTCCCCGGTGAGTTCGTGCGTCCGCTCCACCGCGGGGCCGCCGGTGTGCTGCACCAGCAGATGACGCAACTCGCAGGGGACCACGGTCACTTCGCGCTCGGTGGCGAAGACCACCGCCTCCTCGGTCTCGGTGCGCATGGTGGCCACCTCGGTGCCGACCGGCACCGCGACCGGCTCCTCCTGCGGCGCCGACAGCCAGAACGTCACGTCCGTACGGGCGGCGGACGGCGGGAACAGGGTGATCCCCACCAGGTCCAGGAACGCCAGGTGGTTCTTCTCCGGCACCCGGTTGAGCCGGTAGACGATCTGGTCGGCCATGTGCGCGACCGTCTCGACGAGGGTGACGCCGGGGTCGGACACGTTGTGGTCGGTCCACTCCGGGGCGCGCTGCTGGATGTAGCGCTTGGCGTCGTCGACGAACTGCTGGAAGCGGCGGTCGTCGAGGTTGGGGGAGGGCAGGGCCATCAGCGGTCGCTTTCCGGAGCCGGGGAGGTGCCGTCCGGCTCGTCGTGGGACGGAATGACGTAGAACGGGAAGACCAGGCTGCGCGGGTTGTTGGTGCCGCGGATCGAGTAGCGGACGTCGATGAAGAGCACGCTCTGGTCGGTGCCGGCCGAGACCTCGACGTCGTCGACCTCGATGCGCGGCTCCCAGCGGTCCAGGCTGGCGTACACCTCGTGCTGGATACGGCCCGCGGTCTGCTCGTTGACCGGCGCGAACACCAGGTCGTGGATCGCGCAGCCGAAGTCCGGCCGCATCGGCCGCTCGCCCGGCGCGGTGGACAGCACCAGCCGGATCGCCTCCTCGATCTCCCGCTCCCCGCTGACCAGGGCGATCCCGCCGGTCGGCCCGATGCGCAGCGGGAACGACCAGCCGGAGCCGACGAACTGCTCGGCCATCAGGAGCACCCCCCGCGTTCCGGGGCCACGGAGCCGGTCACGGGATCACCATCGGCACGGGGATGGTGGTGACACCGAACGTGGCGGACCCGACCAGGGTGGTCGGCGCCTTGATCGTCGTGTTGACCAGTGAGTTGATCTGCACGGTGGCGTCGCCGGTGAGGCTCGCGATGCCCACGGCGCTCAGGTTCAGGGCCCCCGCGGCGTTCACCCCGATCTCGCCGGCGGCCTTCACGTTGACCAGGCCGGCGCCCTCGATGTTGAGCGGGCCCCCGCTCTTGATGGTCAGCCTGCGCCGCGCGCTCAGCGTGAGGTCGGTGCCGGCCTCGACCGACACCGACCGGCTGCCCTTGATGGTGACGTCGCCTTTGCTGTCCACGACGATCTCGGTCTTCGTCCGGTCCAGGAAGACGGTGAGCTGCTTGTCACCGGACACCAGCCGCACGCCCTGCTTGCGCCCGCCGGTCTTCTGACTGAGCAGGTCCATCCGGTTGCCGTCCCGGTCGGAGACGGTGTGCCGGCTCGCCTTCTTCCGCACGGTGTCGTGCAGCGGCACGTCACCGACCACGGTCGGCCTGTCCTTGCCGTTGTAGAGCCCGCCGATCACGAACGGATGGTCGAGCGCACCCCGGTCGAAGGCGACCAGCACCTCGTCGTTGACGTCCATCGGGAAGATGCCGCCGCCGCCGAGGCCGCCCAGCTGCACGGTCCGCGTCCAGTCGCTGACGTAGGTGTCGTCCAGCCACGGGAACTGCAACCGGACCCGCCCCTGCTTGAGCGGGTCGTTGACGTCGGTGACCAGGGCGTTGGCCACGCTGGGCAGCCGGGGCGCGGTGTCGGTGCCGCCGGAGCTGAGCCCGTACAGCGAACGCCACTGCCGGCCGCTGACCGTCACCCATGCCTCGTAGTGCTTGCCGTCGCCGAAGACGTGCCGCACGGAGGTGACGGTGTACTTGCCCTCGAACGGCTTGCCCACGTCCGCGAGCGCCACCGGAACCCCCGGCCGCAGCTTGGGATTTCCGCGCGCGACGACCTCCAGCTCGGCGAAGGAGGAGGTGACGTCGTCGGCGAGGGCGTCGGCGGCGAACTTCACCTCGTTCTGCTTGTCGTAGGGCGTGCCCGTGTCGACCAGCTTGGCCGTCTTGAACTTCCCCGCCGCGGCGCCCGGCGTGGTCCCGATGCCGATACCGGGGTTGGCGGCCGCGGGCGCGGTGGCGGTGAGCTTCTTCTTCGTCGTCACGTCCCATCCGCGCGACTCGACCTTGGCGACCTGGTCGGCGGCCGTGACCGCGGCCCGCAGCCGCAGGATGTCGTGCCCGGCCTGGAGCACGAACGGGCTCTTGTCGCCGTCGGTGCTCGGCGAGGGAGCGCCGGAGGCCGACTTGGGCTTCACGAACTGGAACCTGCCGTCGGCGTCGACCGACATCACCATCTCGTTCTCGTCGGCGAGCCGCGCGAGGAAGTCCCAGTCGGTGACGTTGGACTGGCTGATGAACTCGTAGACGGTCCTCGTCGACTCGATCCGCCCGACCGGCACCCCGTCCTGGGCGGCCAGCTTCCGGGCGATGTCGGAGGCGCTCTGGTTGCGGTAGGCGGCCACCCGGCGCTGGCGCAGCAGGCGGTGCCCGAAGTCGTAGCCGCGTACGACGGTGAAGGTGCCGGTGCCGTCGTAGTCGGCCTCCAGGGCGGTGACCTCGCCGGTCAGCAGCGGATCGGAGGCCCCCTGCCCGTCGGCGACCGGGGCCAGGACCACCGGGGTGCCGAAGGTGACGCCCAGTTTGCCGAGGAGCAGCCGGTAGGGGTCGCGGAAGGTCAGCCGGAACGCGGCCGGCACGCCGACGCCCTGGTCGACGTAGCTGTCGACGAGCGTGCGGGCGAACTCGGGCGGCAGTTTCGCCCCGCCGATCCGCACATCGATGACGTTGGAGAACGCGTACCGCACCATCAGGCACGCACCTCCTCGGCGGCGGGCAGCACGAGTTCGGTGCCGGCCGGCAGGTGCGCGGGATCGTCGATGCCGTTGGCCTCGGCGATGGCCCGCCAGGCGGCCGCGTCGCCGTACTCCCGCCAGGCCAGCGACTGCAGCGAGTCGCCCGCCACGACCCGGTGCACGCGCTGCGCGGTGAGCGCGCCCGAGGTCGGGTTCTGCCCCTTCGTCCGGCTCGGGATCTCGTGCAGTTGCAGCCGGCAGGTGGCCCGGATGGGCACGCCGGTCGTCCCGAACAGCGTGTAGGTGGCCTCCACGGAGCTGACGTACGCCGTGAACCGGGCGGTGGAGAAGGACCCCCACTGGAGCACCACCCAGGGGGGCGACGGCTGTTTGGCCGCGATGCTCTTCGTCGTCACCTCACAGCAGTCGAGCAGCGACTCGACCTTCTTCAGCACGGTGTTGCTGGTCGGCTCGTCGGAGGAGTCGAGGAAGATCTCCACGCTCATCTCCCGCGGGCGGGACCCCATGAACTCCGGCAGGGAGCCGTCCCGCTCGATCTGCGCCGGGGTGGTCTTCCACTCGGCGTGCCGGGTCAGCGACAGCTGCGCCGGGTTGAAGTCGAAGCCGAACGTCTTGATGATCCCGCCGGGAGTCGTGCTGCCGCCGACGGGGGGCTCGTGGATGGCGAGCGTCGC
Source organism: Streptomyces sp. NPDC001348 (assembly GCF_053597535.1). Classification (NCBI taxonomy): domain Bacteria; kingdom Bacillati; phylum Actinomycetota; class Actinomycetes; order Kitasatosporales; family Streptomycetaceae; genus Streptomyces; species Streptomyces sp. NPDC001348. The sequence goes on along the minus strand of NZ_JBSFIK010000010.1, from coordinate 74,021 downwards.
GCGTACGAGGCTCTTTCCGGCGCCGCCCCTGCTGCCCTTGGCCATGCTGGTCCGTCCCCTCAGTCCGTTCAGTCCGTCAGTCCGTGAACCCGTGGTGGGCGATCTCCAGGACCTCGGTCGCCACGGCCGGGTTGCCGGGGTCGAGGGTGGGACCGGTCCAGCTCACCGGCAGCACGTCGATCAGCCCCCAGCGGGCCACTTCGGACCCGTCCGCGCGCAGGGCCGCGATCTGGGCGGTGGGCCGCTTGATCCCGGTCTGCACGGAGGAGATCCACTTGGCCACCTTGGTGGTGTCCGGGGTGAGCGGCCGGGTCAGCCGGATGGTGGAGAAGGTGACACGGGTCGGCAGCTGCCATACGAAGCCGTTGTTGCCGCCCTCCTGGCGGTGCTCGACCTCCACCTGCGACGACAGCCCCTCGCATCCGTTGAAGTAGCCGAGGCTCTCGCCGTCGATGCTGAGGCTGAACCAGATGGTGGAGCCCGGGTCCTGGCGGGACATCGCGGGGGGCCTTTCTGTCGTTCCTGGTAGGTGGCGGACGTGGCGGGTGGTGGACGTGGTGGATGCGGCGGGGAGTCGAGGAGCCGAGGAGTCGGATGTGGTGCGCGGTCAGCGGCGGGGATCGCGGAGTCTGCCGATCCGCTCGCGGTCCAGACGGAGTTCGGTGCGGATCAGCCGCGTGATGCGGCCGATGATCCGGTGCACGAGTTCGTCCAGCTGGAAGTCGGTCAGCTCCCTCGGGTCGAAGGCGCCCGGCGGGATGGCCGCGTACTCGGGCGGGGGCGGTTCGCCGGGGGACGGGGTGTACGGGGGCGGGGAGCCGGCGGAGGCGTGGGGCGTGTACGGGGGTGGTGGGGCCTCGGCCCGGCGGGTGGTGGGCGGCCCGGACAGCGTGTCGGCGACGGTTGCCGCCGCCGCGGCAGCGAGGGCGCCGGTGGCCGGGTTCTTGGCCGGCTTCCTCGTCCTCCACCCGAGACGCTGGGCGACGGGGAGGGACGCGACCGCGGTGGTGGGCGCGGCGGCGCCGGGTGGCGGAGGCGGCGTGAGCGGGGCTACCGGGAGGGGTGCTGCCGGGAAAGGGGCTGCCGGGTGCGGGGCTGCCGGGTGCGGGGCGCCGCCCGGGTGGATGGGCCGGGTGGGGATCGCCGAGCGCTGGACCGGGGTGGTGCTGGGGGGCGTCGAGGGGCGCGAGGACGCCGGGGGAGCCGCGAGGGTGTTGGTGGGTTGGGGGGCGTCGAGGGGCGTCGTGAGGGTGGTGGCGGGCGGGGGAGCGACGGGGGCGCCTGGAGGCGTCGCGTCGGCGGACGGGGCGTGTCCGGTGGTCCGTTGGATGACGGGGGTGGGCGCGGTGGTGGGGGCGCCGAGGGGCGTTGTGCCGGTGGGTGGGGTGTGTCCGGTGGTTCGCTGGATGACGGGGGTGGGGGCGGCCGGGAGCCCGCGCGGGACGGTTGTGCCCGGCGGGGCGGGGAGGTCCGTCGAGGTGGCGGGCGATATGGAGAGCGGTGCGCCCAGCCCCGGACGGGGTGCGCGGCGGGCCGCGCTTCGCTGCACGGGCTGTGTCACGCCCGGCGGTGCCCCGGCCGGGGTGGTGGCACGGGACGTGGTGGTCGGGCGTCCGGGGCCCGGGGCTTGCCCGACCGGGGGCCGCATGGAGTCGGCGGAACGCTGGGCCGGCCCGGTGACGGTTCGGGCCGTCACTCGCTGGACGGGAGGCGTGGTCACGGCGGCCTGCGCCGGGGCGGCCGGTGCGGGTGCAGGGTCGGTCGTGGCAGGCGGGGGCGGCGGCGTGCTCGGGGGGAGCGCGGCACCCGGTGCATCCGTCACCGACCGCTGCCGGGGGGCGTCCGTGCCGGCGGAGGGGGCCGGACGGGCAGCCAGGGGACGCCCCAGTCCGCCCGATACCCGAGCGGGGTCGGCTGTCGCGGGGTGCGGACGGGGCGAGCCGGTGGTCGGCTGTCGCTGGACGCCGGGCGGCGCCCCGCCGGGACGGGTGTCATGGGTACGCCCGGGGCCGCCGCTGCCGGGGGCCGCCGACGCGGGCCGGGAGGCGTTGGCCGCCGACCGCTGGAGGACGGGAGACGGCTCACCGGGACCTGCCGCCGGGGTGTGCGGAGCTGGGGGAGTGGCAGGAGCGGCAGGAGCGGCAGGAGTGGAGGGAGCGGACGGAGCCTCCGCTCGAACGGGGTTGTCGGCGGGGGTGGTTGCGGATCCGGTCAGTGATCGCTGCACGGGCCCACCGTCGGCCGCGGCGCGGCCGTGGGCCGTACCGGTCGGGCTGTTGTCCGCGGCTGTCGCGGGTGAGCTGTTTGTCTTCCTCGTCGCCGTCGGGCCGGGGGTGGCGTTTGCTGCGGTGCGGTGAGCTTCGGTGTGCGTTGATGCGGGGGGTGCCGTGCGTGCGTCCGGCGTAGGGGTGGGCGTGGGCGTCGGTGTGGTGGCCGGGGTGCTCGCGGGAGTGGAGTGGCGTCGCTGGACGGTGGGCCCTGTTTCGGGGCGGTGGGCCGTACCGGTCGGGCTGTTGTCCGCGGCTGTCGCGGGTGAGCTGTTTGTCTTCCTCGCCGCCGTCGGGCTGGGGGTGGCGTTTGCTGCGGTGCGGTGAGCTTCGGTGTGCGTTGATGCGGGGGGTGCCGTGCGTGCGTCCGGCGTAGGGGTGGGCGTGGGCGTCGGTGTGGTGGCCGGGGTGCTCGCGGGAGTGGAGTGGCGTCGCTGGACGGTGGGCCCTGTTTCGGGGCGGTGGGCCGTACCGGTCGGGCTGTTGTCCGCGGCTGTCGCGGGTGAGCTGTTTGTCTTCCTCGCCGCCGTCGGTGCGGGTGCCGCGTTGCTCCCTGGGGTGGTGCGGAGTCGCTGGACGGAGGGTCCGGTTCCGGCGTGGTGGGCCGTACCGGCCGGGCTGCTGTCCGCCGCTGCCGCGGGTGACCCGCTCGTCTTCGGTGCCGCTCCGGCGTGCGTCGATGTGCTGGGTGCCGTGCTTGCGTCATACGTCGGCATCGGCGCCGGTGTAGGCGTCGGTGCCGGGTCGCTCGCCGGGGTCGTGTCGAGTCGCCGGACGGTGGGTCCGGTCTCGGCGCGGGGGGTGGTACGGGCCGGGCCGCTGTGGCTCGGTGTCGCGGATGACCCGCTCGTCCTCCCTGTCGCCGCCGCGTCGTGGGCGGAGTGGCGGCGCTGGACGGTCGGCCCGGTCTCGGGGAGGTGGGCCGCGCCGTCCGGGCCGCTCTCCGCCGGGGCGGCGGGTGGTCCGGCCGTCTCCTCGGTCCTCGGGCTGCGCGATGCCGTGCCCCCCGTGGGCAGGGGAAGCCGCCGTGTCACCGGCAGCGTGCGCCGCTGAACCGCTGCGGCCCCGGTCCGCGCCCGCGTGAGGGACGTCGGCCGGGGTGAGGAGCCCGCCGGGACAGGCGTCACCCGGAGCCCGGAGACGGGGAGCGGCGCGGTCACCGCAGGGGCCGACGGCGGCTCGGGCGACACCACGGGGACGTACGGACCGGCAACCGTGGCGGCGGGGGCCGGGGTTGGTGAGGCCGGCACCGAACCACCGGTGCTCGCCCGCTGTACCGAGGGCGCCTGCCCGTCCGCACCGCCCGACGGCGGCGCGGAGAACGCGGCAGTCCCGCCCGCAGCCGACGTGGACCCGGACGCGGCGACGCGCGCGCCCGGAACGACCGGCCCGCTCGGCGCGCTCGCCCCGGTGCGAGCCGGTGCGAGCGGGGAAGCAGCCGTACCCGGGCCCTCGCCCGTGTCCCCCGGCACCCGCGGCGGAAGAAGCCGCAGCGGTACCACCGGAGCGCGCCGCACCGTCGGCTGCTCGGCAGGGCCGGACAACGGCAGGGCCCCGGCCGGGTGTTCCAGGCCGGACACCGGTCGTGCCGATGACGAGCGGAACGTGCCGCCGAGCAGCGCGCTCGACCGTCCGTCCAGCACCGCAGGGGACGCCGCGCCCATGAACGACGGGTTCTGCCACGTCGGCAGCCGTCCTCCGAACCGGGCGTCGGCGACCCCGGCCGGGCTCGGGGCCATGGCCCGCTGGATCGGCGGCAGCCCCGGCCACGATGCGGCCACCACCGGACGCCCGCCCGTCCGTACGGCACCACCCGCGGACTCCGCAGTGGACGATCCGCCAGCGGTCGAGCCGTCAGCGGACGAGCCATGCGCAGACGATCCATCCGCAGACGAGCCGTCCGCAGACGGGCCGTCAGTCGACGACCCCCCTGCCGAAGAGCCGCCGGCAGGCACCCGCGTGCGGAACCGGTCCAGGAAACCCACCGCTCAGCCCTCCGCCCCGGCCCGCGTCACCAGGGACGCGATCTGGTCCGTGTAACGGCGGCGGTCCTGGTGTTCCAGGTCCAGGATCTCCTCCAGGCTCCAGTGGAAGTGGTAGGCGACGTACGCGATCTCCTCGTGCAGCCGGTCGGTCGCGTACGTCACGATTCCCCCAGGCGGCTCCCGCCGAGTTCCACTTCGAACGGCTCCGCGCAGTGCGGGCACCGCACGGCGGCGCGGGTGTGGCCCTCCGCGTTGATCTGGCGGTAGAAGTCCTGCAGGAAGGCCAGGTCGGAGGCGAACATGTTCTCCACGATGCCGTCGTGGACCATGGGCAGCGTGCCGAGCCGGGTGATGACCCGGCCCAGCAGCACCACCGACAGGAACGCCGGGTTCTCCTGCACCCGCACGTCGCGCAGCGGGACGAGCTCGTCCCGGGCCGTCGACAGGCGCATGACCCCGTCCCGGTGGACCGTGCCGGACTCGTCGACGTACCCGCGCGGCAGCTGGAAGGGGAACTCGGTACGCAGGGACTCCTGTTGCTGCGCGGGAGCGGGTCCCGGGGCGGGGGCCGGCAGCGACTCCGGCCCCTGCGCCTGCGCACCCGCGACCGCACCCGCACCCGCCTCCGCCCCCGGCGCCTCCGCGCCGGAGTAGGAGACGGCGCCGCCGGACCTGGCAGCCGTACGCCGCATTACTCGATGACCAGTTCTTCGAACGCGATGGTCACCGTCTCGGTGAGGGCGGACGCCTCACCGGCCTTCACCGTGCTCGCGTCGATCTTGCTGCACCAGGCGTTGCGCAGGTGGTAGCGCTTCACCGGGTTGTTCTGGAAGTCCATCATGATGATCGAGGCGTTCTTCCGGGCCGTCGTCATCTGGCCCGCGATGGACTCGTTGATCCACTGGGTGAACGAGGCCGACTGGGTCATACCGCGGACCACCGTGCAGGTGCCGTTCTTCTTCACACCCGGCAGGTTCTTCACCACGTTCTGGCCGTTGGGGGTGTTCTGCTGGTAGGTGATGACGTCCTGCTCGATGCTGAGGCCGCTGACCTCGGCCAGGTACTCGACCATCACGCCGTCGATCTGCAGGCCGAAATTGTGTGAGGTGAGGGCGTCACCCGGCTGGAGACTCATGTGTCCGTTGTCCTTGTGAGGGTCCTACTGGGAAAGGCGTCCGAAAGAGAGACGAAGGGGGGCGGGGGAGCCCTACTCCTCCAGCTCCCCGCTGCCGCTGGAGAACTGCGCCAGCCGGAAGATCACGAACTCGGCGGGCTTGACCGGCGCGATGCCGATCTCGCACACCACCCGGCCGACGTCGACCGACTCCGGCGGGTTGGTCTCCTCGTCGCACTTGACGTAGTACGCCTCCTCGGGCCGCTGGCCGAACAGGGCGCCGCTGCGCCACTCGTTGACCAGGAACGCCGAGATGTTGCGCCGGATACGGGCCCACAGGGCGTGGTCGTTCGGTTCGAACACCACCCACTGGGTGCCGATGAGGATCGACTCCTCCAGGTAGTTGAAGTACCGGCGGATGTTCAGGTAGCGCCAGGCCGGGTCGGAGGACAGCGTGCGCGCGCCCCACACCCGGATGCCGCGGCCGGGGAAGGCACGGATGCAGTTGACGCCGATCGGGTTGAGCAGGTCCTGCTCGCCACGGGTGATCTGGATCTCCAGGTCGACCGCGCCGCGCACCACCTCGTTGGCGGGCGCCTTGTGGACGCCGCGCTCGGAGTCGTTGCGGGCCCAGACACCGGCGACGTGGCCGCTCGGCGGGACCAGCCGGGACTGGCCGCTCGCCGGGTCGAAGGTCTTGATCCACGGGTAGTACAGAGCCGCGTACTTGGAGTCGTAACCGGCCGTCTCCTGCCGCCAGACACGGATCTGACGCGCGTTCATGCTCGGCGGCGGGTCGATGATCGCTACGCGGTCGCCCATCAGCTCGCAGTGCGCGATCAGGCCGAGCTGGACCGCCTTGACGGCCTCCAGGTCGATCGCGCCACGCTGGTAGGCGGCCATCAGGTCGGGCACCGCGACCATCGAGACCTCGTCGATCGCCTCCAGGCCGCCGAAGCCGGTGCGGTCGGCGGAGTCGCCGAGGTAGGTCGCCGGGCCGGGGTGCGACTCGTCCGGCGCGGCCGACGACGGTACGGCGGGAGCGGCGGCCGGGGCGGGGAGGGTCACGGTCTGGTTGTCCGGGCGGGCCAGCTGCGCGGCCGGTGCGGCCTCGGTGACGGTGATGAGCTTGGAGCGCTCCTTGACCTGGGTGACGACGTAGTTGCGGCCGCCCTTCTTGGCGGTCACGTCGAAGCTCTCGACGGGCTTGTCGCCGTCCTTGACGATCAGTCTGAACCGCTCGGCCGGCCCCTCGCCCTCCGGGTCGGCGACCTCGACGCTGAGCGAGCCGCCGCTGCCCGGCGCGATGGCCGTCACGGTGAACGTGCCGAGCTGCCTCGGCTCGGCCGCCGGCAGCTCGGCGGGGGCCGGGGAGCCGGTCACGGCGGCGGGGGCGGTGCCGGCCGTGCCGTTGACGGGCGCGCCCTCGGCGGAGCCGCCGACCCGGACCACGTAGGCGGCCGATCCGCCGTTGTTGAAGAAGCCGTAGACGGAGTGCGCGAGGTAGTACCCCTCGGTGAACTCGCCGAACGACGCGACGTACTGGCTCCAGTTGGTCACCAGCGTCGGCTCGTTCAGCGGACCGGTCGGCGCGAGCCCCACGAAGGCCGCGACCGACGTGCCCACTCCCTCGATGGGACGCGAGCCGCTGGCCACCTCCTCGACGTAGACGCCGGGCGACAGGTAGGACGGCATGCTCTGCTCTCCTCGGGGTACGAGACAGGAACGCCCCCAGCCTCACGCGCGCGCGGCATCCCGGGAAACGGCCAGCGGTTCCCTCCCGAGGGCACCGCCGTTGCCCGCGGACGTGCCCGTTGGGGCAGCTCCGACCCGGGAGTGCCCCCGGAATTGCCCTCGCGGCCCTTGCCCACACCGATCCCGGCCCGTACCCGTAGGTGAAGCCCAGTACTCGCAGCCGGTGAGATGCCGGGCGGGCAGACGTCGTCACCGCAGGGCCGAGAGGTAGTTCATGCACGTACCGGAGGACCGCAAGCAGACCACCCCGATCGCGGCTCCCCGGCTGCCGGCCGGCCCGGTCACCTCGCGTGCTCCCGTGAGCAGCACCGCCGCCGGACTGATCGCCCTGCAGCGCACCGCGGGCAACGCGGCGGTGGCGCGTGCGGTGGCGGAGGGACGGCACGAGCACGACGCGGGCTGCGGGCATGTGCCGTCGGTGCAGCGCCGTGCCCTGGTGCACAAGGTGCTCGACTCCCCCGGGCAGAGCATGGACCCGGCCATCCAGCGGGAGATGGAAGCCCGGTTCGGGGGCGCCGACTTCAGTCATGTGCGCGTGCACACGGGCGCGCTGGCACGGGAGTCGGCGGTGGAACTGCAGGCGAAGGCGTACACCTCGGGGAACAACGTGGTGGTCGCCGGTGCCATGACCAAGGAGGACTGGGCGCACGAACTCACCCATGTCGAGGACCAGATGGCGGGCCCCGTGCCCGGCACGGACACCGGCTTCGGGGTGCGCATGTCCGAGGAGAGCGACTCGGGCGAACGGCACGCGGTGGAGAAAGCCCGCCGGGTGATGAGTGGTCCGGTGCCCGTCCAGCCGATCCGCGCCCCCGGGGCGGAGACCGCGGCCGGACCCACGGCCCGGGGTGGGCACGCCACGCCGATGATCCAGCGCACCGCCTGGGAGTTCGTACCCGGCTCCAGTTTCCAGGACCCGCTCACCGGCGGCGCCCAGGTCCGCTGGCAGAACGAGACCAACCCCGCCGACATCCGCACCTCCGCCCAACTGGGCATCGGCGCCGGTGTCACACCGCGTCCCGGCGACCGGTACGACGACGTGACCCGGCAGCACCACAGCAGTGCGAACGTCACGTTCTCAAAGAAGGGCACCATTCCCGACCGTGACTACCCGGGTGTGGAGTCCCGGACCCGCCGGGCGGTCGTCGAGGCCAAGGAGAAGATCGCGTCGGTGCTGGCCATGCTGCAGGCGGCGGGCGGCAACCCCGGCGGCCCGCTGCTGGCCGGGCTCCGGTCGGGCTTCCCCGCCTTCCGCAGCGCGACACCCCAGCAGATCGCGACCTTCCTGCCCCGGATCACCGAGGTCGTGCGCCGCATCCAGGCCGGCCTGAACTCGGGGGGCGCGGAGATCGCCCTGGTCGGCGCGGGAACCGGCACCCCGAGCGACGTCGCCGGCTGGGTCGCCCCCAGCGCACGCGACATCGCGAACCGCGTGCTCAACCCGAACCAGCAGAAGAGCGAGGAGCTTCCCACCATGGACGTGGGGCGCTCCGGCCCGATCAACCTGACGGAGAAGGGCCAGAACGCCTGGTACATCATCCACGAGGCCACGCACCGGTTCGCCGGCACCCTGGACTACCAGTACAGCCCGTACGACCAGGAGCTGGAGGAGGAAGGCTACGAGGCGGAACTCGCCACGGTCATGCCGGACCAGGCGGCGGCGCGGGACGCGGCGATGCTCGGCAAGCGTGCCGTCCGCGACCCGGGCACCTACACCGGCAAGGACGAGCCCTCCCCGGCGAAGCAGCCGAACTGGTACGCCATGGGCAGGCGCGCCCTGATGAACGCGGACTCTTACGCACAGTTCATCCTCACGGCCACCGGAACACGGGCGCCGCGGACCTGAGAAGCGCCGGAGGATGCCCGCGAGGGCAACGCCCCGGCCCTTGGGCCGGTGAAGACTGCCCACGCGTCCGCTGCCACCCGCACCGCGCCCGCACTAGCGTCGTGGCGTGAGCCTGTGGACTTCTCTGGAACCGGCCTCCGCGACGGTGGATCCGGGTGGCAGCACACGCGTGCGGCTGCGGCTGCGCAACACCGGTGACGTGGTCGACGAGTACCGATTCGAACCGGTGGGGCCGATCGCTCCGTGGACGACGGTGGAGCCGCCGACGCTGCGGCTGTACCCGGGGACGACGGGGACGGTGGAGCTGACGTTCGCCCCACCGCGCACCCCGGACGCCACCGCCGGTCCCAACCCGTACGCGGTGCGGATCACGCCGACCGAGCATCCGGAGGCGACGACCGTCCCGGAGGGCAACCTCACCATCACCCCGTTCACCGAGGTGCGGGCGGAACTGGTGCCGCCCACGGTGAAGGGCCGGTTCCGGGGACGGCCCCGCCTCGCCGTCGACAACCTCGGCAACACCAGGCTCACCGCCTCGGTCAACGGCAGCGACAACGGCGACCAGCTGTCGTACGACATCCACCCGAGCAACGTGCAGATCGAGCCCGGCCGGGCGGCGTTCGTGAGGACGACGCTGAAACCGCGGAGGATCATCTGGTTCGGGGCGAAGGAGCAGCGGCCGTACACGCTGTCCGTACTGCGGTCCGGGGCGGAGCCGATGCCCGTCGAGGGCACCTATGTCCAGCGGGGCTTCCTGCCGCGCTGGCTGGCCACCTTCTTCGGCGTGGTCACGGCACTCGCGGTCACCTTCGTGATGCTGTGGATCGCCTACAAGCCCAACGTGGGCACCGGCGCCACCGAGAAGGTCGCCGAAGCCGGCACCACCCTCGCGCCCAGCCCCTCGGCGAGCTCGGCGCCGGCACTGCCGCCCGCCCCCACCATGACCAGCGCACCGCCCGCCGCCGGAACCGGCGCCGACGCCAAGGCGGGCGGGGCCGGCGGCGGAGGCGGGGGCGGCGCCAAGGCCACGGTGACGGCCAGACCCAAGGCGGACACGGCGGCGACCGCCGTGCACCGGCTGGCGGCGCACGACCCCGGCGGGCGGCACGTCTGCTACCGGGCCTTCGTCCAGGGCGACGGCTGGCAGAAGCCGGTGTGCGACGGCACGGTCACCGGCACGGTCGGACAGGGCAAGGCCGTCAAGGCACTCAACGTCGCGGTATACGGCGTCCAGGGTTCCGCCGGCACCGCCATGGTGTACGACCCCCAGTCGACCAACGGCCAGGGCAAGTGGAAGCCGAGCTGGACGGCCGTCGTCGCCGACGGCAAGGACAACTACATCGGCAGCACCAGGAAGAACGACCCGTACATGGTGACGTTCGTGTGGAACGTCGGCTCGGGACAGGCCTGCAGCGTGGTCAAGATCAGCGGCCAGGACTGGGACGGCCAGAGCTGCAACAACGCACGCCCCGACCTCAACACCGCCGGCCACTTCGACAACTCCCGTTTCGTGGAAGCGATCAAGCTGACGGTGTGAGACCGGTACGGCACCGGGCCCGCCGCGGGCGCGGCGGGCCCGGGAACGGGGATCCTTCGGCTGTTCCGGGCCGGCGTCGTCCGGCGGGCCGCTACCAGGTGCCCTCGCCGGGCAGCAGCCGTCCCGCCTTGCGGTACTCGCGGCGGGCGCCCTCCAGGAGGTCGGCGGTGCCGACGAGGCCGTCACGGCCGGCCGCGAGGTAGGCGGCGGTCACCACGGCGCTGCGGATGGAACCGCCGGCCAGCTCGAAGTCGGCGGCCACCGCGCCGAGTCCGATGTCGTCGGCGCTCGGCACGTGGGACAGGCTGTGCCGCCACAGGGCCAGGCGCTGCCCGGCGTCGGGGAAGGGGAAGTCGACCACCAGGTCGAGTCGCCGGGTGAACGCCTCGTCGATGTTGGCGCGCAGGTTGGTGGTGAGCAGGGCGATGCCGTCGAAGGACTCCAGGCGCTGCAGCAGGTAGGCGCTCTCCATGTTGGCGTACCGGTCGTGCGAGTCCTTCACCTCGGAGCGCTTGCCGAACACCGCGTCGGCCTCGTCGAACAGGAGCACGGCGTCGGTGCGGTCGGCCTCGGTGAAGATGCGCTCGAGGTTCTTCTCGGTCTCGCCGACGTACTTGTCGACCACGGACGACAACTGGACCACGTAGAGGTCCAGGCCCAGTTCGGCCGCGACCACTTCCGCGGAGAGCGTCTTGCCGGTGCCGGACTCGCCCGCGAACAGCCCGAGCACGCCCCGGCCTCGGCCGCCGCCCGCGCTGAGCCGCCAGTCGCCGAGGACCCGGTCCCTGTGCCGGGCGCGCAGGGCGAGTTCCCGCAGCTGGGTCAGCGGGCGGTCGGGCAGGACGAGGTCGGACCAGTCGACGGCGGGACGGATCCGGCGGGCGTGCCGTTCGAGGCCGGAGGCGGACTGCTGGCGGGCGGCCAGGCGCAGGTGGGCGGGGGAGAGCGGGGCACCGTCGAAACCGGCGAGGCCCTGGGCGGCGCGGGCCGCGCGGGCGATGCCCTCCTCGGACAGGTGGTACGGGGCGACCACGGCCGCGAGGTCGAAGCCGGGCTCTTCACCGAGCGCCGCGGACCAGGCCCGCACCGCCCCCGCCGGCCGCCGGGGCACCTCCAGGACGAGAGGGTCGTGGTCGCACCAGTGGGGGTCGTAGGGCCGGGGCCCGGCGACCAGGACGGTGACGTCCGGCGCCGCCGCCAACTCCCGTACCAGCGGGTCGGGTTGGTCCGGCAGCCCGGTCACGACGACCGCGCACCCGGCCAGCCGGGCCTCCCGCAGCAGCTCGGGCACCCGCTCCGTGGGGCCCGAGAACCGCAGGGCGGGGACGTCCGCCGAGCGCAGCGCGGCGGCAGCACACGCGAGCCCGTCGCCCTCGCGTCCCTCGCGGAGGTAGGCGGTGAGCGGGGCACCGCCGACGAGCCGGGCGGCCAGCCGGCGCACGACGAGGATGAAGTCCCCCTCGCCTTCCGCGTCTTCGGCGTGCGGCGCCGGAGCGGCGGGCATCGGGTGCAGCTGTCCGGCCAGCGCGGCGTCGGGGGTGTCGTCACCGAGCAGATGCGCCACGACCCGGTCCGGTACCCGCAACGAGCGCCCGAGGAAGGGGCGTTCGGGCTCCTCCACCATGAGCAGCCCGAGCGCGGGCAACGGTGCCGTCGGATGCAGCCGGGCCCGGGCGGCCGCCGAGTGGGCGGGGATCCCGCACAGGTCGAGGGTGAGCGCGACGGTGGCCCGCCGCCTGCTGACGTCGTCGTTGAGGTAGCCGTACAGCGGCTCGAAGGTGCGGTCCAGGTCGGGGGCGAGGGCGACGAGCAGGAGAGTGGCGTCGAGTTCGGTCAGGCCGAGCCGGGCGGACAGGGCAGCCAGCCGGTCGTCCGGCGGCCCGGCGGGACCGGGCGGCGGTACGGGCGGCAGCGGTCCCGCCGGCCGCAGCAGATGCCGTACCGCCTCCTCCGACAGGTACAGGCCGCGCAGGGGGTCGGCGGCGGTGGGGTCGTCGGCGGAGCGGTGCTCGACCAGCAGCGCGACCCGCTCGCGGAGCGCGGCGAGCCGGGCGAGGAGCGGGGTGGCCGGGTCGGACGCGGTCACGTCGTGCACCGGGGTCCAGGTGATCACTGCGCGCGGCCCGCCCCACCGCGACGCATCGCCGCCTTCCGGGCGGCCCGGGCCGCCGCCACCTGCCGGGGACGGTGCGCGCGCTCCTCCGCCCCGGCCGGGGTGCCGTCCAGGGCGCGTACCCGGACCGCCGCGCCCTCGGTGACCGGCGGACCGGCGTCGTACTCGGGGTAGGCCGGGAAGGGAGCGGTGACCACCAGGTCCAGGGACGGCTTCAGTTCACCGCCGAGCGCGGACCAGATCTCCGCCAGGGACCGCGACTCGGTCTGGATGCCGGCCACCGACAACGGCACCGTCATGCCCAACGCACCCAGCGCGCCCGGCAGTTCGGACGGTGGGAGCAGCTCGCGCGGGATCAGGGTGGCCAGCACCGCGGACAGCAGCCGGTGTTCGTCCTGGGGCTGCTTGGTCCACGCCGTCACCAGGTAGGACAGCCGGAACCAGCGCGGCGGCTGGCGGCGCTTGACGACCACCTCGCGCTCGTCGCGGACCGCGATGTGCCCGCGCTGGCGGCGGCCCACGTCCTCCCGGATGTCGTACAGATAGGCGTTGATCGTGGGCGCGTTGCGGCGGGCGGCCCAGTCGCGGGTGGGGGCGTCGAAGACGACGTCGATACCGGAACCGGCCAGCGCGCCACCTTCGAGCAGGGTCTTGAGGACCTCGTCCACCTCGTGGATCACCGTCGTGCTCCCGCCCTGCCGTGCCCGGCCTCGCCCGTCCGCCTGCCGCCGTGACCGATCCTGCCCTCAGGGACGGCTGTCCCCGCAGGCACGCCGGGGACGGCCGCGGGGCAGACCGGAGGGCCCAAGGGGCCACTACCGCATGCCCGTTCGGTCAGATGTAGCCTTCCCGCAGGGCATGCGCCACGGCGTGCGCCCGGTTGCGCAGATGCAGCCGGGTGGTCAGCCCGTGCATCACGTTCTTGACGGTCCGTTCGGAGTAGGAGAGCTTGCTGGCGATCTCTCCGGTGTCGAAACCCTCGGCGACCAGCCGCAGTACGTCCACCTCGCGCGGGGTCAGTCCCGAGGCGGGCGCGCCCGAGCGCCCGGCCGCGCTGCGGTGCAGTGTTCCCACCTGGTTGATCAGCCGGCCGAGCAGGTCGGCGGGCAGGTCGCCGTCGCCGCGGGCCGCCGCGAGGACGGCCTGCACCAGACGGGTCGCGGTGGCCTCGTGGCGCCACACGATGGCGCCCACCCCGCACTCGATCACGTCGAGGAGCTCGGCCTCCCGCAGCGATCTGACCACGAGCACCGCCCGCGCCCCCTCACTGCGCACCAGCCGGCGCAGCCGGGCCAGCGCGGACTCGTCGAGCACGTCGTCGACGAGCAGTGCCACCGTGCCGGGCCCCGATTCGCTCTCCTCCCGGAGTTCGACCTCCGGGTACCGGCGCAACTGGCTCAGCACCCCCTCGCGCAGGATCGGGTCCGGAGCATGCACCGCCACCGGTATCCGGTCGGCCGGGCCGGCCTTACCGGGGCGTGTGGTCCGCGATGAGCTGAGCAACCGTCTCCCCCAAGTCCACGTGCCGGCCACCTCTGCGGGACCGGTGACGGGCGTTCGCTCCTCACCCTCACGGGGCCGCGGGGACCCGCGCAATCGTGGAGCACCACGAGCGGCACCACGAGATCGGCCGTACGACGACCACGACAGGTGTGACGTGCGCGACCTCCGCGAGGTGCGCGACCTCCGCGAGGTCCACGACCGCTGCGACGTCCACGACGACCACGACGTCTACGACGGTGACCCGTCCGAGCAAGGAGGCAGGGATGTCCCGAACACAGGGTGATCCGCCGCGCGAACACCGCGAGGCCGCCGCGCTGCTCAACGCCGGGGTCGCACGCGCCCGGGCCGGCGCGGGCGGCCTGGTACTGCTGCGCGGGGCCACCGGCACCGGCCGGACCACCGCCCTCGAGGCTGCCGCCGAGTACGCCGCCGACCAGGGCATGCGGGTGCTGCGGGCCCGCTGCTCACCCGGCGACGCCACCGTGCCGTTCGCGACCGTGCTGCAACTCATCGGCCCCGTCCAGTGGTTCGGGCAGCCCGAGGGCAGCGGCAGCGAACGCGAGCAGGGCCTGCTGCTGTGGCGGGTGCTGCGCGGTCACGCCGTCGAGTCCCCGCTGCTGATCGCCGTGGACGACGTCCACCTCGCCGACGCCCCCTCCTACCGCTGGCTGGTGGAGTCCGCCCGGCACGTGGACCGGTTACGGCTGCCGGTCCTGCTGGCGGTCACCGAACGCAGTCAGTACGACGTCGACCCGTCCGGCCCTGGCTTCACCCACACCCTGTCGCCCGCCCTGGTCCACACCCACACCCTCGCGCCGCTCACCGAGGAAGCGGCCGCCGCACTGGTGCGCGCCCGGTTCCCGGCCGCCACCCAGGAGTGGACCGACAGCTGTGTGCGGGCCGGCACGGGCGTCCCGATGCTGCTGCGCGCCCTCCTCGACGACCTCGGCGGCCCGGACCGGCACCCGGACGTGCCGGAGACGTCCGCGGCGCTGTACTCCGGCGCGTACCAGGCGGCCGTGTCCTGGTGGCTGGACAGCGCCGGCGCCGGCACGGCCGAGGTCGCGCGGGCGCTCGCCGTCCTGGACGAGGGCTGGGACGCGGCAGCCGGTACCGGCCCCGGCTGCCCCACCGAGGGCCTCGGCGGGCTGCTCGCCGAGCTGGCGGGCGCGGACCCGGCCCGGGTGCCGGGCTGGCTCACCGCGATGACCGGCCTGGGCGTGCTGCGCCCCGACCCGGACGGCCGCCCCCGGTACGCCCACGCCCTGCTGCGGGACGCGGTGCTCACCGGTGTGCCCGCGGCCCGGCGGCGCGCGGCGCACCGGCAGGCCGCCGAGACGATGCTGCACCGCGGCGCCCCCACCGACCTGGTCGCCCGGCAACTGCTGCGCTCCGGCCCGGTGGGCGACCCGTGGGCGCCGGGCGTGCTCCAGGAGGCCGCCGCCCACGCCCTGCGCGACGGCCGCGCCGACGACGCCGTCGCCTTCCTGCGCCGGGCCCTCGACGAACCCCTGACCGACGAGCGCCGGCAGCGGCTGCTGACCGGGCTGGGCTCCCTGGAGTGCGCCGGCCCGGGCCCCGCGGCCGGGATCTCCCGGCTCACCGAGGCCGTCCGGCTGCCCGGCACACCGCAGGACCGGATGCGGGCGGCCGTCGCCCTCGGCACCGCGCTGGCCGGACGCGGCAAGCCCCATGTCGCCGTGGAGGTGCTGCGCTCGGTGGACGGCCAGTTCACCGACCGCCCCGAGCTGGCGGGCCTCGTGCACAGCGCGTCCGCCGTACTGTCCGACCAGGACCAGACCGTACGCCGCGATGTGTACCAGCGGCTGAGCGACACCGCCGAGCAGGCGCCCGAGCAGGTCGGCCCGGCCGCCAGGGCCCTGCTGGTACGGCGCGCGGCGACCGCCGGACTCGCCTCGGCGGACGACGCGATGCAGCAGGTGCGCACCCTGCTCGCCGAGCCCGCCGACCCGCTGACGGAGCCGTTCCTGCTGGGCACCGCCGCAGCGGTCGCCCAGTGGGCCGACGAACTCGACGAGGCGGACCGGCTCGTCGACCGCGGCCTGGCCGGCCAGCGACCCGACCTGCTGCACCCGATGCACGAGGCGTTGCTCAACGTACGGGCCGACATCGCGGCGGCCCGCGGCGAGTACGGGTGGCTGCCCGCCGAGCCGCCCGTGACCGCGGACGCCGGACCCGCCAACGCACACGCCCACACCCTCATCGCGCTCGTGGAACTGGGCCGCACCGACGAGGCCCGGCGGCTCGCGGACGGCTTCGACCTGCGGGCGGCGCCCGACTCGTGGGAGCTGAACCGGTTCCTGTACGCGCGGGGCGTGCAACGCGCCGCCGCCGGCGACCCGGCGGGAGCCCTGCACGACTTCCTGGAGTGCGGCCGCCGCCAGTCGGCCCGCGAGGTGGTCAGCCCGGTCGTCACCCCGTGGCGCTCGGCCGCCGCCGAGTGCCGGCTCGCCCTCGGCAGCCCCCGGGAGGCGCTGGCGCTCGCCGAGGAGGAACTGCGCCTGGCGCGGGTGTGGGGCACGCCCCGGACGGTGGGCCGCGCCCTGCGGGTGCTCGGCACGGTCACCGGCGGCCGGCGCGGTCTGCGGCTGGCCGACGAGGCGGTACGGCTGCTGCGCGAGGCCCGTTCCGGTACGGAGCCGGAACTGGTCGCCGCGCTCGTCGCGCGAGGCCGGCAGCTGACCGCCGTCGGGGACCGCGCCCGGGCCCGGGAGGGACTGCGGGAGGCGGCCGAACGCGCCGAACGCCTGGGCGTACCTCGACTGCACACGCTCGCCGAGGAAGCCCTGCGCGAGAGCGGCGCCCGCCGTACCGGCACCGCCCGCACCGGATCCGCCTCCCTCACCGGCAGCGAGCGCCGTATCGCCCAACTCGCCGCCGACGGCCGTACCAACACCGAGATAGCAGCCCTGCTGCACCTGGCCCGGCGCACCGTGGAGACCCACCTCACCAACGCGTACAAGAAGCTGGGGATCCGGCGACGGGGGGAACTGCGCGGGGCGCTCGCCGGCGACTAGACGGGTGAGCCCGCAGGCCTGGTCAGCGGTCGCGGGGCCCGGCAAGGTGACGGGGATCACACCAGGTCCAAAACCCGCCGCTTCCCTCCGGCGTCTAGCGGGTGTGAGACGAGCGAGGAAAGCACTGCACGAGGCGGACGAGGAACACCTCGTCCGCCTCGTCGCCCGGGGCGACCGTACGGCCTTCGACGAGCTGTACCGGCGCACCGCGCCGTGGTTGGCGGTGCGTCTGCGGCGGCGCTGCGCCGACGAGCAGATCGTCGCCGAGGTCATGCAGGAGACGTACCTGGCGGTGTGGCGGGCGGCGGGCGCGTTCGCCGGGGCGGCAGTCGGAGGGAGCGCTCTCGGCTGGCTGTGGACGATCGCGGCACGCCGTCTCGTCGACGCCTTCCGGCGAAGAGCCCACCACGCCCAGCCGCCACCCGCAGCGGCCGCGCATCCCGTGGCGCCCGCTGCCGAGGAGGAGGCTCTCGCGGCGACCGTCGACGGCGATGTCGGGGACGCGCTTCGCCGCCTGGCACCGGAACTCAGGCAGGTACTGCAGGCCATGGTGCTCGACGGGCTGTCCGTCCGGGAGACGTCGGTCCTGCTCGGTGTGCCCGAGGGCACGGTCAAGACCCGTGCCCGCCGGGCACGGACGGAGATGCGGAGGGCCCTGGCATGAGCGTGGCACATGCGGCGGAGCGACTCATCCACGCCTACGCGCGCGGTGACGGCGGCCTCGCCGACGACGAGGTGTGGGCTCTGGAGGCCCATCTGGAGGTGTGCCGCACCTGCCGGGACCGGCTGTCGGCCGCCGTGCCCGCCGTAACGGCACTGGTGGCCGACGTCTGGTCCGACCTCGCGCCCCGACTGGCCGCCACGGCCCCGATGCCCCGGCGCCGACGCTGGTCGGCACCGCTGGGCAGGTGGCTGACGCCCGCGATGGCACCGTGGCTGGCCATGATCACGAGCATGACCCTGCTGGCACTGCTGCTCGACCTCGCCGACGCCCGCACGGGACCCGGGTACGCCCCCCACCACGTGTCGCTGGTGCTGCTGCTCGCCCCCATCCTGCCCGTGCTCGGTGTCGCGGCGTCGTGGTCGCGCGGTCTTGACCCGGCGTACGAGCTGACGGCCTCGGTGCCCAGGGCCGGACTCCCTCTGGTACTGAGGCGAACCGCCGCCGTGCTCATGCTCGTCGTACCCACCCTGTTCGCCGGCGGATGGGCGACGGGGGTGGCGGTCGCGCAATGGCTGCTGCCCTGCCTGGCCTTCACCTCGATGACCCTGGCCCTCGGCGGTGTCATCGGTGTGACCCGCGCCGCCGTCGTGCTGGCCGCGGCCTGGGGTGCCGTGGTCCTGGCGCCCACCCTGGCCACCAGCCGCACGACGTTCGCCCTGCGGACGAGCGGTCTGCCCGTGTGGGCGCTGATCCTCGCGCTCGGCATCGGTGTCGTGATCACCCGCAGAGGTGCGTACTCCGTACTCGGAACCCATCGATGACCATGGAAAGGAAGTACTGATGCCCTCGGTGAACGCGGCCGACATCGCACCGACGGCCTACTCCTCGGAGATCCGGGCCGTCGGGCTGAAGGTCAGGGCCGGCAGGAGACGGATGGCCGTCGACGGGCTCGACCTGTCGCTGGGCACCGGCGTGCACGGCCTCCTCGGACCCAACGGGGCGGGCAAGACCACCCTCATCCGGGCGCTGGCCACCGTGCTGCGTCCCGCCGGAGGCACCCTGGAACTGCTCGGCGAGTCCGTCGGCGGCCTCGGCGAGCACCGTGCACTGCGCCGCCGGATCGGCTACCTGCCGCAGGAGTTCGGCTACTACAAGCGCTTCACGGTGCGCGAATTCGTCGAGTACATGGCCTGGCTGAAGGAGGTTCCGAAGACGGACATCCCCGGGGCGGTGCAGCGCGCCGTGGAGCGGGTGGGCCTGGCGGACCGCGCCGACGAGAAGATGAAGACCCTGTCGGGCGGCATGGTGCGTCGAGTCGGGATCGCCCAGGCCATCGTCAACGACCCGGTGATCCTTCTCCTCGACGAACCGACGGTCGGCCTGGACCCGGCGCAGCGACTGCTCTTCCGCCAACTGCTGCAGGAGCTGGGCAGGGACACCTGCGTGGTCGTCTCGACCCACCTGGTGGAGGACGTGGCCGCCGCCTGCACCGACGTGGTGCTCGTCGACGAGGGGCGACTGGTCTTCAAGGGGCCCCCGGACGCGCTGGCCGCGGCAGGCGGACCCGAACACGTGGGTGACAGTCCTTTGGAGCGTGGTTACTCGGCGTTGCTCCAGGGTCCCGGCAGGCGAGGAGGATCCTGGTGAGCTCGCGCATCCTGCGTGTCGAACTGAAGCGCTCCATCGCCCCCTGGGCCGGAGCCGCGGTCCTCGCGACGGCCCTGGCCTTCATGTTCCTGGTGACCGGCGAGAACAAGCTGACCACCACCGGGTGGACGGGTCAGTGGACTTCCATGGCCCTGCAGACCCGTGAACCGCTCTTCTTCCTGTGGCCACTGGCTGCGGGACTCGGGGCACTCCAGGGCCTGCGCGACCACCGCTCGAGGGCGTCGGAGCTGCTCACCAGCACGCCGCGGCCCACGTTCCACCGCGCTGCCGTGCTGACGGCTGCGATGACGATCACCTTGGCCTCGGCCTTCGCGGCCCTCGTTCTCGTCGGCGGGGTGCAAGTCCTCGCCAACACCGGCTATACACACCTCGGATGGCTGCCGATCTCGCTGGTGGGGGCACTGACCGTTGTCTCCGGGGCCGTACTGGGCATGGGGGTGGGGCGCACCCTGCCCTTCATACTCACCCCTCCGACGGTGGCCGTGAGCTTGCTGGTGTTCACGGCGTTCGCGCAGGCGTCCTTGATGAAGGTGGACGCGAAGACGGGGATCTCGACCTCGGAGCCGAACCTGTTCTCGCTGCTGTCGCCGGCGGCGCAGGAAGCCCGCGACGTGCTCCTCACGCTCTCCGCGTCCGTGCACGTCGGCCAGACGATCTGGCTGCTCGGCATGGCCGCCACCGGTTTCGCACTGCTCGCCGCGGCCGGGCCGCGCAGCCGTCTCATGGCGCCGGCGCCGGCCCTGGCGGGCGCGGTGATCGCCTTGCTCGTCCTCCCTTCCGACCCACGTCAGGTGTACGTCGTCGACGCTGCCGCGGCCCGGCCGGTGTGCGACGGCCCGGTGTGCGTGACCACCACGCACCGGGCATGGCTGAAGGACGTCGCGGGACCTGCGAGGGACGCACTCCGTGCGATGCGCGCCGCCCTGGGTGACCAGGCGCCGCTCTCGCTGCACGAGGACACCACGACGGGGCCGGACAGGCCGCGCGCGCACCGGTCCCGCGAGACCGCTCTCTTCGACTTCGACGACAGCGCCGTCGCCGCTGCCCGAGGAGAAGAACTCACCAGGGCTCTCATCGCCAACGCCCTGGTACCGAAGTGTTCCGCGTACGCCGACACGATCAGCAGCAGTGACGTCAAGGCGCAGAGCATCGCCGTGAGCTGGGTGCTCGGCGAACCCCGGCCGCACAGTGGCGACATGGTCTACCTGTCCAGCGTCCAACGGGAGGGGGTCCGTGAGGTGTACGAGAAACTCGTGCGACTCCCACGCGCGGAACAGCGTGCACGGATCACCACGATGTACCTGGGCGCGGTCGCGTGCAAGGGCGATCCGTTCGCCGCGCTGGGCGGCGGTGCGTCACGATGAGATGGCTGACGTTGTACGCACGCTCACGTCAGGTACCCGCGTCGCTCGCGGCGGTGGTGATCATCACAGCGCTCGGCCGGGCATGGGCCCGGGACGGGGGTGAAGGGCCCGGCGATCCGCGGCTGTCCCTGGTCGTTCTCGGTGGGGGCGCGATGGTGATGTCCATCGGACTGAGCGGGCAGGACCTCATGCTGGACCGGACGGCCGCGATCCGGTGGCTGCCCCGCAGAGCTGCGCACGTTCTGCTCGCCGGAGCGTTCGTCGGCACCGCGCTGACGGCGGCTCAGGCAGCGGGCGAGGACCTTCTTCCGCTCGCTCTCGTGGTCCGGGACTGCACGGGCCTGATGGGGTTGGCCGCGCTGGGCGCCGTCCTCCTGGGGGGCCGGTACGCATGGTCCTTGCCGTTCGCCTGGGTGGCGTTCACCTTCCTCGCCCCACCCGCCACCGGTGTGCCGATGCGAGTGGCCACCTGGATGCTCCTGCCACCGGACGCGACCGCCGGAACCTGCACGGCACTCGTCCTCTCACTCCTCGGCACGACGGCCTACGCCGTCGCCGGACCGAAGCGGTAGACGGTCGCCACGACGGCCGCGAGGGAGTCCACCGAGACGTCCTGCGGGGCGCGCGCCGACTCGCCCTCTCCCGCCACACCGGTACGCCAACTCGTCGGCGCGCGGGCGCCGGTGGCCGCGAGTGACCCCCGCCGGACGGCTTTGCCATCTCTTTGCAACCCGCCCCGGGGCTCCCTCGTCTCTCCGCTCGATCCGTGACACGGCCCGCCCGCTCACCGGGCGGGCCGACCGACGAAAGAGAGCGATTCATGCGCCGAACTGTCATCAGTGCCGCGGCACTCGCCTGCGTGGCCGTGCTGGCGAGCACGGTGCCCGCGTTCGCCGACAGCGGGCACTCGTCACCCGGGGCGACGGCCACCGTCGTACCCTCGGCCAGGGCGAGCACGGTTCCGACCCCCAGGGCGTCGTCCACCACCGCATCCCCGGGCAGGCCGGCCGAGTCCGCCGAGCCGACCCTTGCGCCCAGCCCCGTGCCGAGCGTCGCGCCCGGCAAGCGGCGGGGTCAGGTGGGCACCG
The DNA here is from genome assembly GCF_053597535.1 of Streptomyces sp. NPDC001348. Taxonomy (NCBI): domain Bacteria; kingdom Bacillati; phylum Actinomycetota; class Actinomycetes; order Kitasatosporales; family Streptomycetaceae; genus Streptomyces; species Streptomyces sp. NPDC001348. The sequence goes on along the minus strand of NZ_JBSFIK010000010.1, from coordinate 52,079 downwards.
TGCCGTTGGGCGCCCCCGACACCGGGGTTGCTCCCGAGTCGCACGGCTCGGGCTCGGACGGCATGCTGATCGGCGGGGGCGCCGCCGGCGCCTTCGCCCTGGGTGGCGCCGCGTTCGTCGTCGTACGCCGCCGACGGGCGACCGGGGCATGAGCCCGTTCTCCAGGCGCGCGTTCGTCGCCGCGGCGACCACCTCGCTGCTGGCGGGCTGCGGACCCGAGGCTCACCGGGCCGCGACCGTGTCCGGTACCGGCCCGTCCGCGCCCGCGCGGCACTCCGCGAACGGCGTGCGCGCACTGGCCCGTTCGGTCCCGGTGCGGCTGCGGATACCGGCCATCGGGGTCGACACCCCGCTGCTGCGGCTGGGGCTCGCCCCCGACGGCACCGTGCAGGTCCCCCCCATCACGGCCCACGACCAGGCCGGCTGGTACCGGCTCTCGCCGACACCCGGCCAGACCGGGCCGTCGGTGATCCTCGGTCATGTGACGGTCGGGGCCTACGGGGACGGCGTCTTCCGGCACCTCGACCGGCTGCGCCGGGGGGACCGGATCGTGGCGCGCCTGGAGAACGGCACCTCGGCCCGGTTCGACGTCACCGGCGTACGGACCGTCGCCAAGGCCCACTTCCCGACCGGGGAGGTGTACGGGAACGTGGATCGGCCGGAGTTGCGGCTCATCACGTGCGGCGGCCCGCGCACCGGAAACGGATACCTCGACAACGTCATCGTCTTCGCCGCGCTGAGCGCGAGCCGCTGACCCCGCCCGGCCGGACACCACCCCTGATCCTGGGCCGACGGAACGCACACCGGCGGCCCGGGGTCTTCCCCCGACGAGTGCCCAACCCCCCCATGGAGAGCGTTGAAACGGTCCCGTGAGAAGGCAGCAGCCGAGCTGTTCGCCGCCCTCTACCCCCGCCTGGCCGGCTGGTGCCGCCGTCTGGTCGACGACGACGGGACCGCCCACGAGATCGCGTCGGAGGCGTTCACCCGGCTCTGGGCCCGCTGGACGTCCGTGGCGGAGCCCAGGGGTTTCCTCTACGTCACCGCGGCCAACCTCGTCAGGGACCACTGGCGCAAGCTCGAGCGTGAGCGCAGGGCAGTGCGCCGCGCCGGGGTCGAAGCGGCCGTCCGCCCGTCGGCCGAGCAGGCCGACCCGTCGGTCCGGCTGCTCGTGCAGACGCTGCCGGAAAGACTGCGTACGTCGATCCTGCTGCACTACTACGCTGACATGCCGATCCGGGAGGTGGCCGTGCTGACCGGGCGCAAGGAAGGAACCGTCAAGGCCGACCTGCACGCGGCCCGCGAACTGCTGCGCGCCCACCTGAGGAGAAGTCTTGATCACACACTCTGACGACGGTCCGGACTTCGACCCCGACGACCCCCTCGCCGTCATCATGCGGCCCGCCTCCGGGTATCTCGCTCCGCCCCCCGGCCGGTTCGAGGAGATCCGCAGGGGTGCGGCACGCCGCAGGCTGCTCCGCACGGTCGCCGGGGTCGGGGCCTCGTGCGCGGTCGCCGCGGTCCTGGCGCTGCCGCTGCTGCGGCCGGCCGGCGAACCGCCCGCCTCCCCGGTGTCCCCGCTGGGGCCGGCAACCACGAGCAGCCCGTCGGCCGTACCGTCCCGGCCGGCATCGTCCGTACCGTCCCCGCCGGCATCGTCCGTACCGTCCCCGTCGACATCGTCCGGCCGCGGCCGGACCACCGCTCCCGACACCCGCCCCACACCGCGTCCCTCCGGAGCCGGCCGGACCGGCGGTCGCGGCACGGCCGAGAAGGCCCTCACGGCCGTGCCCACCAGGCCGGGGTCGGTGGCGCCGGACCCGCCCGCGAGTGAACCCTCGGTGCGGAGGAGGTGACCGGCCCCCCGGTTTTGAACACGTTCAACTCCAGGCGTACGCTCCAGCCATGAGCGACAGAGCCGCCCAACTCAAGGGCATCCGCGTCTGGCTGGCCTGCTTCGTCGTGTGTCTCGTGCTCAGCGGGGCCACCGCCTTCCCGCTCGTCCACGAACTGCGCTGGACGGAGGGCCTGCTGCGGTGGCTGTCCGTGCCGGAGCACCTGCCGGGGCTCACGGACTGGATCTCGCGCGTGCGGCAGGGCGTGGACACCGCCGACGCCCGGTACCCCTTCCTGCTGTACGGCACGGACTGGCTGGCCTTCGCTCACCTGGTCATCGCGGTCGCCTTCTACGGGCCGTACCGCGACCCCGTCCGCAACATCTGGGTCGTCGAGTTCGGGATGATCGCCTGCGCCGGAATCATCCCGCTCGCCCTTGTCTGCGGGCCGATCCGGGGAATCCCCTTCTGGTGGTCGGTGATCGACATGTCGTTCGGGGTGTTCGGGGCCGTCCCGCTGTACGTCGTGCGGCAGAAGATCAAGCGCCTGGGGGCGTACGGTCCGTCGAACCCGGCTCCGGCTGCCGCTGCTTGAGCGCCGCCAGGGCGATCCGCTGGGCCACCGGGTTCATCTCCTCGCCCTTGGCGTCCGTCGAGCCGACCGAGTAGACGAGGGTGCGGCTGAGGTTCCGGGTCGCGGCGATCACGGTGTTGTAGCCGTACCGGCCGCCGGACTTCATCCAGTACACCTGCCCCTCGTACACGAAGCGCTGCAGCCCGGCACTGTAGGTCGCCCCCTTGATGCCGGCCGGGACGGTGAACATCTCCCGCAGCTGCGGCCCGGGCACGATCCGGCCGCCGAACAGCGCGTGGACCAGCCGCTCCAGGTCGGCGGTCGTGGAGATCATGTCGCCGGCCGCCCACCGGTCCGCCTGGTTCCACTCCGTCACGTCGACGAACTCCGTCGTCCCGCCGGCCTTCGTCACCTTCTGGTAGCCGTGGTTGTGCGGTCCGCGGATCCGCGGACCGGTCCCCGGGAAGTACGTGTCACGCATACCGGCCGGGCGCAGCACCAGACGGGTGGCCTCGGAGGCGTACGAGCGTCCGGTCACCTTCTCGATCAGCATGCCCAGGATGGTGTAGTTGATGTTGAGGTAGTCCTGCTTCTCACCCGGACGGAACTCCGGCCCCTTCGCCACCGCGGAGGCCACGACCCGGGCCGGGGTGAGGGTGTCGAAGCGGTGCGCGTACTGGTCCTCGAAGGAGTCGCCCCAGCCGTCGCCGGCCTGGATGCCGCTGGTGTGGTTCAGCAACTGCCGTACGGTGACCGGCTCGCGGAACCCGGGCCCGAGCAGACCGGGAAGGTAGTGCTCGATCGACGCGTCCAGGTCGACGCGGCCCTCGGCGGCGAGCCTGAGCACGGCCGCCGCCGTCACCACCTTCGTGGTCGACCCCGCCCGGAAGCGGGCGTCGGGGTCCGCCGCCCGTCCGCTCACCAGGTCGTGCACCCCCGCGCTGCCCCGCCAGGTGCCGTCGGTGCCGCCGACCCTGACCAGTGCGGCGGTCGCGTCCGCGTCGGGCAGGCCCGCGATCGCGGCGCGCAGCGCGTCGGCGTCCACGGTGGACGCGGGGTGTGCGGTGGCCGGTGCGGACGCGGCGGTCGCGGACGCGGCGGTTGCAGAAGCGGCCAAGGCGGGCACGGCCAGCGGGCCCGCCGCGAGGGTCAGGACGAGGGCGGCGGTGAGTGCGGTGGTGCGGCTGCGTGTGCGCATCGAGTGCTCCTGGGAAGGCCGGGCGAGAACTTCGCGATCATCCTCGCGCCGTGCCACCGCCCCCGGAATCGTCACCGAGGAGGGCACCGACCCCGACCTGTTCCCCCACCAACTGCCTTTCCTCGTCGAGAGGTTGTAAGGGGCGTCCCCTAGGGAGCGAGAAAACCGTTGTCCGGAGCCCTGCACGCCGTCTCCGCAGATGTGATCCCCGGCATTGCCAACCCCCCGGGCCCGGCTGAGAAGGTGCGCCCATGACCGCGCACGCCGACGACGAAGCCGGGCGGCAGTGGCGCTCGACCATCGCCGCGGCACAGGAGGGCGACCGGCGGGCGATGGACGAGCTGGTCGAGGGCTGGCTGCCGCTGGTGTACAACGTCGTCGGCCGGGCGCTGAACGGCCACGCCGACGTCGACGACGTCGTCCAGGAGACCATGCTGCGGGCCGTCGGCAACCTCGGCACCCTGCGGGACCCGGACAGCTTCCGGTCCTGGCTGATGGCCATCGCCATGCACCGGATACGGGACCGGGCACGCCGCAGGCCGGTGCTGCGGCTGGAGGAGAACGTGCCCGAGGACGCCGCCGACTTCGCCGGACTCACCGTGCTGAAGCTGCAACTGGAGGGGCAGCGGCGCGAGGTCGCCGAGGCGGTGCGCTGGCTGGACGCGGAGGACCGGCAACTGCTGTCGCTGTGGTGGCTGGAGGTCGCCGGTGAGCTGACACGGCGTGAGCTGGCGGCGGCCGTCGGCGTCAGCCGGCAGCACGCCGCCGTGCGCGTACAGCGGATGAAGGAACGGCTGGAGACCTCGCGCGGCATCGTGCGCGCACTGGACGGGGCGTGCCCCGAACTGCGGGACCTGACCGCCCGCTGGGACGGGCGGCCCGACTCGGTGTGGCGCAAACGGCTGGCCAGGCACATCAGGGGCTGCGGCTACTGCGGCGACACCCGCGAGCCGGTCGTACCGGCCGAGCGGCTGCTGGTGGGCATCGCCCTGGTGCCGGTCCCGGCGGGCTTCGCGCTGTCGCTGGCCCTCGGCGGCAAGACGGCGGTGGCCGCCACCACGGCCACCACGGCGGGCTGGTCCGCCAAGGTGCTGGGCGTGCTGACCAAGCCGGCCGTGGCGGTGACGGCGGGCGCGACGATCGTCGCGAGCGGCGCGTACGTCGCCGTGCGGGCCCCCGACGAGCCGCCCGCGCACACCGCACCGGCCCCCACCGCGGCGACCGGCACCGCTCCGCGGACACCGCCCGGCACCACCCGCCCGCCGTCCGCGGCCCCACCGGCCTCGCCGACATCGCCGGCCCCGCCCGCATCGTCCCCCTCGGCGAAGAAGGAGCCGTACGGCACGGTCGTCGACGCCGTCGACCGGGCACCGGACCCGGCCACCCCGCCCGGGGCGCTGCCGCACCGCCCCGAGTCCGGCATCACCAGCAGCGGCGGCGCGCACGCCACCATGAACCACCGGGGGGACAGTGTGACGCTCAGCGGACAGGGCTACGTCCTGGTCCGCTGGCAGATCTCGCCGCAGTACCGGGCCGGCAGCCTGGTCATACCGTCCTGGACCGCGCTGAAGGGCAAGCTGTTCCACGTGGCCTCGGGCGGTGGCCGCCGCATGGACGATCCCGTCAGCGGCACGGACGCCTCCGTCACCGGTATGGGCAGCCCGGCCACCGGCTACGACGCGCTGCCGTCCGGCACCCAGCAGATGTGGCAGAACGAGTACTTCTACGTCGACGGCAGCGTCACCCTGACCGTGAACGAGCGGGGCGCCGACTACGGCCTGAACGTCTTCCCGACCACCTGGGACGCGGTGGAGAAGGACGTGACGACCGGCCCCGCCCAGGGCGTCGAGCGTTACGGCCTGGTCCGCGACACCGGCAGGGACGACACCCCGGTCCCGCAGTACGCCACCCGCGCCACCCCGGCCGATCCGGCGACCGTGCGCCAGCGCTCACGGGTGTAGCGGTCCCGCGCCGCCGTCATCCCGTCGCACGCAGGGCGCACAGCAGGTCGATGCGGTTCGTCGTGATCGAGTCGACGCCGAGGTCCAGGAGGCGGCGCAGGGAGCGGCGGGTGTCGGGAGTCCACACGGACAGCAGCAGTCCGTCGCGGTGGACTCGGGCCGCGACGGCGCGGTCGACCAGCCCGAAGCGGTAGTTCAGCCAGCGCGGGCGCACCGCGTCGAGCAACCCGGCCCGGGGCGGCGCGAGCGTCGTCCAGGTCAGGGCGATCTCGGCGGACGGATCGGCGGCCCGCACCGCTAGCATCATCTCGGCGCCCGCGCAGTAGTAGACGCGGTCCTGCGCCCCGCAGTCGCGGACGACGCCGACGATCCCGCGCACCGCCCGGGCATCGGCCCGCCCGGGCAGGTCGACCATCACCCGGGCGCCGTCCGTCGCGGTCAGCGCGTCCACCAGCGTCGGCACCCCGCCCGCGGTCAGTCCGCGCACCTCGTCGGCCGACAACGAGCGCAGCGGCCGGTCGTGCTGCCACAACCGCTTCAGCGTCTCGTCGTGCAGCAGCACGGGAACGCCGTCACGGGTGAGCCGCACGTCGATCTCCACGGAGTCCGCGCCCTGTTCGAGCGCGGACCGCAGGGAGTCGACGGTGTTCTCGCGGAAGCGGTAGGGGTCGCCGCGGTGGGCCACGGCGGTCACGGTCTGCATGCGCCCATTGTGGCGGCCCTCAGGAGGCCGTCCACGCGGCGGTGTAGGTGTCGATCTCCTGGACGATCCGGGCCTTGCCCGCGGCGTCCAGGAAGGATGCCTCGACGGCGTTCTTCGCGAGTCCCGCGAGGCCGTGCTCGTCCAGGTCGAGGAGACGGGCGGCCACCGCGTACTCGTTGTTGAGGTCGGTGCCGAACATGGGCGGGTCGTCGGAGTTGACGGTGACCAGGACGCCGGCCTCCACGAACCGCCGGATCGGGTGCTCGTCGAGGGTGCGGACCGCTCGGGTGGCTATGTTCGAGGTGGGGCAGACCTCCAGCGGGATGCGGTGCTCGGCGAGGTGGGCGAGCAGCTTCGGGTCCTGCGCGGAACTGGTGCCGTGCCCGATGCGCTCGGCGCCCAGCTCGGTCAGGGCGTCCCACACCGTCTGCGGGCCGGTGGTCTCGCCCGCGTGCGGCACCGAGCGCAGGCCGGCGGCGATGGCCCGGTCGAAGTACGGCTTGAACTGGGGCCGGGGCACGCCGATCTCCGGGCCGCCGAGCCCGAAGGAGACCAGCCCCTCCGGACGCAGCCGGTCGTCGGTGGCCAGCCGTGCCGTCTCCTCCGCCGACTCCAGGCCGGCCTCGCCGGGAATGTCGAAGCACCAGCGCAGCACGGTCCCGAACTCGGCCTCGGCCGCCTTGCGCGCGTCCTCGATGGCGTCCATGAAGGCGGCCTCGTCGATGCCGCGCCGGGTCGAGGAGAACGGGGTGATGGTCAGTTCGGCGTACCGCACCTGCTGCCGGGCCAGGTCGCGGGCCACCTCGTACGTCAGCAGCCGGACGTCCTCCGGGGTCCGGATCAGGTCGACGACCGACAGGTACACGTCGATGAAGTGCGCGAAGTCGGTGAAGCTGAAGTAGTCGGCCAGGGCCTCGGGGGCGGTGGGGACCTTGGAGTCGGGGTGGCGTGCGGCCAGTTCGGAGACGATGCGGGGGGAGGCGGAGCCGACGTGGTGGACGTGCAGTTCGGCCTTGGGCAGGCCGGCGATGAAGGTCCGCAGATCGCGGTCGGCGGTGCCGGCGGCCGGTACGGCGGTCTGGTCGGTCAAGGTTCCTCCCCGGAACGGCGCCCACGGACCGTGGTCCGGGCGCGGGTGATCGGCTGATCGGTGACTCGGGGATCATCGTAGGCCGGGCCGCGTGTGGGGTGTGGCCCGGCCGTAGCATGGCGGGACGCCAGGGGAAGGGGACCGCGCACCATGTCCGACGAGGAGCCGAGGCCGGAGTCCGTCCGGGGGCGGGGCGCGGACGGCACCGAACGGGATCCGTGGGCGCCGCCCGCCGATCGCCTGCCCGCGGATCACGCACCCGGTCACCCGGGGCCCCGGGTCACCCTGGACAAGCCGGGCCCCCCGGCCGGGCTCGCGCCCCCTCCCGGACCCGCGCCCGCTTCCGGGACCTCGCCGGGCGGGGCTCCGCCCGCCTACCCCTGGGCCGCGCCCGCACCGGCCGAAGCCCCTCGGGCCGACCCCGGCCCCTGGGCGCCGCCGGTCTTCCACCCGGGCCCGCACGGCACCCCCGCACCGCCACCGGCCTGGGCCGCGCCCGCACCGGCCGAAGCCCCTCGGGCCGACCCCGGCCCCTGGGCGCCGCCGGTCTTCCACCCGGGCCCGCACGGCACCCCCGCAC
>NZ_JBSFIK010000010.1:18621-44043 GCF_053597535.1 Streptomyces sp. NPDC001348 | reverse complement strand
CCCGCCACCGGCCTGGGCCAACCCCTTCGCACCGCCCGCCGCGACCGCGCCGCAGCCCCCGTACGCCCCCGTCCCGCCGCCCCCCATATCCCCCGACGGCCCGGGACAGCTCCCGTACGGCTACCCGGGCGGGCCGGGGTACGGCTACCCGGTCGGGCCAGGTCAGGGTTATCCGGCCGGGCACGGCTACGGCTGGCCCGGGACGCAGCCGCTGCCGAGCAACGGGATGGGCACGGCGGCGCTGTCGCTGGGCATCCTGGCCGCCGTCTGTTTCTGGCTGTGGCCGCTGGCCATCGTGCTCGGCATACTGGCGGTGATCTTCGGAGTGATCGGCCGTGGCAAGGCCCGCCGCGGTGAGGCGACCAACGGCGGTCAGGCCCTGGCCGGCGTCATCTGCGGCGTCGCCGGCATCGTCCTCGGCCTGCTGGAGACCGTGCTCTTCATCGCGTCGTCCTGACTCGGGTCGTCCTGACTCGGGTCGTCCTGACTCGGGTCGTCCTGACACCCGGAGGCCGGGCCGCCCTCAGGCCGCCCGCGCCAGCCGCTCCCGCGCCGCCATCAGCGCGAACCCCAGCAGGTTCGGCCCCCGCCACCGCTCGGGATCGGACGCCGCCTCGTCGTCCGCCGCGAGGCCGATGCCCCAGACGCGGTCCACGGGGCTCGCCTCCACCAGGACCCTCCCCCAGCCTCCGGCCAAGGGGACCCCCATCTCACTCCGCTCGCCGGTGCCGAGCAGGAACTCGCGCAGCCCGGGGTGGGCGGAGAACTTGTGGACGCTGCCCTCGACCACGATCCGGAAGCGCTCGCGCTCCCATATCGCCTCGTCGAAGCCGCGCACCAGCCGCCCGGCCTTCTTGGCCTGCGAGGGATGCCCCGCGGCCAGCACCCGGCGCTCCGCCTCCGCGTCCTCGAAGAGCCGTGCCTTGCCGGCCATCATCCAGTGCTCCGCCGTCGCGTACTCCACCCCGTCCACCACGAACGGCGACGGCCACCACTGGCTCAGACAGCTCGCGCCGATCCGGCCGTCCGGCCGCGGCCGGTGCCCCCAGAAGTGCAGGTAATTCACCCTCGCCCCCGCACGGACCTCCCTGAGCAGAGGTTCCAGTCCGTCGATCTTCCCCATGCACGCGAGTCTGGCACGCACCACTGACACTCCGTCCTTCCTTTTCCGGGCCCACTCGACAGCTGGTCGACAGATTCCGTCGCGTAACCAAAAGGCAACAACGGAATCACTTGTTGGAGTGCCTCACCTCTGTCAGGATCGGCACTCAAATCGAGCTGGAGCTACGCCACCCACCCCGGGCAGGGGTGACGGCGGAGGAGAGCGACATGCACAGACCGGGTACCGCCACCCCGGAGCGATTCCCCGCGCAGGAGCGCCTCGCGGACGGCGCGCAGTTCATCGCCGGACGCCTGGCCAAGGGCACCTCCGGCGGTACGCACGCCGTGGTCGACCCGGCCACCGGCAAGGACGTGTACGTGTACGAGCCGGCCGGGACGGACGACGTCGACGCCGCCGTGGCGGCCGCCCGCGAGGCCTTCCCCGGCTGGTCCGCCGCCACCCCGGGCGAGCGCTCCGACGCGATGCACCGCTTCGCGGCCGTCATCGCGGACCGCGCCGAGGACTTCGCCCGCGCCGAGTCCCTCCAGTGCGGCAAGCCGCTCAAGCTCACCCGCGAGTTCGACGTCCCCGGCACCATCGACAACACCGCCTTCTTCGCGGGTGCCGCCCGGCACCTGCAGGGACAGGCCGCCGCCGAGTACTCCGGCGACCACACCTCGTACGTGCGCCGCGAGCCCATAGGCGTCGTCGGCTCGATAGCGCCCTGGAACTACCCCCTCCAGATGGCCGCCTGGAAGATTCTCCCGGCGATCGCCGCGGGCAACACCATCGTGCTCAAGCCCGCCGAGCTCACCCCTCTGACCTCGCTGCTCTTCGCGCAGGCGGCGACCGACGCGGGCATCCCCGACGGCGTGATCAACATCGTCACCGGCACCGGCAGGGTGGCCGGCGAGCACCTCGTCGGGCACCCGGACGTGGCCATGACCTCCTTCACGGGGTCCACCGCGGTGGGCAAACGGGTCGCCGGTATCGCCACGGCCACCGTCAAGCGCCTCCACCTGGAACTCGGCGGCAAGGCGCCCTTCGTCGTCTTCGAGGACGCCGACCTGGAGGCGGCCGTCCACGGCGTCGTCGCGGGCGCCCTCATCAACACCGGCCAGGACTGCACCGCCGCCACGCGCGCGTACGTACAGCGCCCGCTGTACGAAACGTTCGTCGAGCGGACCGCCGCCCTCATGGAGAGCGTCCGGCTCGGCGACCCGTTCGCCCCGGGCACCGACCTCGGCCCGCTCGTCTCGCACGCCCAGCGGGACCGGGTCGCCGCCTTCGTCGACCGGGCGCGCGGCTACGCGCGCGTGGTGGCCGGCGGCGAGGCGCCGCAGGGGGACCTCGCGGAGGGCGCCTACTACCGGCCCACCCTGATCGCCGGCGCGCCGCAGGACAGCGAGGTCGTCCAGGCGGAGATCTTCGGCCCGGTTCTGGTCGTCCTCCCCTTCGACGGTGACGACGAGGGCATCCGGCTGGCCAACGACACCCCGTACGGTCTCGCCGCCTCCGCCTGGACCCGGGACGTCTACCGCGCGGGCCGCGCGACCCGCGAGATCAAGGCGGGCTGCGTCTGGGTCAACGACCACATACCGATCATCAGCGAGATGCCGCACGGCGGCTTCAAGCAGTCCGGCTTCGGCAAGGACATGTCGGCGTACTCGTTCGAGGAGTACACCCAGGTCAAGCACGTTATGTTCGACAACACGGCGGTGGCCCGCAAGGACTGGCACCGCACGATCTTCGGGGACCGATAGCGAACACCGGCCACCGCCGCGACCACGGCGGGCCGAACCCATCCTCCCGAAAGGGCACCACGCGCATGGAGCAGTACGAGCCCGACCGCCTGTCTCCGGTCCAGGTGGCCGCGATACGGCGCAGCCTCCGAAGCGGCCGCGCGGCCATGACCCGCCGTTCGCTGCTGCGGACCTCCGCGGGCGGCGCGCTCACCTTGGGCGGTCTCGGGGCGCTGAGCGCCTGCGGGATCCCCGCGGCCGGCAAGACCCGGGGCGGCACGTCCGCCGAGGACCACTCGGCCGCGGAGAAGGTCGTCGACTTCTCCAACTGGACCGAGTACATCGACGTCGACGACAGCGGCAAGCACCACCCGACGCTGGAGACGTTCCGCAGGCGGACCGGCATCCAGGTCAGGTACACCGAGGACATCAACGACAACGACGAGTTCTTCGGCAAGATCAAGCCGCAGCTCGCCGCGGGCCAGGACACCGGCCGCGACATCATCGTCCTCACCGACTGGCTCGCCGCCCGGCTGATCCGCCTGGGCTGGGTGCAGAAACTGGACCCGTCCAACCTGCCGCACGCCTACACCAACCTGTCGGCACAGTTCCGCGACCCCGACTGGGACCCGGGCCGCGCCTACTCGTACCCGTGGCAGGGCATCTCCACCGTCATCGCCTACAACAAGAAGGCGCTCGACGGCATCGAGGTGAAGTCGGTCTCCGACCTGCTCGACAACCCCCGGCTGAAGGGCCGCGTCGGCTTCCTCTCCGAGATGCGCGACACCGTCGGCATGACGATGCTCGACATGGGCAAGGACCCCGGGAAGTTCACCGACGACGACTACGACGCGGTGATCGCCCGCCTCCAGAGGGCCGTCGACAAGGGGCAGATCCGCCGGTTCACCGGCAACGACTACACGTCCGACCTCACCAAGGGCGACCTGGCGGCCTGCGTCGCCTGGGCCGGTGACGTCGTCCAGCTCAAGGCGGACAGCCCCGACGTCGACTTCGTCATCCCCGACAGTGGCTACATGACGTCGACCGACAACATGCTGATCCCCAACCGGGCCCGTCACAAGACCAACGCCGAGCGGCTCATGGACTTCTACTACGAGCCCCAGCAGGCCGCCGCGCTCGCCGCCTACATCAACTACGTGACGCCGGTCGACGGTGTGAAGCCCTGGCTTGCGAAGATCGACAAGGATGCGGCGAACAATCCGCTGATCATTCCCGACAAGGCCATGCAGGCCAGGTCGCACGCCTTCCGGTCGCTGAGCCAGAAGGAAGAGACGGCCTACGAAGAGAAGTTCGCGAAGCTGACAGGGGCGTGACGACGATGAGGACGACAGACTCGAGCGGCGACGTCCGCCTCTCCGGGATCGGCAAGACGTACGGCTCCTTCACCGCCGTGCACCCGTTGGACCTGACCGTCCCGCAGGGCTCCTTCTTCGCCCTGCTCGGCGCCTCGGGCTGCGGCAAGACCACCACCCTGCGCATGATCGCCGGCCTGGAGGAACCTTCCTGCGGCACCGTGCACCTCGGCGACCAGGACGTGACCCACCTGCCGCCGTACAAGCGGCCGGTGAACACGGTCTTCCAGTCGTACGCCCTCTTCCCGCACCTCGACATCTTCGAGAACGTCGCCTTCGGCCTGCGCCGGCGCGGCATCAAGAGCGTGAAGAAGCAGGTCGAGGAGATGCTGGAGCTCGTACAGCTCGGCGAGCAGGCGCGCAAGAAGCCGCACCAGCTCTCCGGTGGCCAGCAGCAGCGCGTCGCGGTCGCCCGCGCGCTCATCAACCACCCCAAGGTGCTCCTCCTCGACGAACCGCTCGGCGCCCTCGACCTCAAGCTGCGCCGGCAGATGCAGCTGGAGCTCAAGCGGATCCAGACCGAGGTCGGCATCACCTTCGTCCACGTCACGCACGACCAGGAGGAGGCCATGACGATGGCCGACACGGTCGCCGTGATGAACGCGGGCCGCGTCGAGCAGCTCGGCTCGCCCACCGACCTGTACGAGAATCCGCGGACCACGTTCGTCGCGAACTTCCTCGGCACCTCCAACCTGATCGAGGCCGAGGTCGACTCCCGGAACGGGGACGACATCGTCCTGAAGGCGGGCGGCGGCAAGCTGGTGCTGCCCCGGGCGCGGTGTTCCGCCCCGGCGACGGCCGGCGGCAAGGTGCTGGTGGGCATCCGTCCGGAGAAGATCACCCTCACGCACGCCGACGACGCGGGGGAGATCCCGCAGGGCCGCAACCGCATCTCCGGGAAGATCGCGGACTCCAGCTTCATCGGTGTCTCCACGCAGTACGTGATCGACAGCCCGGTCTGCTCCGAGTTCGAGGTCTACGCCCAGAACATCGATCGCGACGCCCGGCTGGTGCCCGGCGTCGAGGTGGTGCTGCACTGGAACCCGGCCCACACCTTCGGGCTCGATGCGGCACAGGCCATCGACGCCGGTGTCGCCGAGGTCGAGGAGGACGCCGCCTGATGGCCGCCGCCACCGAGGCGCCACCTCTGGCGCCGGCCCCCGAGAAGAAGCCGCCGCGCAGACGCGGCCGCACGGTGCCGTACTGGCTGCTGCTCCCCGGCATCCTCTGGCTGGTCGTCTTCTTCGCCCTGCCGATGATCTACCAGGCCTCCACCTCCGTGCAGACGGGCTCCCTGGAGGAGGGCTACAAGGTCACCTGGCACTTCGCGACCTACTGGGACGCCCTGGCCGAGTACTGGCCGCAGTTCCTGCGTTCGGTCCTCTACGCCGCCGCCGCGACCGTGCTCTGCCTGCTGCTCGGCTACCCGCTGGCCTACCTGATCGCCTTCCGCGCGGGCCGCTGGCGGAACCTGATCATGGTCCTGGTGATCGCGCCGTTCTTCACCAGCTTCCTGATCCGCACCCTGGCCTGGAAGACGATCCTCGCGGACGGCGGCCCGGTGGTGGGCGCCCTCAACACACTGCACGTCCTGGACCTCACCAACTGGCTCGGCTGGACGGCGGGCGACCGCGTGCTGGCCACGCCGCTGGCGGTGGTGTGCGGCCTCACGTACAACTTCCTGCCGTTCATGATCCTGCCGCTGTACACCTCGCTGGAGCGGATCGACGGGCGGCTGCACGAGGCGGCCGGCGACCTGTACGCCAGGCCCTGGACCACCTTCCGCAAGGTCACCTTCCCGCTGTCGATGCCCGGTGTGGTCTCCGGCACGCTGCTGACCTTCATCCCGGCGGCCGGCGACTACGTCAACGCCGAGCTCCTCGGCTCCACCGACACCCGCATGATCGGCAACGTCATCCAGACGCAGTTCCTGCGGATCCTGGACTATCCGACGGCCGCCGCCCTCTCCTTCATCCTCATGGCCGCGATCCTGCTCATGGTCACGGTCTACATCCGCCGGTCCGGGACGGAGGACCTGGTCTGAATGCCACTGCTCACCTGGCTCAAGCGCCATCTCGTCGTCATCGCCGGACTCCTCACGCTCGCCTATCTGCTGCTGCCGAACGTCGTCGTCACGGTGTTCTCGTTCAACAAGCCGAAGGGGCGCTTCAACTACGCGTGGCAGCAGTTCTCCACGGACGCCTGGAAGGACCCCTGCGGGGTCGCCGACATGTGCGGCTCGCTGTCCGTCAGCCTCCAGATCGCCGTGTGGGCGACGGCCGGCGCCACACTGCTCGGCACGATGATCGCCTTCGCGCTGGTCCGCTACCGCTTCCGCGCCCGGTCCGCCGTGAACTCGCTGATCTTCCTGCCGATGGCCATGCCCGAGGTCGTCATGGCGGCCTCGCTGCTCACCCTGTTCCTCAACATGGGTGCCCAGCTGGGGTTCTGGACGATCCTGATCGCGCACATCATGTTCTGCCTGAGTTTCGTCGTCGTCGCGGTCAAGGCGCGCGTGATGTCGATGGACCCGCGCCTGGAGGAGGCCGCCCGGGACCTCTACGCCTCCCCGGTGCAGACGTTCCTGCGGGTCACCCTGCCCATCGCGGCACCCGGGATCGCCGCGGGCGCGCTGCTGTCCTTCGCGCTGTCCTTCGACGATTTCATCATCACCAATTTCAACGCGGGCTCGACCGTCACCTTCCCCATGTTCGTGTGGGGCTCGGCGCAGCGCGGAACGCCCGTCCAGATCAATGTCATCGGCACGGCCATGTTCCTGGTCGCCGTCCTTCTCGTGCTGGCCTCCATGGCCGTCACCAACCGCCGCACCAGGCAAAAGGCATGACCGCAAGAACCGGAAGACCTCTGTAGGGAGTTGAAATCATGGCCCCGAGCGCCATGACCCGTTGGATCACGTCTCTCTCCGAAGCACAGCCGGTCCCGTACTGGCTCGAAGACCCCGGCAAGCCCCACCCCGAGCCCGCCCTCACCGGCACCGAGACCTGCGACCTGCTGGTCGTCGGCGGCGGCTACAGCGGACTGTGGACCGCTCTGAACGCCAAGGAGCGCGACCCGCAGCGGGACGTGGTGCTGCTGGAGGGCCGTGAGGTGGGCTGGGCCGCCTCGGGCCGCAACGGCGGCTTCTGCGCCGCCTCCCTCACGCACGGACTGCCCAACGGCCTCACCCGCTGGCCGGACGAGATCCACACCCTGCAGAGGCTGGGCGAGCGCAACCTCGACGAGATCGAGGCGGCGATCGCCCGGCACGGAATCGACTGCGACTTCGAACGCACCGGTGAGATCGACGTCGCCACCGAGACGTACCAGGCGTGGGAGCTGCGCGACTGGCACAAGGAGCTGCAGGACAAGGGCCTCGCCGAGGGCATCGACTTCCTGGACGCCGACGCCGTGCGCGAGCAGGTGAACTCACCGACCTTCGAGGCGGGCCTGTACGACCGCCGGGGCGTGGCCATGCTGCACCCGGCCAAGCTCGCCTGGGGCCTCAAGCGGGCCTGCGTCCGCCTGGGCGTGCGGGTCTACGAGCACACGCCCGCCCTGACCCTGAAGCCGTACGGCGCCGGCATGGCCGTACGCACCCCGTACGGCTCGGTCCGCGCCCGCAGGGTGGCCCTGGGCACGAACGTCTTCCCGAACCTCCTGCGGCGCGTCCGCTCCTACACCGTCCCGGTCTACGACTACGCGCTGATGACGGAGCCCCTGCCCGCCGACCGGCTGGCGGCGATCGGCTGGAAGAACAGACAGGGCCTGGGCGACTCGGCGAACCAGTTCCACTACTTCCGTCTGTCGGCCGACAACCGGATCCTCTGGGGCGGCTACGACGCCGTCTACCCCTACGGCGGCCGCGTCCGCACCGAGTACGACGACCGCCCGGAGACCTACGCCAAGCTCGCCGGGCACTTCTTCACCTGCTTCCCGCAGCTGGAGGGCGTCCGCTTCACGCACGCGTGGGGCGGCGCCATCGACACCTGCTCGCGCTTCTCGGCTTTCTTCGGCACCGCCCACCAGGGGAAGGTGGCGTACGCGGCGGGCTACACGGGCCTCGGCGTCGGCGCCACCCGGTTCGGCGCCGACGTGATGCTGGACCTGCTGGACGGGGAACGCACCGAACGGACGGAGCTGGAGATGGTCCGCAAGAAGCCCCTGCCCTTCCCGCCCGAGCCGTTCGCCTGGACCGGCATCGCCCTCACCAAGTGGTCCCTGGCCCGCGCCGACGCCCAGGGCGGCAGACGCAACCTGTGGCTGAGGACCATGGACCGGCTGGGGCTGGGCTTCGACAGCTGACCAGGCTTGGGCCTGTCCGGCGGATCAGGTCGCGGGAAACGGGCGGCGCCTCATCGGCGCGGACGGGCGTGCCAAGCCCCGCGTCTGCGGCGTGATCCGCCGGACAGGCCCTGACCCGGCCGCCTGATGCGGTCTGCCGGCAACCGCGTCGAGGAGAGCAGCACCGCGCACAGGCACCAGCTGGCCACCACGTCCAGTGGCCAGTGGTAGCCGTGCCGGACGAGACCGAAGGAGACGCCGAGCACGAGGGCGACACAGGCGGCGACGAGTGCGCGGCGCCCCCGCCGCGAGCGGAAGCGGGGGAGGAGGAGCAGGGCCGCCGAGCCGTACGCGATCGCCGCCGTGGCCGTGTGCCCGGACGGGTAGTAGCCGACGCCGGGCGGCACGACCGGGGTGCCGGGGCGGGCGGTCCAGTGCTTCAGCGGTACGACGACGGCCGGGACCAGCGCCATCAGGACCGCCGCCGCGGCCGACGGCTGCCACCAGTGGTCGGTACCGGTGGCCCGCGCCCGCCACGCCGCGTAGACCAGCGCCGACGCCAGCACCGGCACCGCGATCTGGGCGTTGCCGAGATCGGCCAGGAACTGCGAGACGCCGTCCGGGTGGACCAGGGCGCCGCTCAGGCGCTCGTCGAGACGCTCCACGGGGCCGCGCGTGACGACCTGCCAGGTGATGAGCACGAAAAAGAGGGCCGGCAGGCCCAGGAGGAGGAAGAGAAGGAAGGAGGTCGGCCGCCCCGGAACAGGGGGGGTGGTTCCGGGGCGGCCGTCCGGACCGGAATGTCGTGCGCCCCGGGGGGTTTGGGGCGAACGACCGTCCGATCGGTGAGGAGATCCGGAGCCGGAGGCACCGGTTGTGTGCGCGAGGGCACGACCAGGTCGAAGCTGGGGAGGCCCCGGCCTGATGTCGCCCACAGTCCCCTGTGGGCGGGGTGTATCTCTCATCTGGATAGAACCTACGACAGGGGGTGGCGCCGGGACAGACGGAATCGCATCCCGACATCCACCTCGCACACGTTCTTCACACGGCCTGCCGTACCTGTGGCTTCGCTCTCCGTGACGGGTGCGGACCCGTCGCTCAGATGCGCGCGAACGCCTGCTCGATGATGTCGAGCCCCTCGTTCAGCAGGTCCTCGCCGATGACCAGCGGCGGCAGGAAGCGCAGCACGTTGCCGTAGGTGCCACAGGTCAGGACCAGCAGGCCCTCCTGGTGGCAGGCCCTGGCCAGCGCGGCGGTCGCCTCGGGGTTCGGCTCCTTGGTCGTACGGTCCTTGACCAGCTCGATCGCGATCATCGCGCCCCGGCCGCGCACGTCACCGATGACCTCGAACTTCTCGGCCATGGCGGTCAGACGGGCCTTCATGACCGCCTCGATGTCCTTCGCCTTCGCGTTGAGGTCGAGTTCCTTCATGGTCTCGATGGCGCCGAGCGCACCGGCGCAGGCCACCGGGTTGCCGCCGTAGGTTCCGCCGAGGCCGCCGGCGTGCGCGGCGTCCATGATCTCGGCACGGCCGGTGACGGCGGCCAGCGGCAGACCGCCCGCGATGCCCTTGGCGGTGGTGATCAGGTCCGGGACGATGCCCTCGTCCTCGCACGCGAACCACTGACCCGTGCGGCAGAAACCGGACTGGATCTCGTCGGCGACGAACACGATGCCGTTGTCCGACGCGAACTTGCGGATCGCGGGCAGGAAGCCCCTGGCCGGCTCGATGAACCCGCCCTCGCCGAGCACCGGCTCGATGATGATCGCGGCCACGTTGTCCGGGCCGACCTGCTTGGTGATCTGGTCGATGGCCTGCGCCGCGGCCTCCGGGCCGGCGTTCTCGGGGCCGGTCGGCCAGCGGTAGCCGTACGCCACCGGCACCCGGTAGACCTCGGGCGCGAACGGGCCGAAGCCGTGCTTGTACGGCATGTTCTTCGCGGTCAGCGCCATCGTCAGGTTGGTACGGCCGTGGTAGCCGTGGTCGAACACGACGACCGCCTGGCGCTTGGTGTACGCACGGGCGATCTTGACGGCGTTCTCCACGGCCTCGGCGCCGGAGTTGAACAGCGCGGACTTCTTCGCGTGGTCGCCCGGGGTGAGCTCGGCGAGGGCCTCGGCGACCGCCACGTAGGACTCGTACGGGGTGACCATGAAACAGGTGTGGGTGAAGTCCTGCAGCTGGGCGGAGGCCCGGCGTACGACGGCCTCGGCGGACGCGCCGACACTGGTCACCGCGATGCCGGAACCGAAGTCGATGAGCCGGTTCCCGTCGACGTCCTCGATGATGCCGCCGCCCGCGCGCGTGGTGAACACGGGCAGCACGGAGCCCACACCCTGCGCGACCGCGGCGGTACGGCGGGCCTGCAGCTCCTGCGACTTCGGGCCGGGAATGGCGGTGACGACGCGGCGCTCCTGCGGAAGTGCGCTCATGAGGGGCTCCTGGTGGTTTTGCGGCCTTGACTTGCCTTGACTGCTCTTGCGTTCTTTTCTCGCAGGCTAGGTCGCGAAGAAGAGGGTGGGCATGCTCCATGTGGGCGTTGTCGGGAATTCTTGTTGTCCGTGGTGGACATGGCGGCCCAGGACCGCCCGACCCGGCCCTCGAAAGCCGCCTATCCGCTCTCTCGGCCGCGTAAGCGGTGAACTCCCCAGGTGTGGGCGTTAGATTGACTCGCTGATGGTGGACGGAACGGCTGGTCAGGGGGCAACGGCGATGGACAGCGACGGGACGCAGGACGCGCAGGGTACGCACGTGAATCCCGTGCCGCGTCCGGCACGGCCGCACGACGCCCCCACGGTGCCGCCGCGACCCGCGCGGCCCCCGCAGACACCGGGTTCCCACGGTTTCGAGCAGCAGGCCCCCCAGCGGCCGGCCGTCGCCGAATGGCTCGACGAGCCGCGCCCGGCCACCGGACTCGGCATCTGGCGGTTCGGGTACCGCCCCCCGAAAGGCAGCCAGTCACCGGACCGGCTTCCCCCGATCACGGTCCTCGGCCTGCTGATCCCCCTGGTCGTGGCCCTGCTCCTGTGGTCCCTGTGGCGCCACGGCGGCGTTCCCTACCAGTGGGCGCTGCTGAGGCTGTTCACGCCGGACGACTGGTGGTGGGCCGGGACCACCTCCCCCAAGGGGATGCAGGGCCGTGAGGTCGTCGTGGTCTACGACGGCGTCTTCTTCGCCGTCCTCGTCTACGGGGTCGCCCGGCTGGGCGGCTGGCCCGAGGTCGTACGGCACGTCGTCGGCCGCCGCCCGCAACCCGCGCGGGCCCTGCTCGCCGCCCTCGGCGCGCTCGCCGCGCTGAGCCTGGTCTTCCCCGACGCCTTCGGCGCCGGCTGGGACGCCCTCCCGGTCGTCGACCCGCTGTTCTCCCTCGTCGTCCTGATCACGGGCGGCTACGAGGTGTTCACCTCGCAACTGCTCACCGACGGGCTGTACGCGCTCATCACCCTGCTGGTCCTGTGGCCCTTCGCCCGCGTCGGCGGCTGGTGGGCGTACGGGAGGCAACTCGCGGCCCGCCGCCGCGCCGCGACCGACCCGACGGCGCCGCCGGCCCCGGACCTGCCGCGCTCGCAGTGGCCCGAGCTGCGCCACGCCGGGCAGCACCAGGCGGCCGACGTGCTGACCGCCGAAGTGGCCGGCGGCCGGATCAACGACGTGGACTGCGCCCGGATCGAACGCGCCTGGGCCGACTCCAGGAGCGGGGGGCGGCTCGCGCACTTCACGGACACCGTGCTGCGGGAGGGCGCGGCGGCCTGGACGCACCCGTCCGGGGCCCGCGACCTGCCGCACCGCACCGCACGCCACGACCTGCTCGACGGCCAGGTGCGCATCGGGCGTTTCGTGCCGGGGGAGCGGACGCCACGCGCCTACCACGGCGCGGGCGCGGCCGTCGGCCCGGACGTCCTCGGCACCTCCCTCCTGCTGGTGGGGCCACCGGGCGCGGGCAAGACCCGGCATGTGATCGAACCGGTTACCGAGTCGCTGGCGCTGCAGGCGCTCACCGGACGGTGCGCGGTGGTCGCGGTCCGCCCCGGCTCCTCGCCCGGCCCGGACCCGGCCTTCGACGTCGTCGTCCGGATCGGCGACCCCGCCTCCGTCCACGACCTCGACCCGTACGCCGGAGCCGACGACCCCGACGAGGCAGCCGGCTTCCTCGCCGAAGCCCTGGCGGGCGACCTCGACACCGTCAACGGCCAGAGCGCCGCCACCGCGCTCGCCCAGCTGCTCGGCCCCTACCGCGCCGTCCACGGACACTTCCCGCCGCTGCCGGTCCTGCGCGACCTGCTGGAGGGCGACCGGGCGGCGCTGTCCGCCCTGCGCGACGCTCTGACGGGTGACGGGCACGCCGTGATGCGCCGCGAACTCGACGCCCGGATGCGGCAGACCGGCGGCGCCGCCGACGTCGGCCCGGTCCTCGCCGGCCGGCTCGCGCTGCTGGACCGGCCCGTCTTCGCCGAGTTCTTCGGCGCCGGGGACCAGATCCGCCCCTTCTCGCTGCGCGCGGTGGCCCACCATCCGCTGCGCGTCCGCATCGACCTTCCCGAGCGCGGCCACGAGGAGGCCGCCCGTCTGCTCACCCGGCTGGTCCTCGCCCAGTTCAGCACCGTCGTACGGGAGAGCCGCCCCGCCCACTTCGCCTGTCTGGTCCTGGACGACGCCACCGGCACGATCACCGGGGAGTCGGTGCGCCGCATCCAGCGCCTGCGCTCCCTGAACGCCGGGGTCGTCCTCGCCCTGCGCACGATCGCCGACGTGCCCGAGGCGCTGCACGGTCCGCTGCTGGGCGCCGTCGGCTGCCGCATGGCCTTCTCCGGCGTGACCACCTGGGACGGCAGCAGGTTCGCGCACGCCTGGGGAACCGAGTGGGTGGAGACGAAGGAGGTCGCCAAGCACACCGTCTTCGCCGACCAGCCGATGACCCGGGCCCTTCACGCGCTGCGCAAGCTCGTCACCGGGAAGGCCGTGACCACCGACGCCGTGACCGTGAAGCAGGTCGAGCGGGAGCGCTGGTCGGCCTCCCAACTGGCCCACGAGGTACCCCCGGGCCACGCGGTGCTGTCCCTGACCGACGTGAGGGGCGAGCACGCCCCGCCGCTGCTGGTGGATCTGAGGGGTTAGGGAACTTCCGAAAGGGGCGGACAGAGGGCCAGCCGGAGACCGTACAGTGAGGCAGAATCGGCATAGGCCGTTCATACGCGACGGCCAAATGATCACAACGATCACCCGATCTCCCCAGACCTGAAGGCCCCATGCCCCCGACGCTCGCCTCGCTCGTCCACCACTCGGCGCTCAAACTCACCGTGCGCGCCGGCGAGGACCGTCTCGACGTGCCCGTCCGATGGGCGCACGTCAGCGAACTCGCCGACCCGGTGCCGTACATGGAGGGCGGGGAACTGCTGCTGATCACCGCGCTGAAGCTGGACGCCGAGGACCCGGAGGCGATGCGGCGCTATGTGAAGCGGCTGGTCGGCGCGGGGGTCGTCGGGCTCGGTTTCGCCGTGGGGGTCAACTACGACGAGATCCCCAAGGCCCTCGTCGACGCCGCCGAGCGGGAGGGGCTGCCGCTGCTGGAGGTGCCCCGCCGCACCCCCTTCCTCGCCATCAGCAAGGCGGTGTCCGCGGCCATCGCCGCCGACCAGTACCGGGCCGTGACCGCCGGATTCGCCGCCCAGCGCGAGCTGACGAGGCAGGCGCTCAGTACGGGCCCCGAGGGGCTGCTCGGCGCGCTCGCCGCACAGGTCGACGGCTGGGCCGCGCTGTACGACGCCTCGGGCGCCGTGGTCGCCACCGCACCGGAGTGGGCGGGGCGGCGGGCCGCCCGGCTCACCGCCGACGTGGAACGGCTGCGGGACCGGGCCGCGCCCGCCTCGTCGGTGGTCGGCCTCCCGGAGCACGAAGACCGGGTCGAGCTGCACACCCTCGGCACCGGGCGGCGACCGCGCGCCGCCCTCGCCGTGGGCACGGCCGCCGCCCTCGGCACGGCCGAACGGTACGCCGTCCACTCCGCCATCGCCCTGCTCACCCTCACCACCGAACGGTCCCGGTCGCTGCAGGCCGCCGAACAGCGCGTCGGGGCGGCCGTGCTGCGGATGCTGCTCGCCGGACAGCCGGACCACGCCAGGGCCGTCGCCGGGGATCTGTACGGCGGACTCCTCGACGCGCCGTTCCGGCTGGTCGTCGCCTCGTCGCTCGCCGCCGACGCCGGTGCGGACCCGCTGGGCGTGCTGGCGGAGACGGTGGAGTCCGCCGCGGCCCGCTCCGGCGAGGCCGTCCTGGTCGTGCCGGAGGGGGAGCGGCTGGTGGTGCTCGCCGCGGACGGGGGCGCGGCGGTGGCCGCCTGCGCGGAGTACGCGGCGGCGCTGGAGGCGGCGCGGGCCGCGCCGGAGCAGGGCGGTTGCGAGGACGGCGAACTGGTCGCGGGCCTGTCGGCGCCGGCCGGTCCGATCGCCGCCGCGGCCGCCTACAAGCAGGCCGAGCAGGCACTGTCCGTCGCACGGCGGCGGGGCCGGGTGCTGGTGGAGCACGAACAGCTGGCGGCGGGATCGGTGCTGCCGCTGCTGGCCGACGACGCGGTGAAGGCGTTCGCGGACGGCCTGCTGCGGGCACTGCACGAGCACGACGCGACGGGCCGCGGCGACCTGGTCGCCTCCGTCCGCGCCTGGCTCTCCCGCCACGGCCAGTGGGACGCGGCGGCAGCGGACCTCGGGGTCCACCGCCATACGCTGCGCTACCGCATGCGCCGGGTCGAGGAGATCCTGGGCCGCTCCCTGGACGACCCGGACGTCCGCATGGAGCTGTGGCTGGCGCTGAAGGCGACGTCGACGGAGTAGACGCCGACGGTGATCCGCTGCGGCCCGGCGCTGCGGCCAGCCGTGGTCCACGACGCACCGGGCCAGACGCAGCCTACCGGTCGGCGTCAGCGGGGCACTACCGTGGGAGACGAGGGCCTCCTGAGCGTTGGTGCAGATGTCGCAATCCACACCGAACCCAGAAGGCCATCACCCGTTCGAGCACCCGGCACGCGTGTCACCAACGTGCCGGGACAGCACACCTGGAGGCACCTAGAGGGCGAGTCCGGTGAGGACCAGCACCCGCTCGTAGGTGTAGTCCTCTATCGCGAACTTCACGCCCTCGCGGCCCACGCCGGACTGCTTGGCGCCGCCGTACGGCATCTGGTCGGCGCGGTAGGACGGGACGTCGCCGACGACCACACCGCCGACCTCCAGGGCGCGGTGGGCACGGAAGGCGACCTGGAGGTCGTGGGTGAACACGCCCGCCTGGAGGCCGTACTTGGACGCGTTGACGGCGGCGAACGCCTCGGCCTCGCCGTCCACCTTCTGCACCGTGAGGACGGGGCCGAAGACCTCCTCGCAGGAGATCGTCACATCGGCCGGTACGTCGGTGAGCACGGTCGGCGCGTAGGAGGCGCCGTCGCGGTCACCACCGGTGAGGAGGGTGGCACCGGCCTCGACCGCCTCCTTCACCCACGACTCCACGCGCTTGGCGGCGTCCTCGCTGACCAGCGGGCCGACATCGGTCTTGTCGTCGGCCGGGTCGCCGGTGCCCTGTGCCTCCACGGCGGCGACGATGCGCGGCAGCAGCCGGTCGTACACGGAGGCGTCGGCGATCACCCGCTGCACGGAGATGCAGGACTGGCCGCCCTGGTAGTTGGAGAAGGTCGCGATGCGGGTCGCGGCCCAGTCCAGGTCGGCGTCGGAGGCGTAGTCGCCGAGGACGACCGCGGCGCCGTTGCCACCGAGTTCCAAGGTGCAGTGCTTGCGCGGCACCGAGTCCATGATCGCGTAGCCGACCTTCTCGGACCCGGTGAAGGAGATCACCGGCAGGCGCTCGTCCTGGACGAGAGCGGGCATGCGGTCGTTGGAGACCGGGAGGATGCTCCAGGAGCCGGCCGGGAGGTCGGTCTCCGCGAGCAGATCGCCGATGATCAGGCCGGAGAGGGGGGTGGCCGGGGCCGGCTTCAGGATGATCGGCGCGCCGGCGGCGATGGCCGGGGCCACCTTGTGGGCGCACAGGTTCAGCGGGAAGTTGAACGGCGCGATGCCGAGGACGACACCCTTGGGGAAGCGGCGGGTGAGCGCGAGGCGGCCCTGGCCGCCGGCGTCGGTGTCGAGGCGCTGGGCCTCGCCGCCGTTGAACCGGCGGGCCTCCTCGGCGGCGAACCGGAACACGGAAACGGCGCGGCCGACCTCGCCGCGGGCCCACTTGATCGGCTTGCCGTTCTCGGCGGAGATCAGCTGGGCGATCTCCTCCGTGCGCTCGGCCAGCCGCTTGCTGACGTGGTCGAGGGCGGCGGCGCGTACGTGGGCCGGGGTGGCGGCGAACTCCTCGAGGACGGCGTGCGCGGCGGCCACGGCCTCCTCCACCTGGGCGTCCGTCGGCACGCTGACCTTGCCGACCAGCCGGCCGTCCCACGGGGAGGTGACGTCGAAGGTGTCCTCGCCGGTGACCTGGCGGCCGGCGAGCCAGAAGGCGGTGGTGGAAGTCATGTGTGTTCCGGCCCTTCCGTGGTGCGGGGTGTACTTGCGTTCGGGTCCACGGTAGGGCGGGGGCGGCTGAATCGGGTTTGTCCGAGTCGTAGTGGTGGGGGGTGGCGGTAGGCCGGAATGGCGGGTTTGCGGTCCGGCCGCGGAGGGTGCCGTTCCGGCGAGTGGTGCCGGCGCCGCCCGGCCGGCTCTGCGGGCGTCGGCGACCGGGCGGTGAAACCGGTTCAGGTCCGCCTCTTCCGAGCCGGTGTCGAGCACGCGTGACGCCAGGCCGGCGTCCACCGCGAGCGCCACCACGCTCCGCCGTTGCGGGGGGTCCACGTCGGCGGGGCCATGGCCCTCCATCCCGGCGGGGCGGAGCAGTCCGAACGTCACTGGATGCCGGTCTCGCGGGCGTAGGCGTCCCGGACGCGGTCCATCGCTTGCCTCGTCGGCCGAGCCGCGCGGTGCGGCCGTCACCGCCCCGAACCGTCGCGGGACGGCCGCCCCTTCGGTCGTGCCACGCCCGTTCGCGCGCAGGGGCGGCCGGCCGCAGCGCCCTCACCCCGGCGTTTCCGTTGTCCGTCGACCGGACCCGATGCCGGACAACACTTCCCTTTGTTTTCTTTCGGGGCCTCGCTACCGGTCAATGTCCCGGGCTGCTCGACTGGCTGCGGACCGGGCCCGCACCAGCACCCTGCGACGACCTCGCCCCGCCGGAGGAGACAGGCCACCGGCCCGGTCCGATCGGTTCGGCTACCAGGAGGAGAAACGTGCAGCAGCCTGCTCTTCGCCCACGGACGCGCCGGGTCCTCGGCTTCGACGCCACCTGCCGGCAGCTCACAAAGGTTGCGGCCCGCACGGCCGTGGCGGTCGCTCTCGGAGCCGCCGCACTCACCGTCGCCCCCGGCAGCGCCTCCGCGGCCCAGGCCCGGCCCGCGCAGCAGACGGCCGCGGCCCCCGCCGCGGTCTGCGGTTACAACGACAACATCGACGGCTGGGCTCAGTGGATCAACTGCGGCAGCTACAGCCACCTGATCGAGACGTGGGCTCTCGGCGTCAGCCAGAGCTTCCAGTGCGTGGCCGCCCACTCGACCTACACCCTGGGGCCCACCTGGTTCATCAGCAGCTCGAAGTACGCCGGCGGCGTGGGGTGCACGCCGTGATGACGCCTGTCCATCGCCGTAACGACGGAACCGCTCATCGGAGGAACCACATGCGCAAGACACTCGCGGCCCTGGGCTCTGCCGCGGCCCTCGTTCTGACACTGGCCACGGCCTCTGCCCAGACCGCGCAGGCGGCTCCCGCGGCCGGCTGGAGCCGCTGCCCCAACGGATACTTCTGCATCTTCGACGGGGTCGACGGGACCGGCACGATGGCCTGGTTCGCGTCCGGCTCCCCCGACCTGCGGGGCCAGTCGATGGACAACCGGACCTCGTCGTACTGGAACCGCAACAGCGAGGCATTCGCCCTGTACGACGGGTACAACTACAGCGGCGACTGCTGGACGGTCTTCGCCGGTACACAGACCAACCTGCCGTCACGCTTCCCCGAATGGGACAACCGGTTCAGCTCTATCACCAAGTTCTCCTGCGGTTGAGCCCGCCCACGGCCCCTCGCCGACGGCGGAACGGGGCCGGTCACCGCACCCGGCGGCCCGTACGGCACCCGCGGATGCGCTGAGGGTCCCGCCGCCGGTGTCCTGTCGCGCGGACGCCCGAAGGGGCCCGGCACCGCTTCCCACCGGTGCCGGGCCCCTTCCCTGTGGCGGCTTCGTCCGGACCCTCAACCGGAGAAGCCGACGCGCGCGAGCCGCAGCGGGCCGCGCAGCCTGAGGTGCACGTCGTGCACGCCCTCGGCGACGATCCCGGCGCCGAGCGAGGTGTAGTCGTACGGGCCGGTCGTGGGCTCCGCCGGTGCCAGGACCGCCAGCACCGGACCGCCGTCCAGGGACAGCATGACCTCGCCCCCGCCGGCCACCTCCACGGTCACCTCCGTCACGCCGTCACCGAAGTCGCAGTCGCGGTAGACCAGTTCACCGGTGGTGCCGTCAGCCGGGGTCACCGCGTCACCCGACACCTTCGTACGGTCCACCAGAGCGACACCGGACTGCTCGTCGAAGTCGGCCGCTTCCAGGCCGTGACGCAGGACCGGGCGCGGCACGGCGGCGTCCCCGTCGAGGTGGACGGTCGTGCGCAGCCGGACGTCCTCGCTGGAGGCGCCGACGAGGAGGTCGTACGGTCCCTCCTCCATCAGCCACCGGCCCCGCGCCACGTCCCAGAACTCGAAGGCGGACAGCGGGACTTCGAAGCTCAGCTCCGTCCGGGTGCCCGGGGCGAGGGTGATGCGGCGGTGGGCGGCCAGTTCGCGGCGCGGCCGGACGGCCGACGGGTCGACCGCGCGCGTGTAGAGCTGGGCGACCTCGTCCGCGGTGACGTCACCGGTGTTGGTGACCGTGAACGACACGTGCACCGTGTCGTCGGTCACCCGGACCGCCAGGTCGGCGTAGGAGAAGGACGCGTACGACAGGCCGTGGCCGAAGGGGAAGAGGGGCGTGCCCTCGTAGTAGAGGTACGTCTGACGGGCCCCGATGACGTCGTAGTCGAGCAGGTCGGGCAGTTCGGCGTCGGACGCGTACCAGGTCTGCGGCAGACGGCCCGCGGGAGCGACGTCGCCGGCCAGCACCCGGGCCAGGGCGGTGCCCGCCGCCTGGCCGCCGTGCGCGGTCCACAGCACGGCGGGCAGCCGGGTGACGTCCACCGCGTACGGGTACGCCGAGACCAGCACCAGCACCGTGTTCGGGTTCGCGGCCCGGGCCGCGCGCACCAGCCGCTCCTGGTGGGCGGGCAGGGCGAGGGTCGTACGGTCCTCGGTCTCGCGGCCGTTGATGTGCGGGTCGTTGCCCGCCACCACCACGACCACGTCGGCCTCCGCGGCCACCCGGGTCACCGCGTCCTCGCCCCGCTCGGCGAGGACGACCTCGAAGACCTCGCCGTCCTGCCCTCCTTCCCCGTCCGCCGCGGCAACCTTCACGCCGTCGGCGGTCACACAGACGTGGCGACCCGTACCGATGTGTCTCAGGAGGTGACCGTTCTGGTGGGGTTCCAGGCGGAACGTCTCCTGGACGATCCAGCCGCCCGGCCGGTCGGCGGAGGCGCGGAGGTGGCCGTCCTCGGCGACCGACAGGTAGCGGCCGTCGGGTGCGCGGAGGGTGAGGACGCCCTCGCCCCAGTCGACGAGCGCGAACTCGGTGCCGGTGGCGTCGGCGGTGAGCGGGGGAAGGTCGGTGCGGCCGGCGAGCAGGGCCGGGTCCAGCGCACCCTCGGCGCCGCGGACCTCGTCGGTGGCCTCGGGGGCCGGCGGTACGTGCAGGAACGTGCCGGCGGCGGTCCTCAGCCGGACCCGGTCCACGCCCTCCGCGAACTCCACCCGATCCGCGCCGAACCGCTCGTACAGCCCCTCCAGCGGAGTGGACCGGTGCAGCAGCGTGCCGCTGTACCAGTCGAGCTTGCACTCGTCGGCGAGCAGGCCGACGACGGCGACACGGGTGTCCGGGGCGAGGGGCAGCAGGGCGTCGTCGTTCTTCAGCAGCACCACCGCCTGCTCGGCCGCCTCCTGGGCGAGCGCGCGGTGTCCCGGGGTGTCGAACTCGCCGGTGCCCAGGTGCGGATCGTAGTGCGGGTCGAACTCGCCGAGCCGGAAGCGGACCGACAGCTGGCGGCGGACGGCGGTGTCGATGTCCGACTCGGTCAGCAGGCCCCGGTCGAGGGCCCCGCGGACCCGGGCGGCGATCCGCGAGCTGTCCGTGCCGTGGTCGGTGAAGCTGTCGACGCCGGCCAGCAGGGCGGCCGCGGTGGCCTCCTCGTGGGTGTCGAAGTAGTGCTCGGAGTCGACCAGGTTGGACGGCGCGCCCGCGTCCGAGCAGACCAGGAGGTCCTCGTCGGTCCAGGCGCGCAGGTGCTCGCGCAGATACGGGGAGACGTGGTTGGGGCGCCCGTTGACCAGGTTGTAGGCGGGCATCACCCCGGCCACCGCGCCCGCCTCCACCGTCTCCTTGAAGGCCCGCAGGTCGTACTCGCGCAGCACGCGCGGCCGGACGGAGGCCGAGGAGGTGGCCCGGTCGGTCTCGTTGTTGTGCGCCAGCCAGTGCTTGAGGACCGGCGCGGTGCGCCAGTACGTCGGATGGTCGCCGCGCAGGCCCTGCGTGTACGCCGTGGCGATCGCCGAGGTGAGTTTCGGATCCTCCGAGTAGCCCTCCTCGTTGCGGCCCCACAGCGGGTGGCGCAGCAGGTTGACGGTCGGGGACCACACGTTGAGGCCGACCCGTTCGTCCCGGGCGCGCATCGCCCGGACCTCCTTGGACACCGCCTCGCCGACCCGGCGCACCAGGTCCGGGTTCCAGCTCGCGCCCAGGCCGACCGCCTGCGGGAACACCGTCGCCGGACCCATCCAGGCCACGCCGTGCAGCGCCTCCTGGCCGGTGCGGAACGCCTCGATGCCCAGCCGCTCCACGGCGGGGACGAACTGGTGCAGGAAGGCGATCTTCTCGTCCGGGGTGAGCCGCGCCAGCAGGTCGTCGATGCGCTTCGCGAACGGCAGCTGCGGATCGCGGAAAGGCGGCGTGGATGGGAGGCGGTCGGTCACGGGCGGG
This sequence comes from Streptomyces sp. NPDC001348, assembly GCF_053597535.1. NCBI lineage: Bacteria > Bacillati > Actinomycetota > Actinomycetes > Kitasatosporales > Streptomycetaceae > Streptomyces > Streptomyces sp. NPDC001348. The sequence continues at coordinate 22,413 of NZ_JBSFIK010000010.1, read as the reverse complement.
TCCTCCTGCGATGGAGCGACGAGGAGCTTTCGAAGCGCTTCGATGCTCATTCGACAACCCGGGGGGTGTCAAGACACCCAGGCACAACAAGTCGGAGTCCTGACCGATATTTCAGAGCCGACAGGAGGCTTGACGGTTCCTGCCGCACCCGGAGGAATCTTGGAGACGACCCTTGTGCACCCCCAGGGCTTCACTTAACCTCGCAGCAACATCGAAGCGCTTCGACGAACGACGAGCCGCCGTGAGTCGCTTCAGCTCAGCCAGTTCCACTCGAGACACCGCAGCCGACGGCCTCCCGCCGGGTGTCCTGGTGTGCCATGAAGGGTTGACGCAATGACGCCGAACGCCGCCTCCGCCTCCTCCGGGCCCAACCGGAGAAGCTTCCTCGCCTCCACGGCGGTCGCCGCCGCAGCGGTGACCGGCGGGATGCCGCTGCTGGCCGCCTGCGGTGGGTCGGACAGCGGGTCTCGGGACGGAACCACGTCGGGCAAGGCCGCGAAGAAGATCCTGCCCGCCTACGTCGCCAGCGGCGCGGTGCAGCCGGACATCCCGTCCAGGAACGGCTCGGCGATGGGCTTCACCGCCAAGCTCGACATCGACACCCTCAAGACCTCGGTGTCGAAGAAGCTCGGCAAGGGTGGCAAGGTCACCGTCATGGCGCCGTACTGGGGTTCGCCGCCCAAGCAGAACAACGCCTACTACGCGTCGATGAACGACCTGACCGGCGTTGACGTCCAGTGGCGGAACCAGGACGGCAACACCTACGACCAGAAGCTCGGCGCGGTCCTCGCCTCCAGCGACATCCCGGACGCGGTGGTGATTCCCGGCTGGAACATGACCGGCCGGATACCCAGCGCCATCACCGGCAAGTTCGCGGACCTGGGCCCCTACCTGTCGGGGGACAAGGTCAAGGAGTACACGAACCTCGCGGCGATCCCCAGTGACGCCTGGCAGCGCTCCATCTTCGGCGGCAAGCTGCTGGGGCTGCCGATGCCGGCCCCGTACGTCCAGAACATCGTGCCCCTCTACCGTCAGGACATCTTCGACAAGGAGGGGTACAAGGTCCCGAAGTCGGCCGACGAGTTCACGGCCCTGTGCAAGGAGATCACCAGTCCCAAGTCCAAGCGGTGGGCCTGCGGTGACATGAAGTGGACCGCGTTCAACACCTTCGGCGTGATCAGCGGCGGGGAGAAGTCGCTCGGCTGGACCGTGGTCGACGGCAAGATGATCAACCGCATCGAGACCCCGGAGTACCTGGAAGCGCTGGAGTGGACGCGCAAGCTGATGGCCGCCGGCTACGTCCACCCGCAGTTCAGGCTGGGCAAGAGCCAGATCGGTGATCCGACCCCCTTGTTCGCCTCCGGCGAGTTCCTGATCTGGAACGACGACATCTCCAACTGGTACGCGCGACAGGCCTCCCAGATGACCCAGAACCCCGACTTCAAGGTCTGGGGCATGGACCTGTGGGCCCACGACGGCGGCACCCCGAAGTTCTGGGCTGCGAATCCGGCCACCATCTTCACCTTCGTCAGCAAGAAGGCCTCCGAGTCCGTCATCCGCGACGTGCTGGCGGTCGCCAACGTCACCTCGGCGCCGTACGGCACCAAGGAGTGGATGATGACCAACTACGGCGTCGAGGGCACGCACTACACATTGAAGAACGGTCTGCCCATCAAGAACGACAAGGGCAACAACGAGGTCAACAACGCCTTCACCATGGTCGCGAGTCTCAACAGCTCGACCATCGCGCACCCCGACCTCCCCGACTACACCAAGGCAATGGTCGAGTGGCAGCAGCGGGTCGGCTCCTTCACCAAGAAGTCGTCGTTCTGGGGCCTGCAGATCATCGAGCCCTCCCGTTACACCAACCTCGCCGACAACTTCGAGCAGCTCGAGGACGACATCGTCCGCGGCCACAAGAAGATCAGCGACATGCAGCAGGCCATCTCCGACTGGAAGCGGAAGGGCGGGGACAAGCTGCGCGACTGGTACAAGAAGCTGCTCGACGAGAACGGCTCGGCGGCGAGCTGACCACCAGGCTCTGAGGCAAGGAGAACAGCCGTGTCCCACAGCACGGTGCCTCGGACCGGTACCGAGGCCAGCACGCCGGCGAAGACCCCGGTGGTGTCCGCCGACGCCACCGGCGCCCGGGAGCGACGCGGCTCGGGCAAGCGGGACTTCCGGCTCAGGTTCCGACGCGACCGCGCCCTGATCCTCATGACGCTGCCGGCCGTCATCCTGCTGGTGGTCTTCAACTACCTGCCGATCCTCGGCAACGTCGTCGCCTTCCAGGACTACGACCCCTACATCAGCGACAACGGCATCGTCTCCATCCTGCACAGCCCCTTCGTGGGCCTGGACAACTTCCAGCGGATCTTCCAGGACCCCGACTTCTGGGGCGCCGTGCAGAACACACTGATCCTGTTCTTCCTCCAGCTCGTGCTGTTCTTCCCGGTCCCGATCCTGCTCGCGCTGCTCATCAACAGCGTGGTGCGGCCCCGGGTGCGGGCCGTCGCGCAGGCCGTCCTCTACCTGCCGCACTTCTTCTCCTGGGTGCTGGTCATCGCCGTCTTCCAGCAGATGTTCGGCGGCGCCGGCATGCTCGCCCAGCTGCTGCGACAGCACGGGTACGACGGCTTCGACATCATGACCGACCCGAACACCTTCCCCTTCCTGGTGACCGCGCAGAGCGTGTGGAAGGACGCCGGGTGGGGGATCATCGTCTTCCTCGCCGCGCTGGCCTCGGTTCCCCAGGACCTCTACGAAGCCGCCGCGATGGACGGCGCGAGCCGCTGGCGCCGCATGTGGCACGTCACGCTTCCCGCCCTGCGTCCGGTGATCGCCCTGCTCCTCGTGCTGCGCGTCGGCGACGCGCTGACCGTCGGGTTCGAACAGATCCTGCTGCAACGCGACGCCGTCGGACCGGACGCCGGGGAGATCCTCGACACCTTCGTGTGGTGGAACGGCGTGCGCAACCAGGACTTCGGCTACGCGGCCGCCGCCGGTCTGATCAAGGGCGTGGTCAGCATCGGACTGGTCCTCGCCGCGAACAAGGTGGCCCATCTCATGGGCGAGCAGGGGGTGTACAAGAAGTGACCACCGTCATCGACGAACCGGCGAGCAGGCCGAGCCGGTGGGCCGCGCCCGAGCGTCCGGCGTGGGAGGAGGAGCCCTCGAAGGCCGGCCTCGCCGGCAAGGGCCTGGTTCTCTCGTTCGCCTGCCTGGCGGTCCTCTTCCCGCTGTGGATCGTGGTCGTCACCAGCCTCTCCTCGCGCAAGACCATCGACGCGGCGGGCGGCCTGGTGATCGTGCCCAAGGACATCACCTTCATCGCCTACAAGGAGCTGCTCAGCGGCGGCCAGGTCACCCGGGCCACGATCGTCAGCATCCTCGTCACCCTGGTCGGCACGCTGTTCTCGATGACGGTGTCCGTGCTGTGCGCCTACGGCCTGTCCCGCAGCGGCTCGCTCGCCCACCGCTGGATCCTGATGACGCTGATGGCGACCATGTTCTTCAGCGCCGGCCTCATCCCCACCTATCTGCTGGTGCAGTCCCTCGGCCTGTCGGACACCTACCTCGCGCTGATCCTGCCGAGTGCGGTGAGCGTCTTCAACATCCTGGTGCTGCGCGGCTTCTTCATGGGGATCTCGCCGGAACTCACCGACAGCGCGCGCATCGACGGCGCCGGTGACTTCAGGATCCTCTGGCAGATCGTCATGCCGCTGTCACGCGCCGTCCTCGCGGTGATCACGCTGTTCTACGCCGTCGGGTACTGGAGCGCCTGGTTCAACG
>NZ_JBSFIK010000010.1:0-18523 GCF_053597535.1 Streptomyces sp. NPDC001348 | reverse complement strand
AGGATCCTCTGGCAGATCGTCATGCCGCTGTCACGCGCCGTCCTCGCGGTGATCACGCTGTTCTACGCCGTCGGGTACTGGAGCGCCTGGTTCAACGCCTCGCTCTACCTGAACGACCAGGACAAGATGCCGCTGCAGAACGTCATGATCCAGCTCGTGCAGAGGCAGCAGCAGCCGGTCGGTCTCGGACAGGCCATCAGAACCGGTCAGTTGTCGGCGCTGGCCATCCAGATGGCGGTCATGGTGATGGCGCTGCTGCCTGTCGCTGTCCTGTCGCCCTTCGTCCAGAAGCACTTCAAGAAGGGGATGCTGACGGGGGCGGTGAAGGGCTGACCCCCGAGCCCTGCTACTCGCCGTAGGGGTGACTGTCTTCTTTCGACCGCTGCGCCGTCGTGGCTGGTCGCGCAGTTCCCCCCGCCCCTACGGCGTTGCACTTGCCGCATGCCTCAGCTGCGGGCAGTCGTGCCTCCCCCAGTGCCTCAAGGGCCTGGGGGGACCCCCAGGGCGGCACGGGTGGGCGCAGCGGCACCCCGTAAGCGCCGGGCTGAGCGTCCCCCTGGCCCAGCACCGACCCCGGTGCCCCCTTAACTCCGCCCCCCGTCCTCAACCCGCCGAGGTCCCCCATGCCCGCCTCCCCCCTCAGCCGCCGAGCCGTACTCGCCGGAACGGCAGCCGCAGCCGCCCTGACGGCGATCCCCGCGCTCCCGGGCAACGCCCAATCCGCCCAAGCCGCCGAAGCCCAGCCGCCCGCGTACCGCTGGCGCAACGCGGTGATAGGCGGCACCGGATTCGTCACCGGCGTCCTGTTCCACCCCACCGTCCGCGGCCTCGCCTACGCCCGTACCGACATCGGCGGCGCCTACCGCTGGGACGACCACCGCTCCCGCTGGATCCCGCTGATCGACCACATCGGCTGGGACGACTGGAACCTGCTCGGCGTCGAGGCCATGGCCGTCGACCCCGCGCACCCCGGCCGCCTGTACCTCGCCCTCGGCACCTACACCCAGCCCTGGGCGGGCAACGGCGCCGTCCTGCGCTCCGAGGACCGCGGTGCCACCTGGTCCCGCACCGACCTGTCGGTGAAGCTGGGCGCCAACGAGGACGGCAGGGGAGCGGGCGAGCGGCTGCTCGTCGACCCTCGCGACAGCGACACCCTGTGGCTGGGCACCCGGCACGACGGACTGCTGAAGTCCACGGACCGGGGCGCCACCTGGGCAGCGGCCGGCGGCTTCCCGGCGACCCCCAGCTCCTCCGGGCAGGGCGTCACCTTCCTGGTCGCCGCGGGGCGTGCCGTCTACGCCGGCTGGGGTGACGGCGGCGGCAGCACCGCCAACCTGTACCGCACGACGAACGGCACGACCTGGGAGGCGGTCCCCGGGCAGCCCTCCGGCACACCCACCGGCGTGCCGATCCGCGCCGCGTACGACCGGCACGCCCATGAGCTGTACGTGACGTACGCCGACGCCCCCGGGCCGGGCGGGCAGACCGACGGCAGCGTGCACAGGCTGAACACCGCGAAGGACACGTGGACCGACGTCACCCCGGTGAAACCGGAGGGTACGGACACCTTCGGGTACGGCGGCGTCGCCGTCGACGCCCGCCGGGCCGGCACCGTCGTGGTCTCCACCAACAACCGCTGGTCGGCCGTGGACACCCTGTTCCGCACCACGGACGGGGGCCGTACCTGGGAGTCCCTCAAGGACAGGGCCGTACTCGACGTCTCCGAGACCCCTTTCCTCACGTTCGGCGCGGACGAGCCGAAGTTCGGCTGGTGGATCCAGGCGGTCGCCGTCGACCCGTACGACTCCCGGCACGTCGTCTACGGCACCGGCGCGACCCTCTACGGCACCCGCGACCTGAAGCACTGGGCCCCACGGACCCGCGGCCTGGAGGAGACGTCCGTACGCCTGCTGATCTCGCCGCCGACCGGGACGGCGCATCTGATCAGCGGGTCCGGGGACATCGGGGTGATGCACCACGAGCGGCTCACCGCGTCCCCGTCCCGCGGCATGGCGACCGATCCCGTGTTCGGGACGGCGACCGGCCTCGCGCAGGCCGCGAGGAAGCCGTCGTACGTCGTCCGCACGGGCTTCGGCGACCACGGCAACGGCGCCTTCTCCGACGACGGCGGGAAGACCTGGGCCCCCTTCGCCGCCCAGCCCGCCCTCGCCAAGGACGCTCCGGGACCGATCGCCGTCAACGCCGACGGCAGTGTGCTGCTGTGGACCTTCGTGCACTGGGACGGCACCGAATACCCGGCGCAGCGCTCGACGGACAACGGTGCGACCTGGGCCGAGATCCCCACTTTCCCCAAGGGTGCCACACCGGTGGCCGACCCGGCCGATCCGACGCGCTTCTACACGTTCGACACCGACACGGGCACGGTGTACACCAGCTCCGACGGCGGCCTGACGTTCACCGAGGGGGCCGCCGGGCTGCCGTCCGGTGACAGCCAGTTCAAGCTGGCCGCCGCGCCCGGCCGCTCCGGTGACCTGTGGCTGAGCACCAAGGGGAACGGGCTGTACCGCTCCACCGACGGCGGCGCCACCTTCTCCAGGATCACCGGCTGCCGGGCCTCGTACGTCCTCGGGTTCGGCAAGGCCGCCGACGCCGGCGGCTACCCGGCGGTCTACCAGGTCGGCGCCACCGGCGACGGCACCGCGGTGCTGCGCTCCGACGACGAGGCGAAGACCTGGGTACGGATCAACGACGACGCCCACCAGTGGGGCTTCACCGGTGACGCCATCACCGGTGACCCGCGCGTCCACGGCCGTGTCTACCTGGCCACGAACGGACGCGGCATCCAGTACGGGGAGCCCGCCTGATGCCGGACCTCGGTGCCGCCACCGGAGGGCGGATCCTCTTCGGCGGGGACTACAACCCGGAACAGTGGCCGCGGGAGACCTGGCCCGAGGACGTCCGCCTGATGCGGGACGCCGGGGTCAACTCCGTGACCCTCGGAGTCTTCTCCTGGGCGAAGCTCGAACCCCACCCGGGCGCCAGGGAGTTCGGCTGGCTGGACGCACTGATGGACCTGATGCACGACAGCGGCATCGGCGTCGTCCTCGCCACCCCCACGTCCTCGCCCCCGCCCTGGATGGGCCGGCTGCACCCCGACACCCTGCCCCGCACCGAGGACGGCCGCACCGAGTGGTGGGGCGGCCGCCAGCACTTCTCGCACTCCAGCGCCACCTACCGCCGCTACGCCGCCGCCATCACCGAGGACCTCGCCGCCCGCTACGGCGGCCACCCGGCCCTCAGGATGTGGCACATCAACAACGAGTACTGCACCTTCGACCACGGCGACGAGGCGGCGGCGGCCTTCCGCCGCTGGCTGCGGCAGCGGTACGGCACGCTCGAAGCGCTCAACACCGCCTGGGGCACGGCCTTCTGGAGCCAGGGCTACGACAGCTGGGACGGCATCCTGCCGGCCCGGCAGCCCCACTACATGAAGAATCCCACCCAGGTGCTGGACTTCCGGCGCTTCACCTCCGACATGCTCCTGGAGTGCTACCTCGCCGAGCGGGACATCGTCCGCCGGCACACCCCGCACATCCCGGTCACCACCAACTTCATGCCGCTGTGGTCCGGGCAGGACGCGTGGCGCTGGGCCGAGGAGGAGGACGTCGTCTCCGTCGACCTCTACCCCGACCCGCGCGACCCGCTCGGCGCCCAGCACGGCGCACTGGTGCAGGACATGACCCGCTCGCAGGCCCGCGGCCCCTGGATGCTCATGGAACAGGCGACGGGCCCGGTCAACTGGCGGGGCGTGAACCACCCGAAGCCCAGGGGACTCAACCGGCTGTGGTCCCTGCAGGCCGTCGCCCGCGGCGCGGACGCCGTCTGCTACTTCCAGTGGCGCCAGTCCCGGCAGGGAGCGGAGAAGTTCCACTCCGGGATGGTCAGCCACGCGGGAGAGGAGGGCCGTACCTTCCAGGAGGTCAAGCGACTCGGCGCCGACCTCGCCCGCATCGGCGGGTACGTGACCGGCACCGCCGTCCGGGCGGACGTCGCGATCCTGCACGACTGGCACGCCTGGTGGGCCGGCGCCCAGGACGGCCGCCCGTCCACCGAGGTCGACCAGCCGACCGTCCTCCACGCCTGGCACCGCGCCCTGTGGGAGTCCCGCCTCACCACGGACTTCGCCCATCCCGAGCACGACCTGTCCGCCTACAAGTTCGTCGCTCTGCCGCAGCTCTACCTCCTCACGGACACGGCGATCGACAATCTCCTCGGCTACGTCCACGGCGGCGGCACCCTCGTCTGCGGCTTCCACACCGCGGTCGCCGACGAGGACGACCGGGTGCGCCCCGGCGGCATGGACGCCCGGCTGCGGGAACTGTTCGGCATCCGCACGCTGCACGAGTGGTGGCCGCTGGACCCGGGGGAGAGCGTCGAGTGCGAGGGCTTCCGGGGGACGCTGTGGTCGGAGGAGATCGAGGCCGCCGGCACCGCCGACGAGACCATCCCGTACAAGGGCGGCGAACTCGACGGACTCCCGGCCGTGCTGCGCAGGGGCCGCGCCTGGTACGTCTCCACCCTCCCGGAGCCGGAGGCGCTGCGTGCCCTGCTCGCCCGGATCACCGGTGGGGCCGGGGTCCGCCCGGCGCTCGACGGGCTGCCCGAAGGGGTCGAGGCCGTGCGGCGCGGGGAGTCGCTGTTCCTGCTCAACCACCGGCGTGACCCGGTGACCGTCGAGGTGCCCGGCACCCATCACGACCTGCTCACCGGTGGGGCGATCAGCGACCGGATCACCCTCGGACGCTACGGAGCGGCGGTACTCCGGACATGACCCACGAACCCGTGCACGGAACCTGGGAACCCCTCCCGGCCGCCCGCTGGGAGGACGGCTTCCTGAGCGGCAACGGCCACCACGGCGCCCTGGTGTTCGGCGACACGGACGACGACCGGGTCATCGTCACCCATCACACCCTGGTCCGCCCCAACGGGGGCGAACACGCCCGCCCGCCCCGGCTCGCCGCAAAACTCCCCGCCCTGCAGGAGAGGTTGCTGGCCGGCGACCTCACCGCGGCCGAGGACTTCACCGACGGCCGCCCACTGCAGTGGGTGCAGCCCTTCCACCCCGCCTTCCAGACCCGGCTGCGGCGGTCCCCCGGCGGGAGAACCGACGACCACCCCGGCTACCGGCGCTCCGTGGACTTCACCACCGGCGAGACGACCGCCGCCCACGGGGACCGGACCAGCCGCGTCTTCGTCTCCCGCGCCGACGACATCATCGTCCAGTCCGTCACGGCGCCCGGTCCCACGCTCGACATCGGCCTCGACCCCCGCCTGCCCAACACGCCCGACGGACTGGGCGTCGACCACGGGGCACTCCTCACCGCCGAGGGCGCCCTGCTCACCCTGCGCGTCCGCTACCCGGACAGCGACCGGGCCTACACGGGACTGACCCTCGTCGTCGTCACGGGAGGCACCACGGCACTCGCCCCGCACGGCGTACGGGTCACGGGCGCCGCATCGGTCCTGCTCCTCACCCGGGTCCGCCGCCACACGGGTGAGCCGGACGCCGCGGCGGAGGCCCAGGAGCTCAGGGACCGGTGGGGCGGGCGGTCCCACGACGCCCTCCTCGCCCGCCACCTCCCCCTGCACCGCACCGCCCACGACCGGGTCACCCTCGACCTCGCCGCCGACCCCGCCGAACGCGCGCTGCCCGGCTCGGCGCTGCTGGAGCGCCCGCACAGCACCGCGCTCCTGGAACGTCTCTTCGCGGCCGGCCGCTACCACCTGCTGTCCGCCTCCGGCATGAACCCGCCCCGGCTCACCGGACTGTGGACCGGCGACTGGGACACCGCCTGGTCCGGGGCGTTCACCAACGACGCCAACCTCAACCTCCAGACCGCCTCCGCACCGGCCGCCGCTCTGCCGGAGGTGACGGAAGCGCTCGCCGGCCTCGTCCAGCGGCAACTGCCCGACTGGCGGGAGAACGCCAGGGCCGTCTTCGGCGCCCGCGGTGCCGTCGCCCCCGCGCACACCGACGGCGAGTCCGGGCTGGCGTACCACTTCAGCCGCGAATACCCGCTGCACCTGTGGACCGCGGGCGCCGACTGGCTGCTCAAACCCCTCGTCGACCAGGACGACATCCGAGGCGAACACGACCCGCGCACCGCGGCCGCCCTCGCCGAGGTCGCCCGCTTCTACGAGGACTTCCTCACCCGCACCGACGACGACGGCCACCTCGTCGTCGTCCCCTCCTACTCGCCCGAGAACCGGCCCGCGAACGCGAGCTGGGGCGCGATCAACGCGGCCATGGACCTCTCGGCGGCCCGGCACGCCCTGCTGACGGCGGCCGACTACCACCGGGGGACCCCCGAAGCCGACCGCTGGCACGCCCTCGCCGGGCGTCTCCCCTCCCACCGGACCAACGCCGACGGCGCCCTCGCCGAATGGGCCTGGCCGGGCCTGGACGACAGCTACGACCACCGTCACCTCAGCCACCTCTACGGCGTCTGGCCACTCGACGAGATCAACCCCTACGACACCCCGCGGCCGGCGGCCGCCGCCCACCGCGCCCTCGAACTGCGCGGCGCCGAGAACGACTCGGCCCACGGCCACCTCCACCACGCGCTGATCGCGGCCCGGCTCCGCGACGGCGACCGCGTCGCCCGGGCGCTCGCCGCCGTGCTGGAGGGCGACTTCTTCCACGCCTCCCTGATGAGCGCGCACTACCCCGGCCGTCGCGTCTACAACGCGGACGCCGCACACACCCTCCCCGCCGTGCTGATCGAGATGCTCGTGCAGTCGACCCCCGACCGGCTCGCCCTGCTGCCCGCCCTCCCGGCGGCCTGCCCCGAAGGCCGGCTCAGGGGCGTCCGCACACGGTTCGGGGCCGAGCTCGACCTCACCTGGAACCGCGAAACGGCCACCGCGGTGCTGCGCCCCACCCGCAGCCACCGCATCGAAGTCAGGACTTCCTCCGGCGCGCGGCCGCTCGACCTGGTCGCCGGAGAAGACCGCGTCCTCACCCTGGGGACGTGGTGACCCGCGCAATCCCCCCACCCATGGAAGGAACACCATGGCAACTCGCACGCTGCGCAGGATCACGATGGCCGTACTGGCCCCCGCGCTGGCCGTCGGCGCCACCGTAGGACTCGCCTCCGCACCCGCCTCGGCCGCTGTCTGGAACTCCTGCGACCAGTGGGGCAGCACCACGCTGAACGGCTACACGCTCTACAACGACATCTGGGGCTCCGGCGCCGGCAGCCAGTGCATCTGGGCCAACTCCGGCACCAACTGGGGCGTCTGGGCCAACCACCCGAACACCGGAGGGATCAAGTCCTACCCGAACGCCACGAAGGCGGTCAACAAGTCGATCACCTCGCTGTCCTCGCTCACCAGCAACTACAACGTCACGGTCCCGTCGTCCGGCGCGTACAACACGTCGTACGACATCTGGGACACCGCCCACCGGTACGAGATCATGCTCTGGGTCAACAAGACCGGAGCCGTCGGTCCCCTCGGCACCTCGCAGGGCAACGCGACGCTCGGCGGCCACACCTGGACCGTCTACAAGGGCAACAACGGCGCCAACGAGGTCTTCTCGTTCGTCCGGACCTCCAACTCCACCTCCGGCACGGTCGACGTGCTGCCGGTCCTGAAGTGGATCAAGGACACCAAGGGCTGGTTCGGCAACGTGACCATAGGTGACGTGCAGTTCGGCTTCGAGATCACGTCCTCGTCCGGTGGCCTGAACTTCACCACCAACAGCGAGAGCGTCAGCAGCAGCTGATCCGTCAGGCCCGGTCGACCTCCGCCCGGAGGGCGTTGTAGTCCGCGAAGGCCGCCGCGACGTCGTCGCGGGTCAGGCCGTACCGGGCGAGGTCGTACCGGTGCGGGCGGGCGTTCCCGGGGCGGGCGGTCACGGCGGGGAGCCGGGCCGCCTCCGCGTCGGTCCACGGGGCACCGACGGCCGCGTAGAGCTTCGGGGCGCCCGTGGCCGGCTCGCCGGCGAGCCAGGAGTAGGGCACGTCCACCAGGGCCTGCGGAGGGATGGCGGCACGGGAGGCGAGGCCGCGGGCCGCACTGCGGCTCAGCAGCTCCAGCCAGGTCGCGCCGATCCAGTGCGGGTCGAGAGGGCTGGTACTGACGGCCATGCCGTGTTCCACCAGGCTGCAGAACGACGCCACCACGGTCTCCGGGTCGCGGTGCGTCCACACGATCGTGGCGTCGGGGAAGACCGTGCGCAGTGCGTCCAGGTTCTCCAGGTGCAGGGGCGACTTCAGTATCCAGCGGCGGCGGGGGCGCCCGTACTGGAGCACCTGGTAGACCTGCTTGAGGTGGCGGTAGTCGGGCACGAAGTCCCGCGCGCCGTGCCAGGCCCGGTACCCGGGGACACGCGCCTGGGACAGCGGCATCACGGTGTGCGGCAGGGCGAAGGTGCACTCCTCGGGGCCCTCGGGGAGCAGACGGTGGATGTCGCGGAAGTGCGGCGCGAACAGGTCGATGGAGCCCACCAGCCGGCGTGCCGCCGTGATCGCCCGGTCCCGCTCGCCGGGGCCCCGGTACAGGCCCGGCGTGAGCAGCTCCCAGAGCAGCGGGCCGCGGTGCTCGCCGGAGAGCGACAGCACGCCGTGGGTGAGCGTGGTGGCGGTGCGGGGCAGGCCCACGACGAAAACCGGCCGTTCGACGGGCTCGTCCTCGATAGCCGGATGCTCGGCGATCAGCCGCCGGATCCGGGCGCGGGCGGCGAGGTGTCTGCCGACGTGTCCCCGCGCGGACAGCCAGCCCACCGGCGTGAGGTCCTCCGCCTGCGCCCAACATCGCAGCAGGTACCGGAAGTCGGCGACGAACCGCTCGTCGCCGTCCGCCTGCCCGGCCTCGGCCAGCAGTCGGTCGAACGCCCGGTCGGGCGTACGGCGGGAGCGGGCGCTGGGCCGGAGCAGCAGATTCGCCAGACCGAGGGCGAGGGGACCGGAGGACACGGGGGCGGACTCCTATCGCGGGGGACCGGGGGCAGCGAACCTACCCCCGGTAACCACCGTGCGACCCAACGGAGTTGAGACAATTCCGCTTCGGAGCCCGCTACGCCTGCTCCTGCTCCTGCTCCTGCTCCTGCTCCTGCTCCTGCTCCAGGATCGGCAGTGTCGCCCCGTCCCGCAGGAACAGCGGGATGCGGTCCAGCGGGGCGTCGACCGTCACGGTCGTGCCGCCGTCGTACGACTCACCGGTCCACGCGTCCGTCCAGCGGGCGCCAGCCGGGAGGTACGTCGAGCGGGCCGTGGCGCCGGCCGTCAGCACCGGGGCGACGAGCAGGTCCCGGCCGAGGAGGTAGGCGTCGTCCACCGACCAGGCCGGCTCGTCGTCCGGGAACTCCAGGAACAGCGGCCGCATCACCGGCAGCCCCTCCTCGTGGGCCTCCCTCATGACCCGCAGGACGTAAGGCTTCAGGCGCTCGCGCAGCCGCAGGTACCGTTCCAGGATCGCGCCGGACTCCTCCCCGTACGACCACACCTCGTTCGGGCCGCCGGTCATCTCCGGCCCCAGTTCCATGCCCGGGTCGCGGAACCCGTGCAGGCGCATCAGCGGGGACAGCGCCCCGAACTGGAACCAGCGGACCATCACCTCCCGGTACGCCGGGTCGTCCGGGTCGCCGCCGTGGAAGCCGCCGATGTCGGTGTTCCACCAGGGGATGCCGGACAGGGCCGTGTTGAGGCCGGCCGCGATCTGACGGCGCAGGGTCGGGAAGTCGGTGCCGATGTCACCTGACCACAGGGCGGCACCGTAGCGCTGACTGCCCGCCCACGCCGAGCGGTTGAGGGTGATCACCTCGTCCTCGCCGGAGGCCAGCAGGCCCTCGTGGAAGGCGCGGGCGTTCTCGGCCGGGTAGATGTTGCCGACCTCCAGGCCGGGGCCCGCCCAGTAGCGCAGGTTCTCCGCGAAGCCCGGCTTCAGCTCGGGCTCGCAGGCGTCCAGCCAGAAGGCCGTGATGCCGTACGGGACCAGGTAGTTGTCGCGGACCTTCGACCACACGAACTCCCGGGCCTCGGGGTTGGTGGCGTCGTAGAAGGCCACCTGGACGGTGGAGGCCACCTCCTTGTCCGGCCAGTCGGCGTGCGCCATCGGACCGTACTGGGTGCCGATGAAGTAGCCGCGCTGCTCCATCACCGGGTGGTTCTCCGACAGCGGGGACACCGACGGCCACACGGACACCACCAGCTTGACGCCCATCTCCGCCAGTTCGCGGACCATCGCCGCCGGGTCCGGCCACTCCTTCGGGTCGAACTTCCACTCGCCCAGGTGGGTCCAGTGGAAGAAGTCGCAGACGATCGCCGACAGCGGCAGACCCCGGCGCTTGTACTCCCTTGCCACGGCGAGGAGTTCGTCCTGGGTGCGGTAGCGCAGCTTGCACTGCCAGAAGCCCGCCGCCCACTCCGGGAGCATCGGTGTACGGCCGGTCACCGCGCTGTAGCGGCGCTGGCCGTCGGCCGGGGTGCCCGCGGTGATCCAGTAGTCGATCTGGCGGGCGGAGTCCGCCACCCAGCGGGTGCCGTTGTGCGCCAGCTCCACCCGGCCGATCGCCGGGTTGTTCCACAGCAGGGTGTAGCCGCGGCTCGAGGACAGCACCGGGATGCCGACCTCGGCGTTGCGCTGCACCAGATCGAGGACCAGGCCCTTCTGGTCGAGACGGCCGTGCTGGTGCTGGCCCAGGCCGAACAGCTTCTCGTCCTCGTAGGCGGCGAAGCGCTGCTCGAGGCGGTGGTGGCCGTTGCCGACCGCCGTGTACAGGCGGGAGCCCGGCCACCAGAAGTGGGCGCGCTCCTCGGCCAGCAGCTCGGACAGGTCGTCCGTGCGCAGGAACCGGATCAGGCCCTCGGCGCTGACCTCCACGGTCAGCGCGCCGACCGTCAGGCGGGCCTCCCCGTCCCCGGTCTTCACGGTGCTCCCGGTGGCGGGCGGCGCCGGGAGCAGGGCGCCCGGCAGCGCGTCGAGCACGGGGCCGCCCAGCCGGGCACGTACCCGGACCGCGTCCGGGCCCCAGGGCTCGATGCGCACCGTCTCCTGGCGGCCACTCCACTCCAGCGCCCCGTCCCGCTCGCGGAACGTGCCGACGGTGGGGGAGGACTGCGCGAGGCTGACCTTGGGCCGCGCTGCGGCAGGCTGGTTTTCGGCAGGCTGGTTCACAGGCTGGCTCCTGGGGTGCGGACGGGCATGCGGGCATGCGGGCATGGGGGTGCCCCGGGAGGGACGTTGCGGGGAACTCCGGTGGATCAGGAACCGGACGGCGCGGGGCCCGAGCTGGCCCGGGCGGTCAACTCGGGTGGGATCAGCACGACTTCGTCGCTGCCGCGGCCGTCGAGCTTGGCCACCAGGTGCTCCACGGCGTACCGGCCCATCTCCTGCGCGGGGATGGCGACCGACGTCAGGCGCACGGAGGCCTGGACGGCGACCTGCTCCGGGCAGATCCCGACCACCGACACGTCCTCGGGCACCGCCCGGCCCTGCTGGCGCAGCAGGGCGAGCAGCGGCTCGACGGCGGACTCGTTCTGCACCACGAACCCGGTGGTGCCGGGGCGCTCGTCGAGGATGCGGGCGAGGGTGACGGCCATCGCGTCGTACCCGCCCTCGCACGGGCGGTGCAGCGTGCGCACGCCCAGCTCCCGGGCCCGGGTGCGCAGGCCGTCGAGGGTGCGCTCGGCGAAACCGGTGTGCCGTTCGTAGACCGCGGGGGCCTCGCCGATGACCGCGACATCACGGTGGCCGAGCTTCGCCAGATGCTCCAGGCACAGTGCGCCGGTCGCCGCGAAGTCCAGGTCGACGCAGGTCAGGCCGGAGGTGTCGGCGGGCAGGCCGATGAGGACGCAGGGCTGGTCGGTCTGGCGCAGCAGCGGCAGCCGCTCGTCCTCCAGCTCGACGTCCATCAGGATCATCGCGTCGGCCAGTCCGCTGCCGGTGACCCGGCGCACCGCGTCGGGGCCCTCCTCGCCGGTGAGCAGCAGGACGTCGTAGCCGTGCGTACGGGCGGTGGTGGCCACCGCGATGGCGATCTCCATCATCACCGGTACGTACATGTCGGTGCGCAGCGGGATCATCAGGGCGATGATGTTCGACCTGTTGCTGGCCAGGGCGCGGGCGCCCGCGTTCGGGTGGTACCCGAGCTCCCGGATGCTCTGCTCGACCCGCTGCCGGGTGGTGGCGGAGATGGACCGCTTGCCGCTGAGGACATAGCTCACCGTGCTCGCCGAGACTCCGGCGTGCTGGGCGACCTCGGCGAGGGTGACCATCCAGCTCTCCAAGCTTTGTGAAGCGCTTCGACAGTGCGCGTGGTTGACAAGGGCAAGTGAGGGTGTACCGACAGTAGCTTCAGCGGGAGTGGGTGTCCATAGTCCGTCGAAGCGCTTCGACACCGATTTGTGGCCGATGCGGGGAGGGTGCGCGGGCGGCGGTACGGCAACCTTTCGGCCGGGCGACGACCGCACGGAGGCGGTACACGAACCGTCCCCCTGAAGAACCCCCGGCGCAACACCCGGACCGCACCTCCGACGGAGCGCGGGGCGCCCAGCGGGCGCGGCCGCCCACCGCGGGTTGCGGGGGCCGAGTCCCGCGCCCCCGCCGCGGGCAGCCCCCCACGCCGGCGGAAGTCCCACGGAGGTCCGAGGCGCGCGACCGGCCGGGGGTCCGGGGGCTTGGCCCTGGTGGGGGCGAAGGGACGGAGCCCCTGAGGGAGGGGAGGGCAGGGGCGGCGGGGGCGAGGAGACGGGCCGCCGGGACGCCCGACGCCGGCAACCCCCGCGAGGGAAACAGCGGCCGGACCGGCCGGATGCGCCGGACCGGCGGAGCCGCGAGGCAGGGGTTTGGGCCGAACGGACGCGCCAGGACTGGTGGGGGTGGCCCGTTTCGGGTACCAACGATCCAGTAGCACTGGTCGGTAACGAACGGTCCGCAATCATCCCTCTTCGCGGCGAGGTGAGCCTCATGTCCGCCCCCACCACCAAGAAACCCACCGTCACGGAACGCGAGGCCCGCCAGGTGGCCGAGGCCGCCCGGGAACAGGACTGGCGCAAGCCGAGCTTCGCCAAGGAACTGTTCCTCGGCCGCTTCCGGCTCGACCTGATCCACCCGCACCCGCTCCCCGCCGACGAGGACGCCCAGCGCGGCGAGGAGTTCCTCGCCAAACTGCGGGACTTCTGCGAGACGAAGATCGACGGCGCCCGGATCGAGCGGGACGCGCAGATCCCGGACGAGGTCATCGACGGGCTCAAGGAGCTCGGCGCACTCGGCATGAAGATCGACACCAAGTACGGCGGCCTCGGCCTGACCCAGGTCTACTACAACAAGGCCCTCGCCCTGGCCGGCTCCGCGAGCCCCGCGGTCGGCGCCCTGCTGTCGGCCCACCAGTCGATCGGCGTCCCGCAGCCCCTGAAGCTGTTCGGCACCCAGGAGCAGAAGGACACCTTCCTGCCCCGCTGCGCCCGCACCGACATCTCCGCCTTCCTCCTCACCGAGCCGGACGTCGGCTCCGACCCCGCCCGGCTGGCCACCACGGCAGTCCCCGACGATGGGGGCACCTCCCGCTCGAGCGGAGCCGAGAGTGGGGGAGACTACGTCCTCGACGGCGTGAAGCTCTGGACCACCAACGGGGTCGTCGCCGACCTGCTCGTCGTCATGGCCCGCGTGCCGAAGTCCGAGGGGCACAGGGGCGGGATCACCGCGTTCGTGGTCGAGGCCGCCTCGGAGGGCGTCACGGTCGAGAACCGCAACGCCTTCATGGGCCTGCGCGGCATCGAGAACGGCGTCACCCGCTTCCACCGGGTGCGCGTCCCCGCCGCCAACCGCATCGGCGAGGAGGGGGCGGGGCTGAAGATCGCCCTGACCACTCTGAACACCGGCCGTCTGTCGCTGCCCGCGATGTGCGCCGGCGCCGGCAAGTGGTGCCTGAAGATCGCCCGCGAGTGGTCGGCGGCCCGCGAGCAGTGGGGCAAGCCGGTCGCGCTGCACGAGGCGGTCGGCTCCAAGATCAGCTTCATCGCGGCCACCACCTTCGCCCTGGAGGCCGTGCTGGACCTGTCCAGCCAGATGGCCGACGAGAACCGCAACGACATCCGCATCGAGGCCGCCCTCGCCAAGCTGTACGGCTCCGAGATGGCCTGGCTGATGGCCGACGAACTGGTCCAGATCCGCGGCGGCCGCGGTTTCGAGACGGCCGCGTCGCTCGCGGCCCGCGGCGAGCGCGCCGTTCCCGCCGAGCAGATCCTGCGCGACCTGCGCATCAACCGGATCTTCGAGGGCTCCACCGAGATCATGCACCTGCTGATCGCGCGCGAGGCCGTCGACGCCCACCTGTCGGTCGCCGGTGACCTCATCGACCCCGACAAGACCCTCTCGGACAAGGCCAGGGCGGGCGCGAACGCCGGCGTCTTCTACGCCAAGTGGCTGCCGAAGCTGGTCGCGGGCCCGGGGCAGCTTCCCTCCTCGTACGGCGAGTTCAAGCACGAGGTGGACCTCTCCGGCCATCTGCGCTACGTCGAGCGGCACGCCCGAAAGCTCGCCCGGTCCACCTTCTACGCCATGTCCCGCTGGCAGGGCCGGATGGAGACCAAGCAGGGCTTCCTAGGCCGGATCGTGGACATCGGCGCCGAGCTGTTCGCGATGAGCGCGGCCTGCGTCCGGGCGGAGCTTCTGCGCAGCCAGGGCGACCACGGCCGCGAGGCCTATCAGCTCGCCGACGCCTTCTGCCGCCAGTCCCGCATCCGGGTCGAGGAGCTCTTCGGCCGGCTCTGGAACAACACCGACGACATCGACCGCAAGGTGGTCAAGGGCGTCCTCGGCGGTGCCTATGAGTGGCTGGAGCACGGAGTCGTCGACCCGTCCGGGGACGGCCCGTGGATCGCCGACGCGACCCCCGGACCGTCCCGGCGGGAGAACGTGCACCGTCCGGTGAGATGACCCGCCGGACGCCGAGCTGACCCGCCGGACGCGACGGGTCAGCAGTACTTGTCGCTCGGGTCCCGCGTCGTCCAGGAACAGGAGTCGACCTTGGTGCCGCTCGCCTTGGTCAGCGTGGCCGTGTCGCTGGTGTTGTTCCAGACGTAGGCACGGCGGTCCTGGTACTTGTTCGACGCGGTGTCCGAGCCTCGGCCGGTGTGGACCTTCATGGTCTTGCCCGCGCCGATCCTGACGTTCGGGAACACGTACTTGTGGTTCGAGGCGTCCTTGAGGATCCAGCCGTCGAGGGAGATCGCCGAGCCGCTGGTGTTCTTGATCTGCACCCACTCGGCGTTGAGGCTGGCGTTGGAACGGTCGTCCGAGCCGGGGCTGTCGAACCAGACGTGGTAGATGCTCACCCCGCCGGCGGCTTCGGCGGGCGTGCTGAGCAGGGTGCCGGCGAGCACGGCGGCGCCCGCGAGCGCGGGCAGAGCGGCGCGTATGCGCATGGAGAATCCCCCCAAGGTGTCGTCCACGGCCGGACGGCTCCATGTCGCCGCCCGGCCAGACAAGAAGTGTTATCACAGGATCTTCACTAGTACTTCACAAAGGGGATTTCGATCCATCCGGCGATGAGAGCTGATAAGACACCCACCCGAGGGACGCGCTGTCCTGCGGGCCGCCGGTTGCGGCAACAATGGAGGGATGACCGACAGTCCCGCCAGTCCGGCGCCCCTCGCCGACCCGCACCTCGTCCACGACCCTCTCGCGGGAGACGGTCCGAAGGACGTGGTGCTTCTCGGCTCCACCGGATCGATCGGCACCCAGGCCATCGACCTGGTGCTGCGCAACCCCGACCGCTTCCGGGTGACCGCCCTGTCCGCGAACGGCGGCCGGGTGACCCTCCTCGCCGAGCAGGCGCACCGGCTGCGGGTGCGGACCGTCGCGGTCGCCCGCGAGGACGTCGTACCGGCACTGCGCGAGGCGCTCGGCGCCCGGTACGGCGCGGGGGAACCGCTGCCCGAGATCCTCGCCGGGCCGGACGCCGCCACCCACGTCGCCGCATCCGACTGCCACACCGTGCTGAACGGCATCACCGGCTCCATCGGCCTGGCGCCCACCCTCGCCGCCCTGGAAGCCGGCCGCACCCTCGCGCTCGCCAACAAGGAGTCGCTCATCGTCGGCGGCCCGCTGGTCAAGGCGCTCGCCAAGCCGGGCCAGATCATCCCCGTCGACTCCGAGCACGCCGCGCTCTTCCAGGCACTGGCCGCCGGGACGAGGGCCGACGTGCGCAAGCTGGTCGTCACCGCCTCCGGCGGCCCCTTCCGCGGCCGCACGAAGGAACAGCTGGCCGATGTCACGGTCGAGGACGCCCTCGCGCACCCCACCTGGGCCATGGGCCCGGTGATCACGATCAACTCCGCGACGCTGGTGAACAAGGGCCTGGAGGTCATCGAGGCGCACCTCCTCTACGACATTCCCTTCGACCGCATTGAGGTGGTCGTGCATCCCCAGTCGTATGTCCACTCGATGGTTGAGTTCACGGACGGATCGACACTGGCCCAGGCGACGCCCCCGGACATGCGCGGGCCGATCGCCATCGGCCTCGGCTGGCCCGAACGGGTGCCCGACGCGGCGCCCACCTTCGACTGGAGCAAGGCCTCCACCTGGGAGTTCTTCCCGCTCGACAACGACGCCTTCCCCTCGGTGAACCTGGCGCGCCGCGTGGGAGAGCTCGCGGGCACGGCCCCGGCGGTGTTCAATGCGGCCAACGAGGAGTGCGTGGAGGCGTTCCGTACCGGTGCGCTGCCGTTCAACGGGATCATGGAGACCGTCACCAGGGTGGTGGAGGAGCACGGCACCCCCCGGACGGGAACCTCGCTCACGGTGTCGGACGTCCTCGAGGCGGAGACCTGGGCACGGGCCCGGGCCCGGGAACTGACAGCGCAGACGGCGACCGCGGAGGCGCGTGCATGACGACCCTGATGTTCATCCTCGGCATAGGCGTCTTCGCGCTCGGGCTGCTGGTCTCCATCGCCTGGCACGAGCTGGGACACCTCTCCACCGCCAAGCTCTTCGGTATCCGTGTGCCGCAGTACATGGTCGGCTTCGGCCCCACCGTCTGGTCGCGCAGGAAGGGCGAGACGGAGTACGGGTTCAAGGCGATCCCCATGGGCGGCTACATCCGTATGATCGGCATGTTCCCGCCCGGCGACGACGGCCGGATCACCGCGCGCTCCACCTCGCCGTGGCGCGGCATGATCGAGGACGCCCGCTCGGCCGCCTACGAGGAGCTCCAGCCGGGCGACGAGACCCGCCTGTTCTACACGCGTGCCCCGTGGAAGCGGGTCATCGTGATGTTCGCGGGCCCCTTCATGAACCTGATCCTCGCGGTGGTCCTGTTCCTCACGGTGCTGATGGGCTTCGGCATCACCCAGCAGACCACCACCGTCAGCTCGGTCTCCAAGTGCGTGATCTCCCAGACGCAGAACCGTGACACCTGCAAGAAGTCCGACCCCGTCTCCCCGGCCGCCGCCGCGGGCCTGCGGGCCGGCGACAAGATCGTCTCCTTCGACGGGGCCAGGACGGACAGCTGGAACAAGCTCTCCGACCTGATCCGGGCCAACCCCGGCAAGACCGTGCCCATCGTGGTCGAGCGGGGAGGCCACGAGGTCGCCCTGAAGGCGACGCTCGTCGAGAACCAGGTGGCGAAGAAGGACTCCCACGGGCAGATCGTCAACGGCTACACCAAGGCCGGCTTCCTCGGCTTCAGCGCCGCCAACGGTGTCGTGCGCCAGGACTTCGGCGAGTCGGTGACCTGGATGGGCGACCGCCTCGGCGAGGCCGTGGACTCCATCGCCGCGCTCCCCGGCAAGATCCCCGCTCTCTGGAACGCCGCCTTCAACGACGCCCCCCGTCAGCCCGACTCCCCGATGGGCGTGGTCGGCGCGGCCCGCGTCGGCGGTGAGATCTTCACCCTCGACATCCCGCCCACCCAGCAGCTGGCGATGTTCGTCATGCTGGTCGCCGGCTTCAACCTCTCCCTGTTCCTGTTCAACATGCTCCCGCTGCTCCCGCTCGACGGCGGCCACATCGCGGGCGCCCTGTGGGAGTCGCTGCGCCGGCACCTGGCGAAGGTGCTGCGCCGGCCGGACCCGGGCCCGTTCGACGTGGCGAAGCTGATGCCGGTGGCCTACGTGGTGGCCGGGATCTTCGTCTGCTTCACGATCCTGGTCCTGATCGCGGACGTGGTTAACCCGGTGAAAATCTCCTAGGCACGCAGCGTTTCCCGGCGGCCCGGAGCACGGGTCCCCCCGCTCGAGCGAAGCCGAGAGCGGGGGGAGATCCGGGCCGCCTCCTAACGAGTGGGTTTCCGGGTGGGATGTGCTGGCGCGTTCGACGGTGCCGTAATCTCGAATCCCGGAGCCCGCTGCCTGAACGGGACCGGATCATGATCCACGACTTGGGGTTGCACAGCAGATGACTGCGATTTCTCTCGGCATGCCGTCCGTTCCGACCAAGCTCGCCGAGCGCCGGAAGAGCCGGCAGATCCAGGTCGGAACCGTGGCGGTCGGCGGGGACGCGCCGGTGTCGGTGCAGTCGATGACGACGACGCGTACGTCCGATGTCGGTGCGACGCTGC
>NZ_JBSFIK010000009.1:0-238842 GCF_053597535.1 Streptomyces sp. NPDC001348 | reverse complement strand
TGGTACTGCAGGGGGGACCCTGTGGGAGAGTAGGACACCGCCGAACAATTCTTGGGAAAACCCCCGCACCACACGGTGCGGGGGTTTTCTGCGTTTAGGGTCTGGCTATGCGCTATGACCTGATCATCTTCGACAACGACGGCGTCCTCGTCGACAGTGAGCCCATCTCCAACCGGCTCCTGGCCGCCTACCTCACCGAGCTCGGGCATCCGACGACGTACGAGGACTCCATCCGCGACTACATGGGCTCGGCGATGCACCGGATCCACGAACTGGTCATGGAGCGCACGGGTCAGCGGCTGCCGGACGACTTCGACGACGTCTTCCACGCGCGCGTGTTCGCCGCGTTCGAGCGCGAGTTGAAGCCGGTGGCCGGCGCGAGCGGCGTACTGGAGAAGCTGGCCGCGGACGGAGTGCCGTACTGCGTGGCGTCCTCCGGGAGCCATGAGCGGATCCGGGTGGGACACCGGACGACGGGGCTCGACCGGTGGTTCGACGCGTCCCGGATCTTCAGCTCGCAGGATGTGGGACGGGGCAAGCCGGCCCCCGACCTGTTCCTCCACGCGGCCGACCGGATGGGGGTCGCCCCGGAGCGGTGCGCGGTCGTCGAGGACAGTCCGCTGGGGGTCCAGGCAGCCAGGGCGGCCGGGATGGAGGTGTACGGGTTCACCGCGATGACCCCTCCGGCGAAGCTCGCGGACGCCGATCAACTGTTCTCCGACATGGATGAGTTGACCTCCCTGCTGGCCTGACAGATGTCATGCCGAGCGCTGGACGATCGTTTCTACCGCGGTACCTGCCCACTCGGCGAAGCTGAGGGCATGACGACGAAGACGAGCAAGCAGAAGCCCTTCCTCCCGCTGATCGTGGATGTCGCGGTGCCTCTCGGGTCGTACTACCTCTTCAAGGACGCCTTCGGGATGAGCACGTTCGGGGCGCTCGCCTGGAGCAGCGTGGTGCCGGCCCTGCGGACCCTGTGGAGCACGGTCAGGGAACGGAAGACCAACGGTCTCGCCGGGCTCATCCTGGTGGTGAACGTCGTCTCGCTGCTGCTCAGCTTCGTCTCCGGCGACCCGCGGCTGATGCTCGCCAAGGACAGCGCGGTCAGCAGCACGGTCGCGGTCGGGATCCTGGTCTCCGTGCTGCTCGGCAAGCCCATGATGACCGCGGGCCTGAAGCCGTTCCTCGTGAAGGGCGACGCCGCCAAGGAGGCCGCCTGGCAGCGGCTGGCGTCGGGCGCCGCGGCCGGCTCGGCGGACTTCCTGCGCAAGGAGCGGGCCTTCTCGATCGTCTGGGGCGCGGCGCTGCTCGCCGAGTGCGTCGTGCGGATCGTGGGCGCCTACACGCTCCCCGTGGACACCATGGTGTGGCTGGGCGGAGTCATCATGGCCGTCGCGGTCCTCATCGGCATCGTCGTGGGCGGTGCGCTCGGCGCCGGGCCGATGGAGGCCCTGGTGCGGGGCGAGGCGGCGAACGCGGCCGGGAAGCGCGAGCTCGCTCTGGTCAGCTGAGCGCCCGCGCGCAGAGCTGAGTGAAATTCATCTTTGGCTTGATCTACCCACCGGTACGCCGGGGCCCTACGCTCGCCGCCATGACAGATGTGCTGCGGCGCGGCAGGGCCTCGCTGGCGTTCAGCTTCTTCGCGCAGGGTGCCACGTTCGCGCTGCTGGTGACGCGCATCCCGGCGATCCAGGACCGGTACGGCGTCTCCGACGGCTTGCTTCCCGTCTTCCTGGCCGCGGTGCCGATCCTCGCCGGGGTCGGCAGCGTGACCACGGAGCAGCTGGTGCGGCGCATACGGCCCAGCCGACTGCTGCGGTGGTCCCAGCCGGTGGTGCTGCTGGCGCTGCTGGGTGTGGGGGCGGGCGGGCAGATGGCCGAGCTGGGGGCGGCCCTGGCGTGCTTCGGGCTGGCGGTCGGGGCGCTGGACGCCTCGATGAACATGCTCGGGGTGAGCCTGCAGCGGACGTACGGGCGCAGCATCATGCTCAGCTTCCATGCGGCGTACAGCCTGGGCGGTATCGTCGGGGCCTCGCTGGCCTGGGTGGGGGCGCACTGGCATCTGGCGCTGTGGGTGTCGTACCTGCCGGTCGTGGCGGTGCTGCTGCCGGCGGCCCTGCTCGGCAGCCGGTGGTACGTCGACGGGGCCCCGGGGCCGGTGGACGACGGCGGGGAGGAGCAGCGCAGCGGCGGGGGAGTCGTCTTCAAGCTGCTGCTGCCGCTGTGCCTGGTGATGTCGTTCGCGTACATCGGGGACTCCACCGTCTCCAACTGGAGCGCGAAGTACTTGCAGGACACGCTGGGGAGTTCGGAGCAGCTCGCGACCGTCCCGTACAACGTGTACATGGTGACCACGCTGCTGGGACGGACCATCGGGGACTTCGGGGTGCGGCGGTTCGGGGCCGCGGTCGTCGTACGGCTGGGGGCGCTGGTGGCGGCGCTGGGGTTCGCGGTGGTCGCCGCCGCTCCGGGTGCGTGGGTGGGGATGCTGGGGTTCACCCTGCTGGGTCTGGGGCTGTGCGTGCTGGTGCCGCAGACCTTCGCGGCCGCGGGACGGCTCTTCCCGGGGGCGTCGGACGCGGCCATCGCGCGGCTGAACATCTTCAACTACGTGGGTTTCCTCGTCGGTTCGCCGTTGGTGGGGGCGCTGGGGGACGCCTGGAGCTATCGCGGGGCGATGCTCGTGCCCATGGTGTTGGTGCTGGTGACGTTGGTGTACGCCAGGTCGTTCGAGACTCAACCGGACCGATACGGTGGCGGGCATGAGCGGCCGCGCACAGCTGATGTGGGACGAGGCAGTAACGGGCTATGACTTCGGCCGGGACCATCCGATGGATCCGGTCCGGCTGGAGCTGACCCGGCGACTGGTGGGGGCCTTCGGGCTCGACCGGGAGGTGGACGTCGTCGCGGCGAAACCCGCCGGTGAGTCGACGCTGCGGCTGGTCCACCGGCAGGACTACATCGAGGCGGTGAAGGCCGCGTCGGCGGATCCGCGCGCGGCGGACGGGTCGTACGGGCTGGGGACGATGGACGATCCCGCGTTCGCCGGGATGCACGAGGTGTCCGCGTTGATCGCGGGGCAGTCGGTGGGGGCGGCGGAGGCCGTGTGGCGGGGGGACGCCGATCACGGTGTGAACTTCGCGGGCGGGCTGCACCATGCGATGCCGGGTGGTGCCTCGGGGTTCTGCATCTACAACGACGCGGCGCTGGCGATCGCACGGCTCCTGGAGCTGGGGGCGGAGCGGGTCGCGTACGTGGACGTCGACGTGCACCACGGGGACGGGGTGCAGGCGGCGTTCTGGGAGGATCCGCGGGTTCTGACGATCTCCCTGCACGAGCATCCCCGTACGTTGTTCCCGCAGACCGGGTGGCCGGAGGAGACCGGGGCGGCGGGGCCGGCCGAGGGGTCGGCCGTGAATCTCGCGCTGCCGGCGGGGACCGGGGACGCGGGGTGGCTGCGGGCGTTCCACGCGGTGGTGCCGGAGCTGGTCGCAGACTTCCGGCCACAGGTGCTGGTGACGCAGCACGGGGCGGACACGCACTTCGAGGACCCGCTCGCTCACCTCGCGGTGTCGCTGGACGCGCAGCGGGCGGTGCAGGTGGCGTGTCATTCGCTGGCCCACGAGTACGCCGGGGGCAAGTGGGTCGCGCTCGGCGGGGGCGGATACGCGGTGGTGGAGGTGGTGCCGCGGTCGTGGACGCATCTGGTCGGGATCGCGGCGGGGCGGGAGATCGCGCCCGAGGCGGTGATCCCGGACGGGTGGCGGCAGGAGGTCTTCGCGCGTACGCGGCAGTTGGCGCCGGCCCGGATGACCGACGGGCGATGGCCGGTGGAGTGGGCCGCGTGGGAGGAGGGGTACGACCCGGCGGACCGGCTGGACCAGGCGGTACTGGCGACCCGGCGGGCGGCGTTTCCACTGCGGGGGCTGCTGCCGTAGGGGGCCTCGTGCCCGGAAAGCGTTGCGCCAACCGTGCGGTCTTCGCCCGTTTCCCCCACCCCGGGGCGTCCCGTCCGTCAGCATCGCTCCCGTGTTGAGCACGGGAGCACTGCGCGCGCATCTGTTGGCTGCCCGGCTTGCCGGGACCGTGGCGACCCTCAGGGAGGAGAGCCTGCGCAGGTATCGGCTCTTCGCCGCTCGGGATCCCAGGGTGTTGATCGGGATCGATCCGGAGTGGTCGTGGGGGATGCGGGACCTGATCGCGCTGATGGCGGACAAGTGTGGGGTTTCGGCCGATCCTGCACATATTTCAGGGCATGATGTGATCGACCCGGAGCGGACGCTGGCCGCGCTGGACGCCTTCGCGGAGCGGGTCGCGACGGTCGCACGGTGTCGGGCGCCGGTGCTGCTGGGAACCGGGCACCCCCATCGGCTCCTCGGTTTCTACGCCGCTTTGGCGGACGCCCTGTCGGCGGCGGGATGTGAAGTCCTCACACCGGCGCAGGGTCGCTGTGTCGACATAACGACCCGGTTCGGCCTACGCACCTACAACCTCGATTACGTACGGGGCGTCGCGCTGCTGCGAGACCCGGCAGCGGAACGCCCCGGTTGTGAGCCCGGCGCACACACGCACTCACCGCTCCCGCTTCGGACCGCGCTCGCCGCGGCCGCCGACACGGGAGGCCCGCTGCCGGCGTTGGTGATCGGGGACCACGGCTGGGTCTGCGGTGCAGGTCAGCTGGGCTTCGAGGCCATCGGGTTGGCCGACACGGACGATCCGGCGCCGTTCGTGGGGGAGGCCGAGGGCTCGGTGTCGGTCGCCGTTCCACTTGATGACGCGGTGCGGTCTTCTTACTACCGTCCGCTTACCCGCTACGTACTCAATCGAGCGTGTCTGTCACAGTAGGCCGCCGATGGGTGCACCTCTTCCCCACTCGCATCACCCGCCCCTACATTGGGGAGTGAGCACGCAACGACGAAGAGTCACCGGAAGGGGAAGCCGGTGGCCGTCGAGTGCGGAAGGTTCAGGTGTGTCATGGCTGCAGCTGGCGAGAGGCCTCTGAACGAGGTTCAGTTCCTTACCGTGGCGGAGGTCGCCTCGGTGATGCGAGTGTCGAAGATGACCGTGTACCGGCTGGTGCACAGCGGTCATCTGCCCGCCATCCGGGTCGGGAGGTCCTTCCGAGTCCCGGAGCAAGCGGTACACGAGTACCTTCGCGAGAGCTATGTGGGGGTGGAAACCGCCTGACGGCGACCGCCGGAGACCCCTCCGGAACACCTCGATTACGACCTCAGCGCTCGGACGGGTAGGCTAGCCCCTCGTAGGTCGTATGGGCCCATGGCGCCCAGCACCGAGTGATGAGAAGTGAGCGAGGGTAGTCGTGGGCTCTGTTATCAAGAAGCGGCGCAAGCGGATGGCCAAGAAGAAGCACCGCAAGCTGCTCAAGCGCACGCGCGTTCAGCGTCGCAACAAGAAGTAGCCGACGCCCGAGAGCGCGGCTTTGTGGCCTCCCACGGGGAAACCGGTGGGGGGCCACAGTCATGTTCCCAAGGGGGAATTCCGCCACCCCGGCGCCGGGCGGTCATCACAGGGCAACATCCACCCGCTAAGTTGGCCGCACACGGGGAACGCGGGCTGGACTACGTCTGGGACGAGGGCTGGAAGGAAGGCGCTGATCTTGGGAAAGGTCGTGCTCGTGACCGGAGTGGCCCGTCAACTGGGGGGCCGTTTCGTACGACGCATCCAGCGTGACCCGGAAGTGGACCGGGTCGTCGCCGTGGACGCGGTGCAGCCCGAGCACCACCTGGGCGGCGCCGACTTCATCCAGGCCGACATCCGGCAGCCGACCATCGCGCGCGTGCTCGCCGAGACGGGCGCCGACACGGTCGTCCACATGGACGTGACCGGCATGGCGCTGGGCACCGGCAGCCGGACCACGGTCAAGGAGACCAACGTCATCGGCACCATGCAGCTGCTCGGCGCCTGCCAGAAGTCGCCGACGGTGAAACGGCTGGTGGTGAAGTCCAGTACGAACGTGTACGGCTCCGCGCCCCGCGACCCGGCGGTGTTCACCGAGACCACCCCCGCCAAGTCCCTGCCCAGCGGCGGCTTCGCCAAGGACGTCTGCGAGGTGGAGGGATACGTACGGGGCTTCGCGCGCCGGCGGCCGGACGTCGCCGTGTGCGTGCTGAGGTTCGCCAACATCCTCGGGCCGAACGCGGACACCCCCCTGGCCTCCTACTTCTCGCTGCCCGTCCTGCCGACCGTGTTCGGTTACGACCCGCGGCTGCAGTTCGTGCACGAGGACGACGTGATCGAGGTGCTCAGGATCGCCTCGCACGAGCCACGCCGGGGCACGCTCAACAGCGGCACCTTCAACGTCGCCGGCGACGGCGTCCTGCTGCTCTCGCAGTGCTCCAGGAGGCTGGGCCGCCCCACGGTGCCGCTGCTGCTGCCCGCCGTGACGTGGGCCGGCTCCCTGGTGCGTACGCTGGGAATGACGGACTTCTCGCCCGAGCAGATCCGGCTGCTCACCCACGGGCGGGTGGTGGCGACCGACCAGATGCGAGAGACGCTCGGATTCCAGCCGAAGTACACGACCGCGGAGACGTTCGCGGACTTCGCCCGCAGCCGCGGCCCCGGGCTGCTGCCGCCGGAGGCCCTCTCGGGGGCCGTCGACCGGATCGCCGCGCTGTCCCTGCGGGGCAGCGGCCACCTCCCGACGCACAGCGCCAACTGAGGAGCGCAGCAACGATGGCGGACGCCAAGGTCATTCCCTTCGACGACGACCGGCCCCGCGGGGGCGCCGCGCAGCGGCCGCCGCGGCGCCGGAGCGCCGGGAGCCGGCTGGGGAACGCGGAAGGAGGCGTGGTCCGGGAGGTCCAGCCGCTGTCCAACCGGGCGGCCACGCCGGAGGAGGCCCCCGTGACCGGCGAGGAGACCCCGCTCGAGCAGCCGGAGGCCGCGGGCCCCGCCGGCGACCTGGAACGGCGTCTCGCCAGCGGCCTGTCCTTCCTGCGCCGCCGGCTCACCGGGGACTACGAGGTCGACGACTTCGGCTACGACGCGGAGCTCACCGACCAGGTCCTGATGTCCCTGCTGCGCCCGGTGTACGAGAAGTACTTCCGGGTCGAGGTGAAGGGCGTCGAGAACATCCCGGCCGAGGGCGGTGCGCTGATCGTCGCCAACCACTCCGGGACGCTGCCGCTGGACGGCCTGATGATGCAGGTCGCCGTGCACGACCACCATCCGGCGAACCGGCATCTGCGGCTGCTCGCCGCCGACCTGGTCTTCGTGCTGCCGGTGGTCAACGAGCTCGCCCGCAAGCTGGGCCACACCCTGGCGTGCGCGGAGGACGCGGAGGGCCTGCTGGGACAGGGCGAGCTGGTCGGGGTGATGCCGGAGGGCTTCAAGGGCATCGGGAAGCCCTTCAGCGAGCGCTACAAGCTCCAGCGGTTCGGCCGGGGCGGCTTCGTCTCCACGGCCCTGCGCCAGGGCGTTCCGATCATCCCCTGCTCGATCGTCGGGGCGGAGGAGATCTACCCGATGCTGGGCAACGCCAAGACCCTCGCGCGTCTCCTCGGCTTCCCCTACTTCCCGCTGACCCCCACCTTCCCGTGGCTGGGCCCGCTGGGCGCGATCCCGCTCCCCACGAAGTGGACGATCCAGTTCGGCGAGCCGATCCCCACGGACGGCTACCCGCCGGAGGCCGCCGAGGACCCGATGCTGATGTTCAACCTCACCGACCAGGTCAGGGAACAGATCCAGCACACGCTGTACAAGCTGCTGGTGCAGCGGCGGTCGGTGTTCTTCTGAGAGGGCCGGTACGGCGAACGGGGGCGCCCCTCGTGGCGTGGGCGCCCCCGCTCTCGTACCGCTAGTTGTTGTTGCTGCTGCCGCTGCTGCCGCTGTTGTTCTCCCCGTCGATGCCCAGGCCGGGCAGGAGGCCCGGAAGCAGGGGCGGGACGGTGACGTCCGGCGCGGGGATCGGGCCCTTGCTGGTGGACGGGGAGGCGCTGCCGCTGCTCTTCGGCGGGTCCAGCAGTCCTCCCGTGCTGCCGTCGATCAGACCGTCGCCGGTGCTGCCGGAGGCGGAGCCGCTGGGGCTGCCGGGGCTCGACTGGTGGCCGGAGGCGGAGCCGTCGCCGGGTGTGGCCGACCGGTGCGTGCCGGAGGAACCGCTGGGCGTCCTGCCGGGGCCCTGCCGTTTGCCGTCGCCGGACTGGGCGGGCTGCTGCGGGAGCAGGGACTGCAGCGGGGCGACCTCTTCGTCTATGGCGTCGAACACCGAAGAGACCTGCTGACTGACGTCCCCGAGCTGGACCGGCAGCTTGTCGCGGAGGGCGCCCCAGGCCTCGCGGTGGGACCGTGAGAACGCGGAGAGGACCTGGATGGGGCCCAGCGAGTCGGGGTCGCGCTCGTAGGCCGCGTGCAGCAGCCGGTGGCCTTCGGACACGTCGTGCCGCATGCCGGACAGCGTGCGGCGGATCTCACCGATGGACTCGTGGTCGAGGTGCCCGCCGCGGCCGCGCTCCATCAGCCGCCGCGCCTCGCCCAGCCGGGTCGAGGCCTGGTCGAGATACTGCCGACCGCGCTCGCTGTCCCCGTCGGACATGTAGTTGAGCTTGAAGTCCTCGATGCCGCGCTTGAGGCCGTACAGCGAGTCGCCGGGCAGGGCGTCGGAACTCGCGGCGGCGACTCCGCCGAACGCCCCCGCGGCCACACCGACGCTGAGCCCGCCCGCGGCGAGTCCCTTGGCCAGCCGTGAACGCGGTCGCAACTTCCCCAGCGGGCTCGCCCGATGGCCACTGGCCCGATGAGACCGTTGCCCGGGCACCGAAGGGTCCGCCGCCTCGCCCGCGGTGCCATCCCGCAGCATGGCCTCCATCGCGGCCACCAGCTGAGCCCGCTGGACGACCTTGACGTCGGGGTCGAGCTGCGGCTTGGGCAGCGCGCCGAGACCTCCGGCGAGGGCCAACAGCCGGCCCTGCTCGGTCTGTTCCGCGGTGGCCTGGTCCGGCCGCGCCGGTCCTTCGGTCTGCTCGGCCACCGTGTCCCGGTCCGACTGCTCCTCCAGGGCCTGGGCGAAGGCGTTCGCCCGCCGGTGCGCCGATACGTTCGCGATCACTGGCGGCACCTCCTCTCGTCATGACGGTCGACTCCCCAGGGGGTCCTGAGGGTTGCACGCCCTCGACCGATCCACACGAACGAGTGAGCAGGGTCGACCAGGACGTGACCGCAGGGAGCCTGTATCCCGAACAACGACTGGCGCGCCACTTGGGTTACGGACGAAGGACGGCTGGATCGGAAAGGCAAAAGGCTTTCACACAGCGTGAGTTGGGCAGCGCCCAGCGTCGCCGCGCGGGGGTCGCGCTCAGCGCGCGTCGTCCGGCAGGAGCCGGGCGAGCGTGCGCACGGCCCGGTACTGGAGGGTCTTGATGGCGCCCTCGTTCTTGCCCATGACACGGGCCGTTTCCGCGACGGACAGACCCTGGAGGAAGCGGAGGGTCACGCACTCCTGCTGCTGCGGGTTGAGCCGTCGTACGGCATCCAGGAGGGCGGCGTTGGAGAGGGATTCCAGGACCGAGTCCTCGGGGGAGCGCTCGACCTCGTTGGCGTCGAGCATCTCGCCGGTGGTGACCTCGAGGCGGAAGCGGCTGGACTTGAAGTGGTCGGCGACCAGGTTGCGGGCGATGGTGACGAGCCAGGCGCCGAAGTCGCGGCCCTGCCAGGTGAAGGTGCCGATCCGGCGCAGGGCCCGCAGAAAGGTCTCACTGGTGAGGTCCTCGGCGGTGGCCCGGCCGCCGACCCGGTAGTAGATGTACCGGTACACCGTGTCGCTGTACTGGTCGTAGAGCCGTCCGAAGGCGTCGGCCTCGCCGGCCTGGGCGCGCTCCACGAGGTCCATCATCCGGGCGCTGTCGCTGTCCGCGGCCGGGCGGCGCGTGGTGGCCGAGCCGGTCGCGCGCCCTCGTCTGCCCACCGTGGCGCCACCCTCGGCCAGTGCGTAGCACGGGCCTACGGGCGCGGCGGTGGCGAAGGCGGGGACGGCGTACGCGGTAGGGGCGAAGTCGCGCAACGACGCTTTGGCCGTCGCGACCGTCGCGCGCAGCGCAGCCAGGCCCGAGGCGTCAACCCCGACGTGTGGGTACACGGGACTCCCAGAGGCAGAGCTTCCATCACGTGCAGTGCGGGACCTTTCACCCGTCGTAGCGACGGTCGGGTACCGGTTTGCGTCCCAGGAGAATAACGCTTCGTACAGGCGCTGCTACACCCAGTTGCTCAAATCGCCGATTACGTCGCTTCCGTAACCGTTTGACGCCCGTGCGTCTATCGGAGTGTGATCGGTTGCTGATCGGAAAGGCGCGGTTTTCGGCGAACCGCGGGCGTGTCGGGGTACGGATGAGGTATCCCCCACCCGACCCGTGTTCGACTGCGCGGGAGGGCGCGTCGGCTACCGGCGACGCCGGTGCAGGGCGATCGCCGCTGCGGTGCCGCCCGCCACGGCGCCGACACCGGCCGCCGCGGGGATGCCGACCTTCGCCGCCTTGCGGCCGGTGCGGTAGTCCCGCAGGCGCCAGTCCTTGTCCCGGGCGTGCTTGCGCAGCTTGGCGTCCGGGTTGATGGCGTACGGGTGGCCGACCAGGGAGAGCATCGGGATGTCGTTGTGGGAGTCGCTGTAGGCGGCGCAGCGGGACAGGTCCAGGCCCTCCGCCGCGGCCAGCGCGCGTACCGCCTCCGCCTTGGCGGGGCCGTGCAGGGGCTCGCCGACCAGCTTGCCGGTGTAGACGCCGTCGACCGACTCCGCCACCGTGCCCAGCGCACCCGTCAGGCCCAGCCGCCGCGCGATGACCTGCGCGATCTCCACCGGGGCCGCCGTGACCAGCCACACCTTCTGGCCCGCGTCCAGATGGGCCTGGGCCAGCGCCCGGGTGCCCGGCCAGATGCGGTCGGC
The DNA here is from genome assembly GCF_053597535.1 of Streptomyces sp. NPDC001348. Taxonomy (NCBI): domain Bacteria; kingdom Bacillati; phylum Actinomycetota; class Actinomycetes; order Kitasatosporales; family Streptomycetaceae; genus Streptomyces; species Streptomyces sp. NPDC001348. The sequence continues at coordinate 227,948 of NZ_JBSFIK010000009.1, read as the reverse complement.
CATGTACTCGTCGTAGATCTCCTCGCCGATCGACTCCAGCTCGGCCACCCGGTGGCCCTTGACGATCGACAGCGCGGAGTCGCGCGCGTCCTGCATGTGCTCGGGGTCCTCGACCCCGGCCAGCCGGAACCAGGCCTGCTGCCAGGCGAACTTCGCCAGGTCCCGGGTCTCGAAGAACTTGCGCTTGTACAGACCCCGCCCGAAGTGGAACAGCGCGGCGCCCTGCATCACCGTGTTGTCCAGGTCGAAGAACGCGGCGGCCTTGTCGTCGCCGAGCACCGGGAACTCCGGTTCCCGGTCCGTGACGCCGGTGTCCCGGGTGTCCCGGGTGTCCACCACGTCCAGAAGGTCCTGCGAGGACTTGCGCGCGGCCTCCGCCGAGGCCTCGCCTGCCAACACGCTCCGCGCCGTGGCGGAGCGCCTACGGGGAGTGAGCCATCCGAGAGCGGCCATGGCGTGAGCATAGCCAGTTTGTTCGGGGGTTCCGGCGCGGCGAGGTTGGGACGCTGTGAACTCTCCGCGACGGTGCCGTTAAACCAGCGCGAGAATGGCCCGCATGAGTCCCCTCTTTCGACGTAAGGGCGCGCCGCGCGACCGGCTCGTCACCCTGATCCGGAAGCCCGGCTGCCATCTGTGCGACGACGCGCAGGCCGTGATCGAGAAGGTCTGCGGCGATCTGGGCGTGCCCTGGGAGCGGAAGGACATCACCCAGGACCAGGCGCTGCACGACCAGTACTGGGAGCAGATCCCCGTCGTCCTGGTCGACGGCAGGCAGCACACCTTCTGGCGCGTGGACGAGAGCCGCCTCCGAAAGGAACTGACCGACTAGTCCAAGTCATGCGGAACCTGGCTTAGGATCGATGGCGGCTTGGTCTCGGGGGCGGGAATCGCGAGGAGTGTGTCGGTTTTGCCCCCACGAGTGAGGTGCGTGAGCCCGGTCACGTTGGGCGGGCAAAACGGACACCATCTTTGTGCACGCGTTCACAAAGACATAGCCTGCTTTCGACGGGGCGGTCTGGGGACGTGTGACCGCCTGCAGCCCCGCTCTACCCGCAGGAGCACCGTGGCAACTGGCCGAACTCACCGACCGGCGACCCGCAGCCGAGGGATTCCCGAGGCCACCGTCGCCCGGCTTCCGCTGTACCTCCGAGCCCTCACGGCGCTCTCGGAGCGCTCGGTGCCCACGGTCTCCTCCGAGGAGCTGGCCGCCGCCGCGGGAGTGAACTCCGCGAAGCTGCGCAAGGACTTCTCCTACCTGGGTTCGTACGGAACGCGCGGTGTCGGCTACGACGTCGAGTACCTCGTCTACCAGATCTCCCGCGAGCTCGGCCTGACCCAGGACTGGCCGGTCGTCATCGTCGGCATCGGCAACCTCGGCGCCGCCCTCGCCAACTACGGAGGGTTCGCCTCCCGCGGCTTCCGGGTCGCCGCGCTGATCGACGCCGACCCCGCCATGGCCGGGAAGCCCGTCGCCGGCATCCCCGTGCAGCACTCCGACGAACTCGAGAAGATCATCGAGGACAACGGGGTCTCCATCGGCGTCATCGCCACCCCCGCGGGCGCCGCCCAGCAGGTCTGCGACCGTCTCGTCGCCGCCGGCGTCACCTCCATCCTGAACTTCGCTCCGACCGTCCTGGCCGTCCCGGACGGCGTCGACGTGCGCAAGGTCGACCTCTCCATCGAGCTGCAGATCCTCGCCTTCCACGAGCAGCGCAAGGCCGGCGAGGAGATCGCCGCCGGCGACGGCGCGCTGCCCACCGTCGCCCGCGCGAAGTCCGCCGACCAGGGACCCGACGGGGACGTGCCCGCCGTGATGCCGGCATGAGCCTCCTCGTCGTCGGACTGAGTCACCGCAGCGCCCCGGTCAGCGTCCTGGAGCGCGCCGCGCTCGCCACGGACGCCCAGGTCAAGCTGCTGCACGACACGGTCGCCGCCGAACCGGCCACCGAGGCCGCCCTGCTCGCCACCTGCAACCGTATCGAGCTGTACGCCGACGTGGACAAGTTCCACGCCGGTGTCGCCGAGCTGTCCACGCTGCTCGCCCGGCACAGCGGCGTCGGCCTGGACGAGCTCACCCCCTACCTCTACGTGCACTACGAGGACCGGGCCGTCCACCACCTCTTCTCGGTGGCCTGCGGACTGGACTCGATGGTCGTCGGCGAGGGCCAGATCCTCGGCCAGATCAAGGACTCCCTGGCCCGCGCACAGGACCTGCACACCGCCGGACGCCTGCTCAACGACCTGTTCCAGCAGGCCCTGAGGGTCGGCAAGCGCGCCCACTCCGAGACCGGCATCGACCGCGCCGGCCAGTCCCTGGTCACCTTCGGCCTGGAGCAGCTGGCCCTCGGCACACCGGTCGAGGCCTGGGCCCGCGGCAAGAAGGCCCTGGTCATCGGCGCCGGCTCGATGTCCTCCCTGGCCGCGGCCACGCTCGCGCGCGCCGGGGTCGCCGAGGTCGTCGTCGCCAACCGCACCCAGGACCGCGCCGAACGCCTCGCACAGATCCTCACCGAGGGCGACGACACGGCCGTACGGGCCCGCGCGGTACCGATGGACGCCGTCGCGCTCGAGCTGACACGTGCCGACATCGCCGTCTCCTGCACCGGGGCGACGGGTGTGGTCCTGGACGCCGAGGCGATCGCGAACGCGGTCGAGGGCCGCACCGGCGAGCCCGTGACGGTCTCCCACGGCGACGTCTCCGCCCCCGGCCCGGCCGACACACGGCCGGCCCCGTCGCCGACCTCCGGCCTCGGCACCGACGACGGCTGCCCGCTCGACCTGTCCGCGGTGCCGGGCGCCACCGGCTTCTCCGTGATGGGGGAGGCCGCCGTCGCGGGCATCGACGCGGCGACGCTCGAGCAGCACGGCGCCTGGGTGGACAACGCCACCGTCGACCGGCGGGGCGCCGCCCGCCGCGGCCCCGAGGCCGACGCCGAACTGATCACCGCGCTCGCCGCGACCGTCGCCACCGGCGGACGCATCCCCGAGCGCCGCAGGCCCGAGCCCGTCGCGGAGATACCCCGCCCCGCCCCCGCACTCTTCCTCCTCGACCTGGCCATGCCCCGCGACATCGACGCGGCCGTGCACCGATTGGCCGGAGTGCGCCTGGTCGACATAGAGTCGCTGGCCGAGGCTTCCGCCGACGCACCGATGGCGGCCGACGTCGACCAGGTACGCCGTATCGTGTCCGACGAGGTCGCCGCCTTCGGTGCCGCTCAGCGGGCCGCGCACATCACGCCGACCGTGGTCGCCCTGCGCACCATGGCCGCCGACGTGGTCTCCAGCGAGATCGCCCGGCTCCACGGACGGCTGCCCGACCTGGACGACCGCCAGCGCGGCGAGATCCGCCAGGCCGTGCACCGCGTCGTCGACAAACTGCTGCACGCGCCGACCGTACGGGTCAAGCAACTCGCGGCCGAGCCCGGCGGCGCCGGGTACGCGGACGCGCTGCGCACCCTGTTCGACCTCGACCCCGAGACGGTGGCCGCCGTCTCCCGGGCCGACCAAGACTCCGAGAAGAACGGCAAGAACCGAGGGCCAGCATGAGTACCACCAAGGCACTGAGGCTCGGGACCAGGCGGAGCAGGCTCGCCATGGCCCAGTCCGGGCAAGTGGCGGATGCCGTGAGCCAGGTGACCGGGCGGCCCGTCGAGCTCGTCGAGATCACCACGTACGGCGACGTCTCCCGCGAACACCTCGCCCAGATCGGCGGCACCGGCGTCTTCGTCACCGCGCTGCGCGACGCCCTGCTCAAGGGCGAGGTCGACTTCGCGGTGCACTCGCTGAAGGACCTGCCGACCACGCAGCCCGACGAACTGGCGCTGGCCGCCATACCGGTCCGCGAGGACCCCCGCGACGTGATCGTCGCCCGGGACGCGCTGAAGTTCACCGACCTGCCCCGCGGGGCCCGCATCGGCACGGGTTCGCCGCGCCGCACGGCGCAGCTGAACGCGTACGCGCGCACCCACGGGCTGGACATACGCACGGTCCCGATCCGCGGCAACGTGGATACCCGGATCGGATACGTCCACGACGGCGAACTCGACGCCGTCGTCCTCGCCGCCGCCGGCCTCAGCCGGATAGGCCGGATCGACGAGGTGACCGACTTCCTGTCGGTCGACACCGTTCTGCCCGCCCCCGGCCAGGGGGCACTGGCGATCGAGTGCGCCGCGGACGCCGCGGACCTGATCGCCGCTCTCGGCGAACTCGACGACCCCTTCACCCGGGCCGCCGTGACCGCCGAACGGTCACTGCTCGCCGCCCTGGAGGCCGGCTGCAGCGCCCCTGTGGGCGCGCTAGCTGACCTTCCCCCACTCTCGGCTCCGCTCGAGCGGGGGGACCCCCACGCCGACGAACAGATTGTCAAGGAAATGCGCCTGCGCGGCGTCGTCGGCACCCCCGACGGCACCCGCACGGTGCAGCTGTCCACCACCGGTTCCGTGCCCGGGACACATGACCAGGCAACGGCGCTCGGTCGCGAACTCGCCACCGAGATGCTTGCCCAGGGCGCGGCCGGTCTGATGGGGGAGCGAGCACATTGAGCCCCACCACCCTTCCCGCCGCCGGTCCGGAACACGGGCACGTCACCTTCCTCGGTGCCGGACCCGGGGATCCGGGACTGCTGACTCTGCGCGCCGTCGAGGCGCTGGCGAACGCGGACGTCCTCGTCGCCGAACACGACGTGCTCGACGTGATCCGCGCGCACGCCAGGCAAGGCGTCTCCGTCGTGCACACGGACACGGATCCTTCCGCGGACCCCTGTCCGGGCACGGGCACGCCCCAGCTGACGGTCGTTGACGGCACGTCAGCAACCGCAGCCGTCCCGCCCGCGCGGGATGCCGCTCATCTTGTCATGGAGGCCGCGCGGGGCGGCAGGCGGGTCGTCCGTGCGGTGTCCGGGGACCCCGGACTCGACACGTACGCGGCCGAGGAGATGCTCGCCTGCGCCTCCGCCGGAGTGCCCTTCGAGGTAGTCCCCGGCATCGCGACCGCCGTCGGGGTACCCGCGTACGCCGGTGTGCCGCTGCGGGACGCGCAGGGCGCGGACGTCCGGTTCGTGGACGCCCGTACCGCGTCCGACCGCTGCTGGACCGAGGTGGGCGCCTCCGACGGCACGGTCGTCGTCTCCACCACGCTGGACTCCGTGGCCGCCGCCGCGGGTGAACTGGTGGCGGCCGGCCGCAAGCCGGACACCCCGCTGACGGTCACCATCGCCGGTACGACCACCCGCCAGCGCACCTGGACGGCGACGCTCGGCACCATCGCGCAGACGTTCAAGCAGGCCAAGGTGCTGCCGTCCCCCGACGGCGGCCGGCCGGTGATAGCCGTGGTCGGCGAGCGTTCCGCGACCGCCCGGCGCGACCAGCTGTCGTGGTTCGAGTCCAAGCCGCTGTTCGGCTGGAAGGTACTCGTGCCGCGCACCAAGGAGCAGGCGGTCTCGCTCTCCGACCAGCTGCGCTCGTACGGTGCCGTCCCGCACGAGGTGCCGACCATCGCCGTCGAACCGCCGCGCACGCCCCAGCAGATGGAGCGCGCGGTCAAGGGCCTGGTGACGGGCCGCTACGAGTGGATCGCCTTCACCTCGGTGAACGCGGTCAAGGCCGTCCGGGAGAAGTTCGAGGAGTACGGCCTCGACGCGCGCGCCTTCGCCGGCATCAAGGTGGCCGCGGTGGGCGAGCAGACCGCCAAGGCGCTGATCGCCTTCGGCGTGAAGCCCGACCTGGTGCCGAGCGGCGAGCAGTCGGCGGCCGGCCTCCTGGAGGACTGGCCCCCCTACGACCCGGTCTTCGACCCGATCGACCGGGTGTTCCTCCCACGGGCGGACATCGCGACCGAGACCCTGGTCGCCGGCCTGATCGAGCTCGGCTGGGAGGTCGACGACGTCACCGCCTACCGCACGGTCCGCGCCTCGCCGCCTCCGGCGGAGACCCGCGAGGCCATCAAGGGCGGCGGCTTCGACGCGGTCCTGTTCACCTCCTCCTCCACGGTCCGGAACCTGGTCGGCATCGCCGGCAAGCCGCACAACGTGACGGTGATCGCCTGCATCGGCCCGGCCACGGCGAAGACGGCCGAGGAACACGGCCTGCGCGTCGACGTCATGGCCCCCGAACCGTCCGTCCTGAAGCTGGCGGAGGCCCTGGCCGACTTCGGCACCAAGCGCCGCCTCGCGGCACTGGAGGCGGGCGACCCGGTCACGCGGCCGAGCGAGCGGAGGCCGGGGGCGCGGAGGCGGCGGTCGACGACGTGAGGTCGTGACCGGTGTGACGCCGTAAACGTGAGCGGGTGGCGGGACGTGCCGTGGGGCAGGTCTCGCCACCTTGCGTTGCCGCCCGGGGTGTTACAGGCGTGCGATTGGCAGCTATGGGCCAGACGTATGCCCTGAAACCGCAAGTTGCGGGCTCGGATGCTGGCCCGTATCTGCCAATTGGTGGTGTAACGGCGTTGGGCGCGCCAGCCCCCAGAGGCGTACGGCAGGAAGCTCGCCCGGGTGGTGGGGGCGAGGGCGAGGCGGGGCCGTGGGGGTTCTTGGAGTCGTGGAGTCGCGCTAGCCGTGCGAGAACACCGTGACCGGCAACTTCAGGTTGTACACCTTGCCGAGCAGCGCACCGCCACCGTCCAGGAAGCCCTCGCGCGGGGCTACGGAGGGGTTGCCGAGCGGATCAGGCCCGAACTGGCCTTCTTGTTGCGCCAGTTGCGCCAGAACCTCGGCTGGTCGGTACACGAGGTCGAGCAACGTACGTGCGCGAGTCGCTCAACGCTGTCCCGACTTGAGCGCGGCCGGACAGAACCGACGATTTCCGCGGTGGTCCGCCTGCCATGCATACGGCTCCCCGCCCTCACTGCTGCTGGTTGGTGCTGAAGCCAGCGCACGCAGAACCGCAGGCCGCCGATACCGAAAGCGCAGGGTCGTTAGCTCAAGCCGGAGTCTGGGCAAAATCCGACAGGCGGACGCGCGTGATTGCGCTCAGGGGCGTTCGGCGGGAATTTGTCAGGTGGTGTCGCTGCGCTCGTTGCGCAGTGGCTGGAGGCCTGGCCGGGGGGAGATGGTGGGTGCGTAGACGCGGGCTTGTGTTGAGTGTCGTGGTTGTTGTTGTGGTTGCGATCGTGGCGGGGCTCGTTCGGTGGGGGATATTCGGTGATTTCTGGCCGCCGGACGATCGTGAGGCGGCGGTGCCAACCACGCGGGTGCATGTGGGGGTGGATCTGGGGGACGCCACTGGGAAGGTGGCGACGCTGGCGCTAGGCAGCTCGGAATCGGACCTGCGCCGAGGGCCGTCCGGGGTGGCTGGTGAGGTCGACGCAGTGGATGGGGCCCCGGGGATCGTCATGGCGTATGACCGGGCGCGGAAGTTCCTCGGAGCGTCTCCGGTGTGGTCGTGGCCGGGGGTGCTGGAGACGGGAAAAGTGAAGGTGTCGTGCGCGTCGACGGCTTTCTCCCGACTTCTGATGGCGCCTGGGGTGGCGACGTCTGATCCTGCGCAGGTGGCGGTGTTGTACCAGTTGGCGCAGTCGCCTGCGGTGAAGGGTTCGTTGAGGGCGGCTGGTGTGGAGGTGTGCCGGTCGATCCAGTCGCGGTCTTCTGGGGTGCCGAGGCGTGGGGAGGCTGCGGCGATGCTGGCGTTCACGCGGGCGTTGGAGGCGCAGACGACTGCGGTGGCGAAGACGCTTCCATCGGCGGCGGAGAGCGTCGCTGCGATCCGCGCTGCGACGGGGACCAGCGGTGGGCCGTCGAAGGCTCTGGTGGGGTTGCCGAGGGTCGCGGTTGCGGGTAAGGCGGTATCGGCGGGCCTGCTGTCCGCGTCGGCGGCTGAGGCTGCTTCGGCGGAGACTGGGAAGAGCTGCGAGGATGGTGAAGCGCAGGTGGCGGAGGCGCGGGGAAGCAACCCGTCGGTGGTGTGGTGCCGCCAAGGCACTGGTGCAGCGTCCTCGGCCGGTGCAGGTCATGCGGTGGGTGAGGGCGGCTCTGACGTGCGGGCGGTGAATCAAGGGGGTGCATGGCTGCTGGCGTACGCCGCCGATGGCGGGTCGAGCGTCCCTGATCGGCCGCTGGTGGCGGTTCCTCCTCAGACCGCGGAGTTTCCCGGGATGGAGAAGATCACGACCGCGGTGCTGGCGGATGTGGTCACGGCTGTGAAGCGCGGCGGGTGCGCGGTGGCGTCGCTGGCCGGTCTGTGTCACGTGGGGAAAATGCCGAAGAGCAAGGTCGTGGAGGTCACGAAGGTCGTGGAGGACGGCGAAGCCGAAGCGGACCTGCGGGGGGATGCTAAGCGGGCGTTGTACGGAATCGCGCGAGGTAACGGGCGCGGGGACATGTCGTCGTTTCCTGCGCAGGAGCGCACGGCCGGGGTAGGCAGTGCTCTTTCACTCAGCACGTTCTACACAGTCATTTCGCAGCTGGTGGGTCCGGTGGTGTCGCTGGCGGCAGACATGCGTTTCGAGGTGCGTCCGTCTGAGCGGGAGGACGAGGCGAAGGCGCTCCTGAAGGCGTGGACGAGTGAGACGAACCTGATGTCGCGGCTGAACACGTCCCAGGGCTTTGTGGAGAGCGTGAAGCTCGTCGGTGAGGTGCTGAAGGACTTGATGCTGAAGCCGGACCACTTGGCGAAGTTGGTCGTCTGGCTCTATCCGGGACTGATGAAGAACGTGAAGAAGGCCGTAGAGAAGACCGTGAATCGTGTTGTGGCGGAGCTGTCGGCGCCGGCAGCCGGGTGGGTCGTGCTGGCCTACGACACTCTGGACAAAGGCGAGTCGCTGCTGACGGCGCTCGCGTCGGTTCACCAGTTCATCTCCTCAGGAGATCTCCCCAGCTACAGTTCTTGGGAGTCCGCCTCGGGCGGGTATCAGGATCTGCTGGACGTTCCTCCTCTAGCGCCGGACGCACACGGGAAGTTCACGCCGGCCGGTGGCCAGGCGCCCGGGCAACTCGCCGATAGGGATGGCAACTTCCGGTGCCGTGCCTCGCTGCGGCTGGAGACGGCCGGCATTCCGACTGAGGCGAACTGCATCTGGGTGGTGGCGCCCGATCTCGACGGAGACGGACGGCAGGACCGGATCGCGGTGTGGGGCCACCGGGCGTCCTCGGGCTATGTCACCTCCCGGGGCCTGATCGCGCAGATTGCCTCGACCGGACGTTACGAGCATCTGACTTCGGCGGAGGAGACGGTCGGGTTCAACCCGGACCCCGGGGCGAGTCCGGCGGACCGGGAACAGGCATCTATGCCCCTGCCCCTGTGGCTGGCCGACTTCCAGGGCAATGGACGGCAGGGCCTGTTTCTGAGGACGCTGGAGGGGGCGAACACCGACTGGGGACCAATTCTCCTGTACGGACCCAAGCCCGGACATGACGGTGATACCTTGACGGTCGCTCACCGTCCCGACGGGAAGCCAGCACCCCTTGCTTCCGGTGGCGGTTACGGTATGGGCGGTTCATTCGGGTGCGTCACGCTCCCGCAGGGCGGACGCGGAATTGCCGACGCCGGGTACGAGGCCGCAGGCCTCCTCGCACCCGATCAGCGGCAGTGGACGGACACGGTGTACCGCTGGGACGGCACCACGCTCAAGCCCTACGCGCAGTTTGGTGACCAGACCCCCGACGACGTGCGGCCTGCGTGGATGGAGAACTGCGACGAAGCTCCTCGGGTGCGCACCTACCCGCAGGCGAAGTCCCCGGAGTCGGCGGTCCGTGAACTGGTCAAGGCCGCCGCCGCACACTCGCGGACCCGGGGCAGGTTCTACGCCCTGCCCGCAGGCTTCACGACAGAGTACGGAACGCCTTTCGCCTACGACGATCTGGTCTCGGGAGAATCTGCGCAGTGGCTGGTGTCCTGGGGAGCGTCCCTAAACGACTACCTTGACGCTCCGGTCGTCTGCAGGGCAGCGAAGAACGGAGGAGCGCAGGAGCGGCGGTGCACGATGGGTGCGGGGGCTGGGAAGCCTGTGATCGAGTTCGAGGTTGCTCGGGGGGAGACGCAGTACTGGGCGGGGCAGGGTGCGACCTGGTGGTTCGTGACGGAGTCCCTGGTCCCTGAGAGCCCGGGTATTGACTGACCAGCTCCAAAGTGGAGTTCTAGCGAGTTCGGCAAGCCCCGTAGCGACCGCGTTGCCGTGAGTGCGCAGGTGAACGCGCTGCTTGGCACGGTTGGGCGACGGCCGTGAGTCTTCGCGCTATAGGCAGATTTCGCGAGCGGATCCAGCATCCTGCCCATCGCTGCGGGAATCCCGAAATCGCCGCCTGGCGGTGCCGGGCATCGGGAAGAGCGAGTTCCGGGAGGTCGAGCGACGGATCGAGGCCGTCGAGCGCACGGCGAACGCGGCTCTCGTCGGTGACGGTCCCGACCGTGGGGCCGTGGACGACAGTGCGGCCTGGGACGTGGTCCGGGACCTGGTCGCCGAATACGTGACGTGCGTCTGGAGCTGCGCGGCGGCCCGGCGCGGAACCATGGACCAGATCTTCGCCCGCCTGGTGCGCGCGACGCAGCGCGTACGCGACTTCGATGCCGGTGAGTTGCTGCGCTCCCAGGACGCCGGAATGCGCTTGGCGGCCTACGCGCGCCTCTACGGGATGCCCGAGCCGGAGGCGCTGGGCGCGCTGGTCGAGGCGGCGAAAGCCGCGACGGAGGACGTTCCGCTCAGCGTGGTCCGCCGCGTGGAGGAGTTCCGTTCCCGGGCGTCCCGCGCCAATGACCGGAGGGAGATCGTCGACCGTATGCTCGCGGGGATCGGCGGACACTGATGACCGGACGGGATGTCCAGGAACGCGGACAGGGGTTCGGCCGGAAAGCCCTTGAGTGTTCGATCACTCGCTGTCGGGAGAGATGATCTCCAGCTTCGGGAAATAGGAGCGGAAGTCCTTCCGGTTGCGGGTGAGGAGTCTGTAGCCGTTCACAGCCGCATGGGCTCCGATGTAGAAGTCAGGAAGGGGAGCGGTCTTGGCGCCTCCGCTCTGCCGGTACCGGACGAAGGCCTTGCCCGCGAGGAACGCCGCGCTCCACGGCAGCGGCTCGCGGTCCAGGTAGCCATGAAGGACAGCGTCCAGTTCTTCGATGCGTGCGTAGCGGATGGATACTTCGGCGTAGACGAGCGCGTTGATCACGGCGCCGTCGCCATCGATGGCCTCCTGGAGTCTGGCGGCTGACCATGGCTCCCAGACGGGATCCTGCTGGAGGACATCAAGCAGGACGGACGTGTCGACCAATGTCCTACTCACCGCGTAGCAGCTCCATCAGATCGTCGGTGCTCATGGTTGAAGTGGTGGGCTCGGTACCGGAACCCCGCAGGCGGCGCACGAACTGCTGTCCCTTGGTCTCACCCTCCTGCTGGGCGAGCGGTGCGGCCTTCTCGGCGTCGTGGGCGAGCAGGTCGAGGACGTATGTCTGAAGGGACTGGCCGGCCTGGGCGGCGTGCACCTTCACGGAGGTCAGGACGTGGTCCGGGACGTCCCGGATGGTGATGGCAGTCATGAGCCAACGATACCAGCAATGCATGCAATGCTGCTTATGCATGCATTCTGACCGTGTGGTGGGCGAGGTCGGCCCGGACCGTCGCGTACGGCACCGGCGTCCATTGGGCGGGTGACGAACGCTGACCGCACCGCCCACTGCCGGGCCGGGCCGACTGGGCGTCGGTAAAGGCACCGGAGTGGCGGGCGTAGCGTAGAGGGCATGACGAAGTACGGATCCTTCCCCGGTACGCGTCCCCGGCGGCTGCGGACCTCGCCCGTCATGCGGCGGATGGTCGCCGAGACGCGGCTGCACCCCGCCGACTTCATCCTCCCGGCGTTCATCCGGGAGGGCGTGAGCGAGCCGGTGCCGATCGCCGCCATGCCCGGTGTCGTGCAGCACACCCGGGACAGCCTGAAGAAGGCGGCGGCGGAAGCCGTGGCGGCCGGGATCTCGGGGATCATGCTCTTCGGCGTGCCGGAGGAGTCGAAGAAGGACGCGCTGGGCACTCCCGGCACCGACCCGGACGGCATCCTCCAGGTCGCCCTCCGCGACGTCCGCGCCGAGGTCGGCGACGACCTGCTGGTGATGTCCGACCTGTGCCTCGACGAGACCACCGACCACGGCCACTGCGGCGTCCTCGACGAGCAGGGGCGGGTCGACAACGACGCCACCCTCGAGCGGTACGCCGAGATGGCCCAGGTCCAGGCCGACGCGGGCGCCCACGTGGTAGGACCCAGCGGGATGATGGACGGTCAGATCGGCGTCGTCCGCGACGCGCTCGACCAGATCGGCCGCGAGGACGTCGCGATCCTCGCCTACACCGCCAAGTACTCCTCCGCCTTCTACGGCCCCTTCCGCGAGGCCGTCGCCTCCTCCCTCCAGGGCGACCGCAAGACCTACCAGCAGGACCCCGCGAACTGGCGCGAGTCCCTGCGGGAACTGGAGCTGGACCTCCAGGAGGGCGCCGACATGGTGATGGTCAAGCCCGCCGGCCCCTACCTCGACATCCTCGCCCGCGTCGCCGACGCCGTGGACGTGCCCGTCGCCGCCTACCAGATCTCCGGCGAGTACTCGATGGTCGAGGCCGCCGCCGAGAAGGGCTGGGTCGACCGGGACCGGGCGATCATGGAAACACTGACCGGCATCAAGCGGGCCGGTGCCCGGAACATCCTCACCTACTGGGCGACCGAGGCCGCGCAGAAGCTGGGGCAGGGCGACCGGTAGGCGACCCGGCCGCCGGGGGCGCTGTGGGAACCATCAAGTCTCCCCGGTAGTTGGCAGGTTGCTCAGTGGTTGTCCCTGACCGACCGACTCTCCGGGAGACGCCCCATGTCCGCCGACGCCCTCAGCCACGACCCCGCCGAGCTGAGAAGGAGGATCGACACCACCAGGGCCCACCCGGCCCGGGTCTACGACGTCTTCCTCGGCGGCAAGGACAACTACCCCGTCGACCGTGACGCGGCCGCCGCCGCACTCGCCGCCAACCCCCGCGGCTACCTGGACGTACGGCACAACCGCGACTTCATGCGCCGCGCGGTGACCACGCTGACCGAGCGGGACGGCATCCGCCAGTTCCTCGACATCGGCACCGGCCTGCCCACCGCCGAGAACGTCCACCAGATCGCCCAGCGGACCATCCCCGACGCACGGGTCGTCTACGTCGACAACGACCCCGTCGTCCTCACGCACGCCCGCGCCCTGCTCACCAGCGGCCCCGAGGGACGTACCGACTACATCGACGCCGATCTCAAGGACCCCGCGCGCATACTCGAACAGGCCGCGAAGACACTCGACTTCGACCAGCCGATCGCACTGTGCCTGGTGGCCATCCTGCACTTCGTCGAGGACGAGGAGGCCCACCCGATCGTGCGGCAGCTCGTCGACGCGCTGCCCGCCGGCAGCCGACTGGTCCTCAGCCACCTCACCGAGGACCTCAACCCCGACAACATCCGTGCGGTCCAGCGGACCTACACCGAACGCGGCTTCACCTTCGTGCTGCGCTCCAAGGCGGAGGTCGAGCGTTTCTTCGCGGACACCGGCCTGGAGCTCGCCGACCCGGGGGTCGTCCCGGCCCACCACTGGCGCCCGGACGGCGCCGCCCCCGTCCCCGAGCAGCCGGAGGCGAGCTACCTGGCGACCCTCGACGCCATCGACAAGGTCCGGTACGCCGACATCAACGACGTCACGGACGCCGACATCAACGTGTACGCGGCCGTCGGCACCAAGCCCTGAACCGGCTGAACGGCCGCCGTGTCCGCATCCCGGAAACCTGCCTGTAGACAGCACGTACATCCCTAGGCTGCGACCACGAGACGCCGCCGCAGCAGCCGAAGGAGCCGTGCCATGACGGTCACCGAGCCCGCGCCCACCCCCGCCCCCGTGCCGCCGCTCGCGGCCCGGGCCCGCTCGATCGGCGGCTCCCCCGTACGGGACATCCTCGCCGTCACCGCCCGCCCCGAGGTCGTCAACTTCGCGGGCGGGCTGCCGGCACCCGAGCTGTTCGACACGGCAGGGATCGCGCAGGCGTACCACGCGGTGCTCGCCGAGGCGCCCGCACAGGCCCTGCAGTACTCCACGACGGAAGGCGAGCCCGCGCTGCGGGCCGCGCTCGCCGCCCGTACGACCGCGCGCGGCCTGCCCACGGACGCCGACGACGTCCTCGTCACCACCGGCTCCCAGCAGGCCCTCTCCCTGCTCGCCACCGCCCTGCTCGAACCCGGCGACACCGTCCTCGTCGAAAACCCCTGCTACCTGGCCGCACTCCAGGTCTTCGGCTTCGCCGGCGCGAGGATCCTGCCCGTGCCGTCGGACGCCGACGGCGTCGACCCCGAGGCACTTCAGGAGCTGGTGGCACGCGAACGCCCCAAGCTGCTCTACACCGTCCCCACCTTCCAGAACCCCACCGGCCGCACCATGCCCGCCGCACGCCGGGCGGCGGTCGCGGCCGTCGCCGCCCGGCACGGCCTGTGGATCGTCGAGGACGACCCGTACGGCGAACTCCGCTTCGAGGGCCGGCAGGTGCCCTGGATCGCCTCGCTCCCCGGCGGCGAGGACCGTACGGCCCTTCTCGGCAGCTTCTCCAAGGTCATGGCACCCGGCATGCGCCTGGGCTGGCTGCGGGCGCCCGCCGAGCTGCGCCGGGCCTGCGCGGTCGCCAAGCAGGCGGCCGACCTGCACACCCCGACGGTCAACCAGCTCGCCGCGGCACGCTACCTGGCCGACAACGACCTGGACGCCCACGTCGCCCGGGTCGCCGCCGCCTACCGCGACCGCCGCGACGCCATGCTCACCGGCCTGCCCGACGCACTCCCCGAGGGCTCCACCTGGAACCGCCCCGAGGGCGGCATGTTCCTCTGGGCGCGCCTCCCGGACGCGTACGACACCACGGCCCTGCTCCCCCGCGTGGTCGAGCAGGCCGTGGCCTACGTCCCCGGCGCCCCCTTCCACGCCGGCGCCCCGGACCGTTCGACCCTCCGCCTGTGCTTCGTGACGCAGACTCCGGAGGAGATCCGGGAGGGGCTGCGGCGGTTGGGGCGGGGGCTCGCGTAGCGGCCGGGGCCCGGCGTCAGTCCCACCAGAAGGACCAGATCGGGCGGCCGATCAGGCCTTCGGCGTATTCGCGCAGGCCGACCGGGCTGTCCGGGCAGAACGCGAAGTGCTCCACGGCGACCGCCTCCGCCTCCTCCGGGGTGGCGGGCGGTGCCGCGACGGAGAGGAACAGACGGTCGAAGCCGAGCGCGACGACGCGTATGCCGAAGCGGTCCTCCCAGGAGCGGAGCACGGCACAGAGGCGCGCCACGTCGTTCTCGTGATTGGTGGGCCCGGCCCAGCCGATGGCGGCCGGGATGTCGGCGGAACGGCGGGCCGGGACCAGGGCCGGCCGTGGCTCCTTGAGCCGCAGGGCGTCGTCCAGAAGCAAGGTGACGATCTCGGCGGCACGCTCGTCGGGGTCGGCCTCGGGCGTCGGGGCGGGGGCGAGACCGGGCCACTCGTCCCAGGCCTCGGCCAGCACCTCCTCGGCGTCGTGATCCCCGGGGTACGACATCTCCTCCGGTATCAGCTCCCACTTCTCCGGCCCGCCCTCGCTGCCACCGACGTCGAGCAGGACGGGCAGCAGCCCGGCCCTGCGGGCAGACTGCAGCGCGCCCCAGCCGTCGGCGGACGTCGCGTGGTCCGCGCACCACAGAAGCTCGTCGACGAGCCGCCCGGGCGGGAGGTGGAGCCCGAGCGAGCGCCCGCTCGGGTCGGCCGCCAGCTTGGGCAGCGGATTGGGAAGAGTCGCCATGACAGCGACTGTAGGGCCAGGCACCGACAGTGGGCCCGGCCCGCGTTGGAGGTCGCGCGGACAGGCGGGGTGGTGGTTCCCCGGCAGCGAGACAGGCACAGGTCCTGGCGGTCATGGAGTTGCGACGCCGCCCATGACTGGTCACCCATCACCAGGGCACGGGCGTTCCGTCCCAGGAGAAGAAGCCACCGGTCGGACCGTCGTCCGGCAGCAGGGCCAGACGGAGGGCACCGTGGGCGGCCTCGGCCGGGTCGCCGCCGACAGCGGCGGCTCGGGGGTTGAGATCGGTGGCCCGCACGCCGGGGGCGAGCGCGTTGACCTTGAAGCCGTCCTCGGCCAGCGTCTGGGCGTAGAAGACGGTGAGGGCGTTGAGGGCGGCCTTGGACGACCGGTAGGCGGCACCGTTGCCGCTTCCCGGGGTGAATTGGGGGTTGGGGGTTGTGCTCCAGGTCAGCGACGCGGTGCCACTGGAGATGTTGACGATGCGGGGGTGCGGGGACCGGCGCAGGGCGGGCAGGAAGGCATTGGTCACCGCCATCACCCCGAACACGTTGGTCTCGTAGGTGCGCCGGTATTCCTCGACGAGGGTGTCGGCCGGCGAGGCGAGTGACGGTGAGATGCCGGCGTTGTTGACCAGCACGTCCAGGCGTTCCACCTGGGCCGCGGCTTGTGCGATGCCGTCGGGATCCGTCACGTCGAGGACCAGCAGCCGGGCGCCGGCACCGATCTCCCCGACGGCCCGCTGTCCGCGCCCGGGGTCGCGGGAGCCCACGTACACGGTGAGGCCCTCGGCCGCGAGCAGCCGGGCGATGTGCTTGCCGATGCCCTTGTTGGCACCGGTGACCAAAGCTGTGCGATCGTTCATGGGAACAACGGTCCCCTGGCCGTGGGCGCCCTGCCAGGGACAACCTGTACCAGGCAAGCGGCCGGAGGTGGCATGGCGCGGCAGGAGCTGGCCCGCTTTCTACGGGACCGCCGAGCGGGCCTGCGCCCGCACGAGATCGGCCTGTCGACGACGGGCACCGCCCGCCGTACACCGGGCCTGCGCCGCGAAGAGGTCGCGGACCTCGCCCACATGTCGGTCGACTACTACACGCGACTGGAGCAGGCCCGCGGACCGCGGCCGTCGCCCCGGATCCTGGACGCGCTGGCCCAGGCCCTGCGGCTCACGCCGGCCGAGCGCAGCCACCTCTTCCGCCTGGCGGGATCGAACCCGCCGCCCGCCGGCAACGCCGTGCGGCGGGTACGCCCGCACGTGGCCCGGATGCTGGAGCGGCTGCCGGAGACCGCTGCCATCGTCACTGACGCGGCGTACGGCGTCGTCGCCTGGAACCCCCTGGCCCAGGCGTTGCTCGGCGGCGACCTCGCGCGCGGGACGACGAACCTGGCCCGGCGCCGCTTCCTGGGCCAGGGACGGATGTATGAGAGCTCCAGCGCCGAGGAGTTCGGGCACATCGTGGTGGCGCGGCTTCGCCGGGCCGCCGACCGCTACCCGCACGACCCGCAGGTGACCGCCCTGCTGGCCGACTTGCACGTCGGCAGCGAGGAGTTCCGGCACATCTGGCAGACGCGTCCGGTCCACGCTCCCGGGCACCGCACCAAGACCCTGGACCACCCGGAAGTCGGCACGCTGCGGTTGAACTGCGACGTCCTGCTCGTGCCCGAGGACGACCAGGAAGTCGTCCTGATCACGGCCGACCCCGGATCACCTGCCGTGCTGGCCCTGCACAGCCTGGCCAGGCAGGCGACCTGAAACGAAAGACGCGGACAGGTCTCTCTCCAGCGGGCGGCCACGGACCGCCGCCCAGGTGGCGGCGGGTGCCGACGGTGCGGGACCTACATGTTCACCGGGGCCTGTGCCCACCTTGATGCCGAGGCTTTCCACGCCGCCTGTCCGCGCGAGCTCTTGCTTGCCGCCCCGGGCCGGGCCAGGACAAGCAGCCGCCCGCCCGAGGCCGCACAGAAGCAGAGCCCCGGCTCCCGGGCGATCCCGGGAGCCGGGGCTCTGTGCGGCTTGCCGGGCCTTTCCCGAGGTCAGAGCTTCTCGGGTGTCCTGATGCCCAGCAGGGTCATGCCCCGGTGCAGGGTGCGGGCCGTGAGGTCGACCAGGAACAGGCGGTTCTCCACCTGCTCCGGGGTCTCCGCCTTCAGGACCGGGCACTGGTCGTAGAAGGTCGTCAGGTGCGTCGCCAGCTGGTACAGGTACGCCGCCAGCTTGTGCGGCTCGTACGCCGCCGCCACCTCCAGGACCGTCTCCGCGAACCGGTCCAGGTGCAGGCCGAGCGCCCGCTCCGCCGGGGCCAGTGCCAGCTCCGGGTGGGCCGCCGGGCTCGCCTCGCCCGCCTTGCGCAGGATGGACTGGACACGGGCGTACGCGTACTGGAGGTAGACGGACGTGTCGCCGTTCAGGGAGACCATCTGGTCCAGGTCGAACTTGTAGTCCCGGACCGCCGAGGTGGACAGGTCGGCGTACTTCACCGCGCCGATGCCGACGTACCGGCCGTTCTCGGTGATCTCCTCCTCGGTCAGGCCCACCTTCTCGGCCTTCTCGCGGACCACGGCCGTGGCGCGGTCGACCGCCTCGTCGAGGAGGTCCTCGAGCTTGACCGTCTCGCCCTCACGCGTCTTGAACGGCTTGCCGTCCTTGCCGAGGACCGTGCCGAAGGCCAGCTGGTGCGCCTTGACGTCCTCACCCAGCCAGCCCGCCCGGCGCGCGGTCTCGAAGACCATCCGGAAGTGCAGGGACTGCCGGGCGTCCACCACGTACAGGAGCGTGCTCGCCTTCAGGTTGAAGACGCGGTCACGGATCGCGGAGAGGTCGGTGGCCGCGTAGCCGTAGCCGCCGTCGGACTTCTGGACGATCAGCGGGACCGGATTGCCGTCCGGGCCCTTGACGTCCTCGAAGAACACGCACAGGGCGCCCTCCGAGCGGACCGCCACTCCCGACTCCTCCAGGAGGCGGCAGGTCTCCGCCAGCATGTCGTTGTAGCCCGACTCGCCGACGATGTCCGGGTCCCGGATCTCCATGTCCAGCTTCTCGAAGACGGAGAAGAAGTAGATCTTCGACTCGTCCACGAACTTCTGCCACATGGCGAGGGTGTGCGGTTCGCCGGCCTGGAGGTCCACGACCCGGCGGCGGGCCCTGGTCTTGAACTCCTCGTCGGAGTCGAACAGCTTCCGCGCGGCCTTGTAGAGGCGGTCGAGGTTCGACATCGCCTCCTCGCCGGTCACCTGCGTCGCCTTGTGGTCCAGCTCGTGCGGGTGCTCGTCCAGGTACTGGATGAGCATGCCGAACTGGGTGCCCCAGTCGCCGATGTGGTGGCGGCGGACCACGTTCTCGCCGGTGAACTCCAGCAGCTGGACCACCGCGTCGCCGATCACGGCGGAGCGCAGGTGGCCGACGTGCATCTCCTTCGCCACGTTCGGCTGGGCGTAGTCGATGACCGTCGTGCCCGGCTGCTCGGCGTGCGGCACGCCGAGGCGGCCGGTGTCGTCCGCGTAGCGCGCGGCCAGGTTCTCCGTGATCGCCTTGTCGGCGATCGTGATGTTCAGGAAGCCGGGGCCGGAGACCCCGATGTCCTTGATCACGTCACCGGACTCGATCCGCGCGACGACCTGCGTCGCCAGCTCCCGCGGGTTCGCCTTCGCCTTCTTGGCGAGCGCCAGGATCCCGTTGGCCTGGAAGTCGGCCCGGTCGCTTCGTCGCAGCAGCGGGTCCGCTCCGGCGGCCTCCGGCAGAGTGGCCGTGAGGGCGGACGCGAGGTGCTGCTGGACGGAGTCGCTGAGGGACGTGACCGAGGCCATAGGAAGGGGTGCCGTTCTCCTCGTGGGGATGGATAGACCCAGCCAGTATCCCACGGTGGGTAAAGCGGTTTTCGTGGGCGTGAGTCGGTCTGGGAGAATGGTGCGGTCAGCCGTGCGACCGTACCGGCTGCTCCATGGAGAAGTACTCCCAGGAAAAAGAGGACGTGCCGATCGTGGCTCAGAGCACCGAGACCACCGACTGGGTCTCCCGTTTCGCGGATGAGGTCATCGAGGAGTCGGAGCGTCGGGCGCCCGGCAAACCGGTCGTCGTCGCGTCCGGGCTCTCGCCGTCCGGCCCGATCCACCTGGGCAACCTCCGCGAGGTCATGACCCCCCACCTCGTCGCCGACGAGATCCGGCGGCGCGGGTACCAGGTCCGGCACCTGATCTCCTGGGACGACTACGACCGCTACCGGAAGGTCCCCAAGGGCATCGCCGGGGTCGACGAGGAGGCCTGGAAGGAGCACGTCGGCAAGCCGCTGTCCTCCGTGCCCGCCCCCGAGGGGTCCGCACACCCGAACTGGGCCGAGCACTTCAAGGCCGCCATGGTCGAGTCGCTGGCCGAACTGGGCGTCGAGTTCGACGGCATCAGCCAGACCGCGCAGTACACCTCGGGTGTGTACCGCGACCAGGTCCTGCACGCCATGAAGCACCGCGGCGACATCGACGCGATCCTCGCCCAGTACCGCACCAAGCCCAAGGCCGCCGCCAAGCAGCAGCAGAAGCCCGTCGACGAGGCCGAACTGGAGGCCGCCGAGGGCTCCGGCGCGGCCGCCGAGGACGACGGCAGCTCCGGCTCCGCCGGGTACTTCCCGTACAAGCCGTACTGCGGCAACTGCGAGAAGGACCTGACGACGGTCACCTCGTACGACGACGACACCACCGAGCTCGCCTACACCTGCACCGTCTGCGGCTTCTCCGAGACCGTCCGGCTGAGCGAGTTCAACCGCGGCAAGCTGGTCTGGAAGGTGGACTGGCCGATGCGGTGGGCGTACGAGGGGGTCGTCTTCGAGCCCTCCGGTGTCGACCACACCTCGCCGGGGTCGAGCTTCCAGGTCGGCGGGCAGATCGTCGGGATCTTCGGTGGCAAGCAGCCGATCGGGCCGATGTACGCCTTCGTCGGCATCAGCGGCATGGCGAAGATGTCGTCGTCCCGCGGCGGGGTGCCCACCCCGGCCGACGCGCTGCAGATCATGGAGCCGCAGTTGCTGCGCTGGCTGTACGCCCGGCGCAGGCCCAACCAGTCCTTCAAGATCGCCTTCGACCAGGAGATCCAGCGGCTCTACGACGAGTGGGACAAGCTCGCGGGCAAGGTCGCCGACAGCTCCGCCCTTCCGGGGGACGTCGCCGCGTACACCCGGGCCGTGGGCACCGCCACCGGTGAACTGCCGAAGACGCCCCGCCCGCTGCCCTACCGCACCCTCGCCTCCGTCGCCGACATCACCGCCGGCCACCAGGACCAGGCCCTGCGCATCCTGTCCGAGCTCGACCCGGCCAACCCGCTCGGCTCCCTGGACGAGGCCCGGCCCCGGTACGACAAGGCCGAGGCGTGGATCAACACCCACGTCCCGGCCGACCAGCGCACCATCGTCCGCGACGAAGCGGACGCCGAACTGCTGAAGTCCCTCGACGAGCCCTCCCAGCAGTCGATCCGGCTGCTGCTCGACGGGCTCGCCGACAACTGGTCGCTCGACGGACTGACCCACCTCGTCTACGGCGTGCCCAAGGTCCAGGCCGGGTTCCCCGCCGACGCCACGCCCAAGGAGCTGCCGCCGGAGATCAAGACCGCCCAGCGGTCCTTCTTCGCCCTGCTCTACCACCTGCTCGTCGGCCGCGACACCGGCCCGCGCCTGCCCACGCTGCTGCTCGCGGTGGGACAGGAAAGGGTGCGGGCCCTGCTCGGGGAGTAGGCCCTTCCACGACGATGGGGGCGCCCGGTTCTCGCCGGGCGCCCCCATCGTCGTACGCGGTGGTCGTTATGCGATGTGGTCCTCTTCCAGTTCCGCGTTGAAACGGTTGGAGAAGCGATTCACCATGCGCTTGGCCTCCTGGTCCGGCAACGTGATCCCGTACGTGGCCTCGACCCCGTCCTGGAACTGGCGCGGCGTGGGCAGGCTGCCGTTTATCGACTGGCGGAACACCTGGTAGTACGCCTCCTCGTCCGGCTCCACGGGCGGGGTGCCGCCCCCCTCACCGAGCTGGCGAGTACGGCCCGGGCCGGACGGAATGGGGAAACTGCCGGTCTCCTCAGGGCCGGGCGGCTGCTGGAACTGCTCCGGCTCCTGCTCCTCGTACCACTCCTCGTACTGCTCCTCCGGCGCGTACTGGAGGTCGTACGGAGGGCCGAAAGAGGGGTCGGGGGCGGGCTCGTACGTGGGGTCGTAGCCACCCTGGTAGTCGACCTCCTTCGGAGCCTGGAACCACGGGCTCTGCTCGGGGTCCCCCGCGCTCTCCGGCTGCCCGGCGTTCCCGGGCTGCGCGGCGTTCCCCGGCCGAGCGGCGTCCTCCTGCCGCGCGGCGCTCTGCCCGGCCAGTTCGGGGCGCTGCCCCGGGGCGGGCGCAGCCGTCACGGCCGCGGTCGGCTGCGGCGCCGGAGGCAGCAGCACCGGCTCGATGCCCGCCGCCGCCAGCCCCGCCGGAGCCGTCTCCGCCAGCGGTACCCCGTACCGGGCCAGCCGCAACGGCATCAGCGACTCCACCGGAGCCTTCCGCCGCCACGCCCGGCCGAACCGGGAGTGCAGCCGCGCCCGGTAGACGAGACGTTCCTGCTCCAGCTTGATCACCTGCTCGTAGGAGCGCAGCTCCCACAGCTTCATACGGCGCCACAGCAGGAACGTCGGCACCGGCGAGAGCAGCCAGCGGGTGAGGCGCACACCCTCCATGTGCTTGTCGGCCGTGATGTCCGCGATCCGGCCGACCGCGTGCCGGGCCGCCTCGACCGCCACCACGAACAGCACCGGGATCACCGCGTGCATGCCCACGCCCAGCGGATCCGGCCACGCGGCGGCACCGTTGAAGGCGATCGTCGCCGCCGTCAGCAGCCACGCCGTCTGACGCAGCAACGGGAAGGGAATGCGGATCCAGGTCAGCAGCAGGTCCAGGGCCAGCAGGACGCAGATGCCCGCGTCGATGCCGATCGGGAACACATAGGAGAAGTTCCCGAAGCCCTTCTTGATGGCCAGCTCACGGACGGCCGCGTACGAACCGGCGAAGCCGATGCCGGCGATGATCACGGCGCCGGTCACGACCACGCCGATGAGAACGCGGTGCATCCGGGTCAGCTGCAGTGGCGCTGCCACGCGCTACTCCCCTCCCATTGCGTGTTCTTGCGCGCAACAGGGTGGCACACCTGTACGGCGAACGTGGTGCCGGTCAGTCCTTCTTGGCTGCCGACTTCGACGGAGAAGCGCTCGCGGACGCCCCCTTGGAAGCCGAGGGAGACGCCGACCCGGACGCCGACTTCGACGGCGAGGAGCTCGCCCCGCCCGAACCCGAGTCCGAACTGCCGCCCGAACCTTGCCCGTTGGCCGCCGACACCGCGGCCACCGTCTCCTTGGTCGCCTTCTCCGCCGACTTCACCAGGTCGTCCGCGCTCGGAGACTTCTCGCCGGCCAGACCCGCACCGTTGTAGTCCAGGGTGACGACGACGTTCTCCACCCGGGCGACCACCGTCTGCTGCTTGAAGCCGCCTTCCTTCTTCTTCAGGTCGTAGCGCACCACCGTCGCCTCGTTGCCCGTCCCGGCGACCGGCTCCGTCTTGACGTTCTTCGCATCCGAGACCGACTGCGCCGCCTTGACCTGGTCCGCGTAGTACGTCTGCGCCTGCTTCTCGCCCGAACCCCGGTTGGCGTCCGAGTCGAAGCGGAGCAGGGAGACGTTCAGCCAGCGGAACTGCGACCCCTTCACCCCGTTGTTGGCGAGGCTGCTCCAGGAGCAGCTGGACCGGGACGAGGTGTCACTCGAAGTGCCCTCCTTGCCCGACTTCGCACCCTTCGGGACGAGTTCGCCCAGAGTCTTCTTCGACAGCACCTTGCACGGCTCCGGCAGCTTCGCGTACGCGGCCGCATCCACGGTCGGGGAGGCGCTCGGGGAGGCACTGCCCGCGTCCGCGCCGGCCGCGGCGGTCTGCTGCGAACCCTGCGCGGCGCCCGCGGAGTCGGAGTCCGAGCCGGAGCAGCCGGCGGCCACCAGCATCACGGGGACCGCCGCCGCGCAGACAAGGAGGCGGGGAAGAAGCTGGACTCGCTGGGCACGCTGGTCGTCTCGCTGGGCTGCTCGATGCATGGTTCCTTCACTCATGACGCTCGTGGTTCCTGCGGTCGGATCGGGTCCGATGGGCCACGGTACGCGGTGAGCGAGCCGTGCCGCCTCCGTTCGCGGGCTTCGCACCCGCCCCCCGGCGACCGCCGCGGCACCCTCAGCCACCCAGCGCGTCGTCCAGCCGATCCGCCAGAGTACGGGCCCTGTCCTGCATTTCCTTGCTGTCCGGCACCGCGCCGACCGTCATCGGCTGCTCCGCGTACTCGATGGTCACGATCACATTGGACGTGCGGAACACCACAGTCACCGTCCGCTGCTGCGCCGTCGAACCGGAGCCTGTCAGCTGGTCGTCGAGATACGCCTCGTCACCGAGGTCGTCGAGCGTGCGGGGCTGCAGATCCGCCGCGGCGGCACCGGAGGAACCGGAGGAGGAGCCGGACGGCGAGGCGGTGGAAGAAGCCGTGGCGGAGGGCGCCACCGTGACCGCCGACTCCCCGCCGGCGGCCGAGGCGGACGACGAGGCGGAAGGAGCCCCGGAGGCGGACCCGGCCGAGGGCCCCGACGCGGAGGTCTCGGGCGCCGGAAGACCGGCCGAGGTCTGCATGCCCGCGAAGAGCTTCTCCGCCTGGCTGTCGTCGCTGACGGCGTTGTCGTACGACACCACCCGCTCGAAATCGATCAGGAGGTGATCGGTCGCATCAGTGGAATCGGCCTTCCAGCGACAGCCCACCTTGCGGTCCGTGTCGTACGTGAGTGTCGCCTCGCCCTGATAGGCCTTGTCCCGCTGGTCCTCGTCGGTCATCTGCTTGATGCCCGGCAGCAGCGAGTCGAGCGTGCCGTGACCGACCGCCCCGCAAGGCTCGGGAAGCGTGCGGTACTTGCCGGGCTGCGCCACCTCCGTCGCCGTGCCGGCGTCACCGGGGTTCGCGTCGTCCGTCGAGCCCTTGTCGCCCGACCCGCTCGTGCAGCCGGCCAGCAGCGCCGCGAGGAGGGCGGCGGTACCGGTTACGTACGCCTTCCGCTGCACGGTCAGGCTCCTCTCGACGGTCGGGTGCTCCAGTGTCCCCGCTGGTAATTCGCTTGCCGCGGCGGGGCGCCCACTGCAGACAATGTGTATCGCACGCACTGCTGTGGACGCCGGTCCGTTGTCCCTTTTCGTCGACCTTGGCGCCGCTTTTGCTTTCTGTGCATTTCAATACTTTTGCTGCACCTTTCGGGGGAACGAGGAAGACATGTCGTACGTGGAGATGCCCGGCGCGAAGGTTCCGATCCGTATGTGGACCGACCCCGCGACCGTCGAGGACGTGGCACTGCAGCAGCTCCGCAACGTCGCGACCCTGCCGTGGATCAAGGGCCTGGCGGTCATGCCGGACGTCCACTACGGCAAGGGCGCGACGGTCGGTTCCGTCATCGCCATGCAGGGCGCGGTGTGCCCGGCGGCGGTCGGGGTGGACATCGGCTGCGGGATGTCGGCGGTGAAGACGTCGCTGACGGCGAACGACCTGCCGGGGGACCTCTCGCGGCTGCGGTCGAAGATCGAGCAGGCGATTCCGGTGGGGCGGGGGATGCATGCGGATCCCGTCGACCCGGGGCGGCTGCACGGGTTCCCGACCGCGGGGTGGGGCGACTTCTGGGCGCGGTTCGACGGGGTCGCCGAATCGGTCAAATTCCGTCATGATCGGGCTGGAAAGCAGATGGGAACGCTCGGATCCGGAAACCACTTCGTCGAGGTGTGCACGGATTCGACCGGTTCTGTGTGGCTCATGCTCCACTCCGGCTCCCGCAACATCGGCAAGGAACTCGCCGAGCACCACATCGGTGTCGCCCAGAAGTTGCCGCACAACCAGGGCCTCGTCGACCGTGACCTCGCCGTGTTCGTGGCGGACACCCCGCAGATGGCGGAGTACCGGAACGACCTGTTCTGGGCGCAGGAGTACGCGAAGTACAACCGCACGATCATGATGGCGCTCCTGAAGGACGTGATCCGGAAGGAGTTCAAGAAGGCGAAGCCGACTTTCGAGCCGGAGATCTCCTGCCACCACAACTACGTGAGCGAGGAGCGCTACGAGGGAATGGACCTGCTCGTCACCCGCAAGGGCGCGATCCGCGCGGGCTCCGGCGAGTACGGAATCATCCCCGGCTCCATGGGCACGGGTTCGTACATCGTGAAGGGCCTCGGCAACGAGCTGTCCTTCAACTCGGCCTCGCACGGCGCGGGTCGGCGCATGAGCCGTAACGCGGCCAAGCGCCGCTTCTCGACCAAGGACCTCGAGGAGCAGACGCGGGGCGTGGAGTGCCGCAAGGACTCCGGCGTCGTCGACGAGATCCCGGGCGCCTACAAGTCGATCGACCAGGTCATCGACCAGCAGCGGGACTTGGTCGAGGTCGTGGCGAAGCTGAAGCAGGTCGTGTGTGTGAAGGGCTGAAATCCATTGTTCATGGTCGCCCGGGTCATGCCCCCAGGCCCTCCGTCACGGGCAGGCACTCGGCGAGCAGGTCGACGACGTCGCGCCAGGCTCGCTGCGCGTGCTGTGGGTGGTAGCCGACACCGGGGACCGTGGGGTGGTCGACCGGCGGGTGGTGGAAGGCGTGCAAGGCGCCGCCATAGACCGCGAGGCGCCAGTCTACGCCCGCGGCCTGCATCTCAGCGGTGAACGCGTTCCGTTGCGCGGGCGGCATGATCGGGTCTTCCGACCCGACCCCGGCCCACACCGGGCAGCGAATGCGCGCCGCCTCGCCCGGTCGGCCCGTGGTAGTCGCGTTGACCGTCCCGATCGCGCGCAGGCTGACGCCGCCGCGCCCGAGTTCCAGCGCGATGGCGCCCCCGGTGCCGTAGCCGATGGCGGCGATCCGGTCGGGGTCGGTCCGGGGCTCGGTGCGCAACACATCGAGCGCCGCACGGCCGATGCGCCGCATCCGCTCGGGATCGGCGAGCAGTGGCATGCAACGGCCCAGCATCTCCTCGGGGTCACCCAGATAGCGCCCGCCGTGCAGGTCGAAGGCCAGCGCCACGTATCCCAGCCCGGCGAGAGCATCGGCTCTGCGGCGCTCGACGTCGCTGAGCCCCATGCCCTCCGGCCCGAGCAGCACCGCGGGCCGGCGGTCGACACCGGCCGGGAGCGCGAGGTGCCCGATCATCGTCAAACCGTCGGCCGGGTACTCGACCGTACGCGTCGTAACCGTCGTCATGAGACCGGACCGTAGTGACCGTCGAGCCCGGTCCGGCCGGTGTTCTGCCGCCGGCAGAGCAGCGCCGGCGTCGCCGCGCGGGGGCAGCCCCCGTCAGGGGACTCAGTGCGCGTGCCGCACCGCGTAGATCATCACGAACGCCACGAAGTGGATGCCGAAGAGGAAGTAGGCGAGGAAGTACCAGACCTTGCGCTCGTCCTTCGTCTCCTGTGCCAGGCGGCGCTGCTCCAGGGCCTTGTCATCAGGGGGTGTCACTGTTCCCGGTGCACCTTCGTGTTGGAGGCCTGCGCGCGGGGGCGGAGGACCAGGAGGTCGACGTTGACGTGGCTGGGGCGGGTCACCGTCCAGGTGATGGTGTCGGCGACGTCCTCGGCGGTGAGGGGTTCTGCTACGCCCTCGTAGACCTTGGCCGCCTTTTCCCGGTCGCCGCCGAAGCGGGTGAGGGCGAACTCGTCGGTGCGGACCATGCCGGGGGCGATCTCGATGACGCGGACGGGCCGGCCGACGATCTCCAGGCGCAGGGTCTCGGCGAGGACGTGGGTGCCGTGCTTGGCGGCGACGTAGCCCGCGCCGCCCTCGTACGTGCCGTGGCCGGCGGTGGAGGAGACGACCACCACCGTGCCGTCGCCGCTGGCGTCGAGCTTCGGGAGGAGGGCCTGGGTGAGGTTGAGCGTGCCGATGACGTTCGTCTCGTACATCGTGCGCCAGTCCGCCGGGTCGCCGGTGGCGACGGGGTCGGCGCCGAGTGCGCCGCCGGCGTTGTTGACGAGGACGCCGACGGTCTGGAAGGCGGTGGCGAACTCGTCGACCGCCGCGCGGTCCGTCACGTCGAGCTGGTACGCCACGGCCGAGTGGCCGGCTGCCGTGAGTTCCTCCGCGAGGGCCTCGATGCGGTCCTTGCGGCGGGCGGTGAGGACGACGCGGTATCCGGCGGCGGCGAGCTTCCGGGCCGTGGCGGCGCCGATTCCGCTGCTCGCACCGGTGACGACGGCGATGCGGGAGGCGGCGGACGGGGCGGCGGTGGCCATGGGCTGCTCCTCGGGGGCGGGGCTCGGCGCGGGTCGGCTCCGCCCAGCGTAGGCGACCGTCAGCGGCCGTCCCTCGGCACCCACATGATCACGGCCATGCCCGCCAGGCAGATCAGCGCCCCGACGATGTCCCAGCGGTCGGGGCGGTAGCCGTCGGCGACCACGCCCCACAGCAGTGAACCGGCGACGAAGATCCCGCCGTACGCGGCGAGGATGCGGCCGAAGTGGGCGTCGGGCTGGAAGGTGGCGACGAATCCGTAGGCGCCGAGGGCGAGCACGCCGCCGGCCGCCCAGAGCCAGCCGCGGTGCTCGCGTACGCCCTGCCAGACGAGCCAGGCGCCGCCGATCTCGAAGAGGGCGGCGACGACGAACAGTGCGGCGGAGCGGAGGACGAGCATGCGGGCAGCTTCGCACGGCCGTGTCACCTGATGGACGGCGCCTGCCGTCCGCTCCTCGTGGCATACATCCCATACGTGCGTATATATGAGGAGTGGGTGCCATGCGAGGTACGCGAGGTCTGCGGAGTCTTGCGGTGGCCGGGGTCGCCGGGCTGGCCCTGGTCGCGGGCGGAGGGGCCGCCCGGGCGGGTGACGCCGATGCCGACGTGGTCTACCACGGTTCCGCGGTGCTGACCGGCGACCAGGTCGAGGTGCGGCTGACCCCGCGCAACAACGGCCCGTCCGCGGTCGTGGACGCGAGTGTGCGGCTGCGCTGGTCGGCGCCGCTCGCGGAGGAGCAGCGGCTTCCGGCGGGGTGTGTGCGTGAGGAGGAGCGGGCGGTGGTGTGCCGCACGGGTTCGCTGGCCGTGGACGGGGTGGGGGAGCGGATCGTGCTGTCGGTGCGGTTGAAGGAGCGGCCGCCGGAGCTGACGCTGGAGTTCGAGACGGCGTGGGGCGGTGACTCCGGGGACGCCGGGAAGGCGCACGACCGGCAGCGGGTGCTGGTGCTGGCCACGGGGGACACGTACGCGTTCTGACCCGTGGCGGCGGGGTCGGCCCGGTCCTGCGCCGTACGATCCCTGCGCGGTGCAGGCGAAAGGTGGCCGGGCATGTCCGGGAGCGGGACGGGAAGCGGTGCGGGAAGCGGCAGGTCGCGGCTGCTGGCGGAGCTGGCGACCGTCTCCCGCCGGTACATGGCCTCGTACGCCCTGTTCAACCAGGCCGTCGCCGACCACCTCGGTCTGCACCCGACCGATCTGCAGTGCCTGAACCTGCTCACGCTGGAGGCGGCGCCGGTCACCACCGGCCGGATCGGGCAGCTGACGGGGCTGACGACCGGGTCGGCGACACGGCTGGTGGACCGGCTGGAGAAGGCGGGGTACGTCGTCAGGCGGCGGGACGCGGTGGACCGGCGGCGGGTGCTGGTGGCGACCGTGCCGGAGAAGGTGGCGGAGTTCGGCCGTATGTGGGACAGCCTCGGCGGCACCTGGGAGGCGCTCTTCGGCGACCTGGACGACGCCGAACTGGCGGTGATCGTCCGCCATATGCGGCGGACGGTGGAGCTGAGCGGGGAGCGGATCGCCCGGTTGCGGGAGGGGCGGGTGCGGCCACCCACCGATCAGCCGCGTTAACAACGCTTCAGGTCAATACACCTAGCCCGCGGGGCTCTCCGCGTCGTAGCGCTCCCGTGCCGTCCGCACCTCGTCGAAGTGGGTCTCCGCCCAGTCCTTCACCGCGGTCAGCAGCACGGCGAGGCTGCGGCCCAGCGGGGTGAGTTCGTAGTCGACGCGGACCGGTACGGACGGGGTGACCGTGCGGCTGAGGATGCCGTCGCGCTCCAGGGTGCGCAGGGTCTGGGTCAGCATCTTGGGGCTCACGCCGGCGATCTTGCGGCCGAGGTCGCTGTAGCGCATGGGGCCGGTCGAGAGGGCGGCGACGACCAGGCTGACCCACTTGTCGCTGAGGCGGCCCAGGAGCTGGTTGGTGGGGCATTCGCGTATGAAGGCGTCGTACTCCACGCGGGCCTGCTCGCGTCGCTGTGCCGCCGTCATGGTCGCCATGGCTCTCCTCCGCGTCTCCTACGTACCTTCAGGTAACTACTTACCGATGGATAGTAACTCTTCCTAGGGTTGTCGCACGAGGTGGGAGACACCAACAAGCGACCGACCAGGGAGAGTTGACATGCGTGCTGCTGTGGTGAGGACCTTCGGCGGGCCCGAGGCCGTGGAGGTCGTGGAGGCGGAGGTGCCGGAGCCGAGGGCGCGGGAGGTGCGGATCAAGGTCGCGGCGAGTGCGCTGAACCCCGTGGACGCGGGCACGCGGTCCGGTGCCTTCGGCGGGGCGGGCAAGCAGGTCGGACTCGGCTGGGACGTCGCCGGGACGGTGGACGCGGTGGGTGTGGCCACCGCGTGGAACGTCGGCGACGAGGTGGTGGCGCTCGACTACGGCATGACGAAGCCGGTGGGCGCCCACGCCGAATACGTCGTCGTGCCCACGGACGCGGTGGCGCTGGCGCCCACGACGGCCGACGCGGTGCACGCCGCCACCCTGCCGCTGAACGCACTGACCGCCGCCCAGGGCCTCGACCTGCTGGATCTGGCCCCCGGCCGGTCGCTGCTGGTGACGGGCGCGGCGGGCGCGGTCGGCGGGTACGCCGTGCAGCTCGCCGTCCATCAGGGTGTCTCGGTGACCGCGCTGGCCAGGGAGGGTGACGAGGAGTTCGTGCGGTCCCTGGGGGCCGCGCACTTCGCCTCCGGTGGCATCGCGCCGGCGGGTTTCGATGCGGTGTTCGACGCGGCGGTGCTGGGTGAGCCGGCCCTGGAGTGGGTGCGGGACGGGGGTGCGTACGTCGGTGTCATCCCGCAGGCCCAGCCCGCGCCGGTGCGCGGGGTGCGGACGTCGGCCGTCGAGGTGGCCGCCGACGGGGTCCGGCTGGCCGAGCTGGTCCGGTTGGCGGACGCGGGTGTGCTGACGCTGCGGGTGGCCGAGACGTACTCCCTGGAGGAGGCGGTCAAGGCGCACGTCCGGCAGGCGGAGGGCGGGGTGCGGGGGCGGCTGGTGATCGTTCCGTGACGACGTGGGAGGGGCCGTCCGCGACGGGTGCGCCAGGGGGAGAAGTGTGCACTCGTGGATCAGGAAGGCCGGGCGGAATAGGCGGACACTGGAGCCTGTTGCAGAGCTATAGTTGAACGGTCAACAACTTGGAGGTTGAGCGACCATGCAGTTCGGGATCTTCAGCGTCGGCGACGTCACCCCGGACCCCACCACAGGCCGTACGCCGACCGAGCGCGAGCGCATCAAGGCCATGGTCGCCATCGCGCTGAAGGCGGAGGAGGTCGGTCTGGACGTCTTCGCGACCGGCGAGCACCACAACCCGCCGTTCGTGCCCTCGTCCCCGACCACGATGCTCGGCTACATAGCCGCGCGGACCGAGAAGCTCGTCCTCTCCACCTCCACCACCCTGATCACCACCAACGACCCGGTGAAGATCGCCGAGGACTTCGCGATGCTCCAGCACCTGGCCGACGGCCGGGTCGACCTGATGATGGGCCGTGGCAACACCGGCCCGGTCTACCCCTGGTTCGGCCAGGACATCCGCCAGGGCATCAACCTCGCCGTCGAGAACTACGCCCTGGTGCGCCGCCTGTGGCGCGAGGACGTCGTCGACTGGGAGGGCAAGTTCCGCACCCCACTGCAGGGCTTCACCTCCACCCCGCGTCCGATGGACGGCGTCCCGCCCTTCGTCTGGCACGGCTCCATCCGGTCCCCGGAGATCGCCGAGCAGGCCGCGTACTACGGCGACGGCTTCTTCCACAACAACATCTTCTGGCCGGCCGACCACACCAAGCGGATGGTCGAGCTGTACCGCGCCCGGTACGCCCACTACGGCCACGGCACGCCCGAGCAGGCGATCGTCGGGCTCGGCGGGCAGGTGTTCATGCGGAAGAACTCGCAGGACGCGGTGAACGAGTTCCGCCCCTACTTCGACAACGCCCCCGTCTACGGCCACGGCCCGTCCCTGGAGGACTTCACGGACCAGACCCCGCTGACCGTCGGCTCCCCGCAACAGGTGATCGAGAAGACCCTCTCCTTCCGCGAGTACGCCGGTGACTACCAGCGCCAGCTGTTCCTCATGGACCACGCCGGGCTGCCCCTGAAGACCGTGCTGGAGCAGCTCGACATGCTGGGCGAGGAGGTCGTGCCGGTACTGCGCGAGGAGTTCGCCAAGGGCCGTCCGGCCGACGTGCCGGACGCGCCGACCCACCAGTCGCTGCTCGCCGCCGCTTCGAAGGCCTCGGACGCTGCGAAGAACTCGGACGCTTCGAACGACCCGGAAGGGGTGACCGTCGCATGAGGCTCGTCGTCGTCTCGGCGGGACTGAGCGTCCCGTCCTCCACCCGGCTGCTGGCCGACCGGCTGGCGAAGGCGACCGCCGGACGGACCTCGGCCGAGGTCCGGGTGATCGAGCTGCGGGACCTCGCGGTGGAGATCGCGCACAACCTCACCAACGGGTTCCCCGGGCGGGCCCTCGCGGACGCGCTCGACGCGGTCGCGGCGGCCGACGGCCTGATCGTCGTCAGCCCCGTCTTCACCGCCTCCTACAGCGGCCTGTTCAAGTCCTTCTTCGACGTCCTCGACAAGGAGGCGCTGGCGGGCAAGCCGGTGCTGATCGCGGCGACGGGCGGTACGGCGCGGCACTCGCTCGTGCTGGAGCACGCGATGCGGCCGCTGTTCGCCTATCTGCGTGCGGTGGTCGTGCCGACGGCCGTGTACGCGGCTTCGGAGGACTGGGGGGCGCAGGGGCTCGCCGAACGGATCGAGCGGGCGGCGGGGGAGCTGGCCGCGCTGATGACGGGGCTGGCGGGGTCGGCTCCGGCCAAGGCCGAGGACGACCTCGCGGTGGTGCCGTTCGAGGAGCAGCTGGCGGCGCTGCGGGGGTGACCCGGGGTGCGGGCTGGGGCGGCTGCGGGGCTGCTCGGCTCCGGTCCGGATCACTCAGCCCGTCCGGCGATTGAGGACGAGGCCGTTCAGGCCGAAGCGGGGGTCTGGGGGCGGCAGCCCCCAGCAGGGCCCGGGGTTGCCTCCTCCACGGTGAGAGCCAGGTAAAAAGGGTGATCGTAGGCCCATTCGTCCCGGCCGAACCGCCGGAGGCCTTGGCAGACTGGGGACGTGCCCCAGACTGTGCTCCTCGCCGAAGACGACCGCGCCATCCGTCATGCCCTCGAGCGTGCCCTGAGCCTGGAGGGCTACGAGGTCACGGCGGTCGCCGACGGCGTCGAGGCGCTCGCGCAGGCCCACCGGACCCCGCCGGACGTCCTCGTCCTGGACGTCATGATGCCGGGCATCGACGGTCTGCAGGTCTGCCGGGTGCTGCGCGCCGAGGGCGACCGCACCCCCATCCTGATGCTCACCGCTCTGGTGGAGACCGCCGACCGCATCGCGGGCCTGGACGCCGGCGCCGACGACTACGTGGTCAAGCCGTTCGACGTGGAGGAGGTCTTCGCCCGGCTGCGCGCCCTGCTCCGCCGCACCAGCCCGGTCGCCCCGGTCGGCGGCCCCGGCGGCCCCGGCGGTTCGGAGGTGAGCGAGGCGAGCCGGGCGGACGTCCAGGTCTCCGACCGCCAGGTGGAGGCCGCGGGGCTGCGCATGGACCTCCAGGCCCGCCGGGCCTGGCGCGGCAGGCGCGAGCTGGAGCTGACCCGCACCGAGTTCGAACTGCTGGAGCTGCTCGTCCGCAACGCGGGCATCGTCCTCGACCACTCCACCATCTATGACCGGATCTGGGGCTACGACTTCGGCCCCGGCTCCAAGAACCTCGCCGTCTACGTCGGCTACCTGCGCCGCAAGCTCGACGAGCCGGGTGCGCCGCAGCTGATCCACACCGTCCGAGGCGTCGGTTACGTGCTGCGGGAGGACTGAGTGGGCCGCCTCGGGCGGCTGACGGCCAGGCGCCGGCCCAAGCTGGTGTCGTTGCGGACCACCTTCGCCGTGTCGTTCGCGGCCGTCACCGCCGCGGTCACGATCCTCGTCGGCATCCTCTCCTACGGTGCGGCGGCCCGCCTGGTCCGTGTCGACCAGCAGTCGGTGTTCACCGAGGTGGTGCAGGACGTGCGCGACGAGGTCCGGCAGCACGACATGGTGCCGGACGACTTCTCCTCCTCCCGCCCGGGGCACGACGTCGTACGGCCTGCCCGTACCGACGTGCAGGTGCTCGGCGCCGAGGGCGGGATCGTCGACCACGGCAGCCCGGTGCTGCCGGTCACCGCACGCGACCGGAGCACCGCCGGCGCGGTGGCGGCCGGGAGGCTGGTCGAGCACAAGGACGTCCGGGTCGGCGAGGACCTCTTCCGTATCGCGACCGTCTCGCTCGGCGACGGGCGGGGCGCGGTGCAGGTGGCGCAGGAGTTCAGCGACACCGAGGACCTGCTGCGGGCACTGCAGCAGCGGACGCTGGCACTGATGTCGGCGGTGGTGGTCGCCGCCGGGCTGTTCGGCTGGTGGCTGGCCCGCCGCATCACCCGCCGCCTGGTGATCCTGACCTCGGCCGCCGAGGACGTCGCCCGCACCCGGCAGCTGGGGATCCAGGTGCCGGTCGCCGGATACGACGAGGTGGGACGGCTGGGCCGGGCCTTCGACCGCATGCTGGGCCGGCTCGCCCAGTCGGAGGAGGACCAGCGCCGGCTGGTCCAGGACGCCGGCCACGAACTGCGTACGCCGCTGACCTCGCTGCGTACGAACATCTCGCTGCTGAGGCGGATCGACGAGCTGCCGCCCGCGACCCGTGAGGAACTGGTCGCCGACCTCGGCCAGGAGGCGCGTGAGCTGACCGACCTGGTCAACGAGCTCGTCGACCTCGCCGCCGGGCAGTCCGACACCGAGCCCCCGCAGCGGGTGGACCTCGCGGACATCGCGGAGGACGTGGTGGGCCTGGCCCGGCGCCGTACCGGCCGTGACATCGTCCTCCGGGCGAGCGGGGACACGATGACCGACGGCCGGCCCGGCATGCTGCAGCGTGCCGTCTCCAACCTGGTCGAGAACGCCGCCAAGTTCGACCGTGACGGCAAGGCGCCCATCGAGGTCGAGGTCACCGGCCAGGCCCGGCCGGGGCTGGTGCGGGTCGAGGTCCTCGACCGCGGACCCGGTATCGCCGACGGCGACCTCGTCCGTATCTTCGACCGTTTCTACCGTGCAGCCGACGCCCGTTCCCTGCCCGGCTCCGGTCTCGGCCTGTCCATCGTGCGGGAGGTGGCCGCGGCGCACGGGGGAGCGCCGTTCGCCCTGCGGCGTGAGGGCGGCGGCGCGGCGATCGGGTTCACCGTGGGCGGGGGCGGGCTGCCGGGCGGTCTGCGCGGGGGCGGCTGAGACCCCCTCAGGGGCAGGCGGGGGACTTGCGGCGTCCCGGCAGGCCCGGCAGGGCGGGGGCGGTGAGGAAGCCCTCGGCCCGTGCGCTCGCCAGTCCGATGCGGGGGATGTCGCTGCTCTTGGCGAACAGCAGGAAGCGGGGCTCCCAGACGGGCCGGTACTTGGCGTTGGCCCGGTACAGGGACTCGATCTGCCACCAGCGGGAGAAGAACGCGAGGACGGAGCGCCACAGCCGCAGGACCGGGCCGGCGCCCAGCCGGGAGCCGCGTTCGAACACCGACCGGAACATGGCGAAGTTCAGCGACACCCGGCTCACGCCCAGTTCCTCCGCCCGCGTCAGGAGCTCGACGACCATGTACTCCATCAGGCCGTTCTCGCAGTCCCGGTCGCGGCGCATCAGGTCGAGGGAGAGACCGTGCGTGCCCCACGGCACGAAGCTCAGCAGGGCGCGCGGCTCGCCCTCGGCGTCCCGGCACTCGAGCATCACGCAGCGGCCGTCGGCGGGGTCGCCCAGGCGGCCGAGGGCCATGGAGAAGCCGCGTTCGGTGGCGCCGTCGCGCCAGTGGTCGGCACGGTCGACGAGCAGGGCCATCTCGTCGTCCGGGATGTCCTCGTGGCGGCGGACGCGGACCGTGTAGCCGGCGCGGCGGACGCGGTTGTGGGCCTGGCGGACCACGCGCATCGCGCGGCCCTCGAGGGTGAAGTCGGCCAGGTCCACGATGGCCTCGTCGCCCAGTTCCAGGGCGTCCAGTCCGTGCCGGGCGTAGATGGTGCCGGCCTCCTCGCTCGCGCCCATCACCGCCGGCGTCCAGGCGTGCCGGCGGGCCTCGGCGAGCCAGGCGTCGATGGCGCCGGGCCAGGCCTCGGGATCGCCGATGGGATCGCCGGAGGCGAGGCTGACGCCGCCGACGACGCGGTAGGCGATGGCGGCCTTGCCGCTGGCGGAGAAGATGACGGCCTTGTCGCGGCGCAGGGCGAAGTAGCCGAGGGAGTCGCGCTCGCCGTGCCGGTCGAGCAGGTCCCGCAGGCGCCGCTCGTCGTCCTCGCCGAGGAGGGCCTGGCCGCGAGGCGCGCGGAAGCAGGCGTACAGGACGAGCAGGAAGGTCGCGGCGACCAGGGCGTTGATGATCACGTCGACCCAGCGGGGCGCGTCCACGGCGTCGAAGCGGTCGGCGAGCGGGCCGACACTGATGCCGCGCAGCAGTGTGTAGGCGATCTTGTCCTGGAGGGTGGCGCCGGGCACCTTGTTGGTCGCGTCCACGAGGAGCGTGCCGAGGGTGGCGCTGATCAGGGTGCCGCCGGCGCCGACGGCGAGGGCGAGCCGGGGGTTGGAGCGGTCGCCGATGGCGTCGAACTCCCGGCGGCCGATCAGCAGCGCGGCCACGAACAGGGCGGTGAGCAGCGCGGAGAGCCAGTTGAAGAGGTGCTCGCGGTAGGCGTCGCGGGTGAGGGCGACGACGTACAGGCCGAGGAGGGCGCCGGCGCACAGCAGGTTGAACAGCCAGGCGGCCCGCTTGCGGCGCCGCATCACCACGGCGAGGAAGGAGGCCAGGGCGGCCGAGACCAGGCCGGCGGTGGCCAGGTAGGGCGTGAAGTACTCACCGGCGTTGTGTTCGTGGACCTCCTCGCGGAAGGGGAGGGAGACGACCGCGGCGATGTTCAGCGCGGCGAGCAGCCGCAGGTACCAGACGGTGGCGGAGGCCGCGCGCGCCCGCAGCAGCGGGCCGGGCCGGACGGGGAAGCGGCGTGGGGAGTGCGGGGCGGTGCGCGGGGGGTGGGTGGTCGACTGCTGTGCGGGCAGTGGGGACATGGTGACCGGTCACCTTGAGGGGAGGGGTGGGGACGGGGATGGACGGGCGGTCGGCCGCGCGGTCGTCACGCGTCACCGACAGCGTAGACCCTACATTTTGTAGGGTAGTGCGGACAGGGGGTGTCCTTCCGGCATCGTCCCACGGGAGTCGGAGTGCGCGGGGGCGCGCACCGCGAGGAGCACGCCGGTGCTCAGCCGGCCTGGTCCTCCGTACGGCGCCGGTCCGCGGTCAGCAGCCACGCCAGGTTGCCCACCGCGGCACCGGCCGCCACCACGGCGACGATCACCCCGGCCGTGGTCAGCCCGTCGCTGAACAGGTGTGGCCGCCGGTCCAGGCTGTGCAGGCCGAAACCGCACAGCTCGTAGACCCCGGCGGCGGCGATCGTCAGGCTCGCCACCAGCAGGGTGACCGTCGGCGCCAGCGCCCGCACGGCCGGCGGCATGCCCGGCTGTGGTGGGCACGCTTCCTGTGTGTCCCGCATCATCTCCCCCGTCGAACAGGTGCCTGGTCACGGAAATACGTGTGACCGCTGCCTGCTGATCAATGCCCGCCGATCGGTCCCCGGTGATCCGTGTCTGCTGATCCGTCTGCCCGAAGGCGCCTCGAAACCTACAGTACGTAGGGTTCGGTCCGCCCTAGGCTGGCCACCGTGCGGATATACATCACAGCTGACATGGAGGGCGTCACCGGGCTCGTCGACGCCGACGACGTCCAGCCCGGCGGGCGGGACTACGAGCGCGGCCGGGCGATGATGGCCGAGGACGTGAACGCCGCCGTCCGCGGCGCGGTGGCGGCGGGGGCGAGCACCGTACTCGTCAACGACGCCCACGGCCCCATGCGCAACCTCCTCCCCGAAGCCCTGCACCCGGCGGCCCGCCTGGTCCGCGGCAAGCCCAAGCAGATGGGCATGCTCGAGGGGCTCACCGGTGAGTACGACGCCGTGGTCTGCGTCGGCTACCACTCCCGCGCCGGTGTCCACGGCGTACTGAGCCACAGCTTCATGGGGCACGAGATCGAGGACATGTGGCTGGACGGCCGCCCGGTCGGCGAGATCGGCCTGGCCCAGGCCACCGCGGCGGCGCTCGGCGTCCCCGTGGCCGCTCTCACCGGCGACGACACGGCCTGCAAGGAGGCGGCGGACTGGGACGGCGGCATCGTCACGGTCCCCGTGAAGTACGCCCGCGACCGCTTCGCCGCCGAACTGCGCCCCACCACCGAGGCCCGCCGGGAGATCGAGGAAGCGGTCACCCGGGCCCCAGGGCCTGTCTGACAATTCCCGCCTGCCGCGCGACGCCTGGCACGCACGCTCGCGGCGTTGCCGAACCACCCACGTGGCTCCGCCACGAGGGCGCTCCGGCGCCTTGCGATCGCACGCACCAGACGCCGCGCGGCCCGCCCTCCGGGCGGACGACGGGAATTGTCAGACAGGCCCTCGCCGCCGTCCCCGAGCCCCGCACCGTCCCCCGGGAGGCCGCCCTCGCCGTCCGCTGGCAGTCCTCCTCGGTCGCCGAAACCCTTCTGGGCATCCCCGGAGTGACCGCCACCGACACCCGGACCGTGCGGGCGAGCGGCGACCTGCCGGCCCTCTACCGCCAGTTCGGCGTGTGGATGCGCGTGGCGGCCTCGCTGACCAACCAGCCGCCGTACTGCTGACCTTTCCGGAAAGCCCCTGCTCACTCCGCGTCGGCGACGACGGACCCGACGCGCTCGGCCAGGCTCGGGTCGCGCCGGACCAGCAGGGTCGCGTAGCTGACGGCGCCCAGCAGGGTGACGAGGGCCGCGAGGGGGAACCAGCTGTACGGCGCGGGCTGGCCGGGCTTGGCGAGGTAGTAGAGCGGGATAAGGATGGCCAGGGTGCCGATCGCGGGCAGCACCAGGTGCCGTACCGTCCGGAACTCCTGTGGGCGGTACCGGCGGTAGTACAGCGGCAGGGCGATGTTGGACGCGAGGTAGACCAGCAGGATCAGGATGGCGCCCAGACTGGAGGACTCGGCGAAGAAGGTGACGGGGTTCATCGGCCCGCCGTCCGCCCCGAGCAGATGGCCCAGGCCCCAGCCGCCGATGATCAGCAGCGAGATGGCGGCGAAGGTGACGATCGCGTTGTTCGGCGTACGGCGCTTGGGGTGCACGTATCCGAAGAAGGACGGCAGCAGCCCCTCGCGGCCGGCGTTGAACACCAGCCGGGCCTGGGAGTTGATGCCGGCGATCAGCACGCCGAGGGTCGAGGTCAGGCCGCCGAGGTAGGCGACGAACGCCAGCCCGCCGAGGGTGTCCTGGGCGACGTCGACGAAGGGGATGCGGGCGGCGCCGAGCCGGGCGACGTCGTAGTCGAAGCCGGTCACCGTCGCGTAGGAGAACAGGACGTAGCTCACCGTCATGATCGCTACGGAGAGGAACACGGCGCGGCCCACGTTGCGCCGCGGGTTCTCCGTCTCCTCGGCCAGCGCCGCCGAGTTCTCCCAGCCGATGAACAGGTACACCGCCAGCGGGAAGCCCGCCGCCAGACCGTTCAGACCGTGGCTGATGTGGCCGGGCAGGAACGGGGCGGCGGAGAGGTGACCGCGGTGCTCGACGATCGCGGCGACCGAGACCACGACCAGCACCAGCATCTCCACGCCGAAGAAGTAGCCGGCCCACTTGGTGGACACCACCACGCCGCGCAGCATCAGTCCCACGGACAGCCCGGTCAGCAGCAGCGTCCAGATGATCCACGGCAGGTCGACGCCGGTGTAGTGGTGCAGGGTGATCTGGACGAACCCGCCGGAGATCGCGATGACGGAGGCCATCGCGATGATGTAGCCGAGCCCGGCCAGCAGGGCCGTGGTCACCGCGCTGACCGGCCCGAACGTCTTGCCGACGAACGTGGTGAAGCTGCCCGCGGAGGGGTGCGCCCGGGAGAACTCGGCGAGGGTGTTGCCGAGCAGCGCGACCGCCAGCCCCGCGGTGACGATGGTCAGCGGCGACGCGATGCCCGCGGTGGTGGCGAGGAAGGCGAAGCCGAAGTAGAAGCTCATGGCGGGGCCGACGTTGGCCATCGTGGCGGCGGCGATGTCCGCCATGCCGAGAACGCCGCCGCGCAGGCGCTGGGGCGTGCCGCCGGCGGGGCCCGATGTCGACGACGGGCCGACGGCTCCGAGGTCAGGCATGGCGGGGGCTCCTTCTGCGGTGGGGTGGTGCGGTCACTGCGGCGTCAGTCCGGCTGGGCGTGCCGGTGGGCCTTGACGGCGCGTACGGCCGGGCCGAGGGCGCCGCGGCCGAGTTCGGTGAGCAGGTCGGCGTGGCAGCGGTTGCGCTCCCGGACCACGTCGGGTGCCGGGGCGGGCCGCAGCAGGTACTGCCGGCCGAGCAGGTCGGCGGCGAACTCGCGGATCCCGGCGCCGCCGAGCGCTTCCGCGAGGTCGAGGTGGAAGCGGGTCTCCAGTTCGACCAGGTGCGCCGGGTCGGTCACCAGGTCCATCGCATCGACCAACGATCGCAGCCCGTCGAGGTGACCGGCCGGGACCTCGCCGGCCCCGTGGGCCACCAGCCCGCACTCCAGCAGCAGGTGGAAGCCGTCCAGCGCGGCCGCCTCGTCGGCGTCGTGCAGCAGGGCGACGACGGCGTCCCAGTCCGGTGCGACGAAGGTGCCGCCCGCGCGTCCGCGCCGTCGGTCGAGCAGGCCGTCCTGGCACATTCCCTCCAGCGCGCGGCGCACGGTGATCTCACTGATCCCCAGTTCCTCGGCGAGGACGCCGACGTCCGGCAGCCGGTCTCCGGGGGAGACGGCCTTCAGGCGCACCCGCAGGGCGATCCGGGACCGGACGAGTTCCGATCCCGTGGGCCCCCTGCCGGGCAGGAAGCGGGCGTCCGCGCCGCCGTAGGGTCCGAACTTGCCCGCTGCATTCACCACGGCGTCACCCTAACCGTCCTGCTGAGCGGGGATGCGTGAAAAATAGAGCACACTGAACACTTAAACAAGGTGAACAGCTCTTGTTTTTTTAGATCGCACTGAACTAATTTCCGGACGCATGTCCTCGTCCCCACTCCTCCCCTGGATGTCGAGATGACCACGCGTCCCCCGCTCCCCGACACGGACCCGCTCACCACCACCGCCGATAGCACCGGCCCGGACTCCGGTCTGAAGGCCGGACTGAAGAACCGCCACCTGTCGATGATCGCCATCGGCGGTGTCATCGGCGCCGGCCTGTTCGTCGGCTCCGGCTCCGGCATCGCCGCCGCCGGCCCCGGCATCCTCATCTCGTACGCCCTCGTCGGCGCCCTCGTCGTCCTCGTCATGCGGATGCTGGGCGAGATGGCGGCGGCCAACCCGACCTCCGGCTCGTTCTCCGCCTACGCCGACCGTGCGCTCGGCCGCTGGGCCGGATTCACCATCGGCTGGCTGTACTGGTTCTTCTGGGTCGTGGTGCTCGCGGTCGAGGCGACCGCCGGCGCGAAGATCCTGGCCGGCTGGGTACCGGCGGTACCGCAGTGGGGCTGGGCGCTGATCGTCATGCTCGTCCTCACCGCCAGCAACCTGGCCTCGGTCAGCTCCTACGGCGAGTTCGAGTTCTGGTTCGCGGGCATCAAGGTCGTCGCCATCGCCGCGTTCATCGTGCTCGGCGCCCTCGCGATCTTCGGCCTGCTGCCCGGCTCGGACCACCCGGCGTCCGGCTTCTCCAACCTGACCGCACACGGCGGCTTCCTGCCGCACGGACCCGGCGCCATCCTCACCGGCGTCCTGATGGTGGTCTTCTCCTTCATGGGCAGCGAGATCGTCACACTGGCCGCAGGCGAGTCCGCGGACCCGCGCGGTGCGGTCACCAAGGCCACCAACAGCGTGATCTGGCGGATCGCCGTCTTCTACCTGGGCTCGATCCTCATCGTGGTGTCACTGCTGCGCTGGGACGACCCGGCGATCCTCAAGGACGGCTCGTACGTCGCCGCCCTCAGCTCCATCGGCATCCCGCACGCCGCCGAGATCATGAACGCCATCGTGCTGACCTCCGTGCTGTCCTGCCTCAACTCGGGCCTGTACACCGCCTCCCGCATGGCCTTCTCCCTCGGCGGGCGCAGTGACGCCCCCGCCTCCTTCGGCCGCACCACGGACCGCGGCGTCCCCCGCACCGCCATCCTCGCCTCGGTGGTCTTCGGCTTCGTCGCGGTCGCCTTCAACTACCTGTGGCCGGACACCGTCTTCCAGTTCCTGCTCAACTCCTCCGGTGCGATCGCCCTCTTCGTATGGCTGGTCATCTGCTTCTCCCAGCTGCGCATGCGCAAGATCATCGAGCGGGAGGCGCCGGAGAAGCTGATCGTGAAGATGTGGCTCTTCCCCTACCTGACCTGGGCCACCATCGCCCTGATCGTCTTCGTCCTGGGCTACATGCTCACCGACACGGCCGACGGCGGCGGCCGTGACCAGGTGGTCCTGTCCACGCTGGTGGCCGTGGGCGTGGTCGCCGTCGCGCTGGTCCGCGAACGGCTGGGCCGGGCTCGCGCCGCGGTCACCTCGTCGTAGGCACGAGCGCCCGTCCTCGGCCCGCCCTTCGACGAGATCCTCCCCGCCGAAGGACGGGCCGGGCCCATGGCCAGCACTTGGCCGTGTTCTGGTGCGTATGAGTGAGCGTCGGCGCCCGCGTGATGGATCTTGCTGGAACGTCAGTCTCTGTGTCGAATGCGTGACCGTTCCGGTAGGTGGTCGTTAGGCCTGCTGGCGGGGTCTTCGGCACGGGCGGGGGTGGGGTGATGGGCGGGCTGCGCAAGGTTGCGGCGCCATTCGCGGTGCCAAGCCCGTCCGGGGTGGCTATCCGTGACAGCCTCAAGGGGCTGACCGGGCGGGACGGGAAGGTGCTGCGTCTGGTCGGTGACCTGCTCGGCTCTCTGGCCTGCCGGGATCTGAAGGCCCGTTGTGCGGCGGGCCTGGACCATGACAGTGACGGGTGGGCGCGGCGCAAGCGGGCTCTTACCGGTGAGTCCTCCTCACGCTGGGCGGGCAGCATCACCAAGGCCACACACGACCAGTGGGCGCTGGCCCGACGCGGTCAGCTCGCCCACCTCCAGCACCTCCAGGCAGGTGTGGACGCGATCGCGTACCGGCTGTCGTTGCCCATCGGGGCCAAGGGCTCGGGCGGCCGGCCGGGCGGGCGGGCGGTTATCGCTCGAAGAGGGAGTGGTTCGCCAAGTCCCGGCGCCTGCACCTGCTCGAAAACCGGCTGGAACATGAACGCGCGAAGTGGCAGGCCGGGCGTGTGCCAGTGGTGCGCGGCGGTAAGAAGCTGCTGCGCGCCCGGCACAACCTGGACGCCGCCCACCTGGGCGAGGCCGAGTGGCGCAGCCGGTGGGAGGCCGCACGCTGGTTCTGTCAGGCCGATGGCGAGTCGGGCAAGCGGTACGGCAACGAGACGATCCGGGTCAGCCCGGACGGTGAGGTGAGTATCAAACTCCCCGCGCCACTCGCCAGCCTGGCGAACGCTCCGCATGGCCGGTACGTGCTGGCCTGCCGGGTCGGTTTTCGGCACCGGGACGAGCAGTGGGCCGACCGCATCAGCGCGAACCGGGCCGTGGCCTACCGCATCCACTACGACGTGGGCCGTGACCGCTGGTACCTGACCGCCTCCTGGCAAAACCCGCCGGTGCAGACGGTCCCGCTGGAGACCGTCCGCGCCGCTGGGCTGATCGGTGTGGACATGAACGCCGACCATCTGGCCGCCTGGCGCCTGGACACCCACAGCAACCCGGTCGGCGCGC
Organism: Streptomyces sp. NPDC001348; assembly: GCF_053597535.1. Classification (NCBI taxonomy): domain Bacteria; kingdom Bacillati; phylum Actinomycetota; class Actinomycetes; order Kitasatosporales; family Streptomycetaceae; genus Streptomyces; species Streptomyces sp. NPDC001348. Next base: position 184,106 of record NZ_JBSFIK010000009.1, on the reverse strand, counting down.
CGCGCAGGTTCGACTACGACCTGACCGGCACCACATCCCACCGGGACGCCCAGGTCCAGCACGCCCTGATCCGACTGCTGCACTGGGCCGAACGCCACCACCTGGCGATCGCCATCGAGGATCTGGACTTCACGGCGAACAAGACCCGGGAGAAGCACGGGCGGCGCAAACGCTTCCGCAAGCTGATCTCCGGCCTTCCCACCGCCAGGCTGCGCGCCAGGCTGGTGTCCATGGCCGCCGAACTCGGCATCCCCCTGGTCGCCGTCGACCCCGCCTACACCAGCCGCTGGGGCGCCCAGCACTGGCAGAAACCCCTGACCAGCACAACCAGGAAGATCACACGCCACGAGGCTGCCGCCGTGGCGATCGGAAGGCGCGCCCTGGGACACCCGATCCGGCTGGGGGTACCTCCCAGGCCCTTAAGGCACTGGGGGAGGACGGCACCGCCCCCACCGCACCAGCGTGATGCGGTGGGGCATCGGACCGTCCAGGCCGCACCGGGCATCCCGGGGCGTGAGGGAACCCGCCCCCGCATCCCCGGACCACGGACACGATCCGTGCGCGCCGGACGCGGAGCGAAAGCGGGCGACCAGCGTGCCCACAACCGTTCGGGACACGCGGCTGAGCACCAGTCCTGGCACCAGGACTCACTCCCGCTCAGTCTTTAGAAACGGTACGCGTGTGTCTGGGTCGCCTTGACCGTCGCCCAGACCGTGGCTCCGGGGCGGAGGTCGAGTTCGGCGGCGGCGACCGTGGTCAGGTCGGCCGCCAGGGGCAGTTCGCCGGTCAGCGCGGCGCGGATCCGGTCGCCGTGGGTCTCCAGGCCGGTGACCTCGCAGCGCCACAGGTTGCGGGCGCTGGAGCCGGTGGGGCGGTCGCGGTGGAGGGTGACCGCGCTGGGCGGGAAGGCGACGAAGACCGGACCGGTGAGGTCCTCCGCCGTCGTGATCGCGGCGCCGCCGTCGACGCGGACCGTGTGCCCTTCGGCCTCGCCCTGGTAGAGGTTGAGGCCGACCAGGTGGGCGATGTAGTCGGTGCGCGGGTGGCGGGCGATGTCGGCGGGGGTGCCCTCCTGCACGACGCGGCCGGCCTCGACCACGACGAGGTGGTCGGCCAGGACCATGGCGTCCAGCGGGTCGTGCGTGACCAGCACGGCGACCGCCTCGAACTCCGCGAGGTGGTGGCGGAGCCGGGCGCGTACGTCGAGGCGGGTGCGGGCGTCGAGCGCGGCGAGCGGCTCGTCCAGGAGCAGCAGGCGCGGGTGGGTGGCCAGGGCGCGGGCGAGGGCGACCCGCTGGGCCTGGCCGCCGGAGAGACGGCGCGGTTTGGCCGAGGCGTGTTCGGCGAGGCCCATGCGTTCCAGCCACTCGGCGGCCCGGGCGCGTGCCTCCGCCTTGCGCGCGCCGTGGCAGCGCGGCCCGAAGGCCACGTTGTCCAGGGCGGACAGATGGGGGAAGAGCAGGTAGTCCTGGAAGACGACGCCGACCGGGCGGGACTCGGGGCGGGTGCGGTCCAGTTCCGCGCCGTCCAGACGCAGATGGCCGCCGGTGAGCGGGACGAGGCCGGCGAGTGCGCGCAGCGCGGTGGTCTTGCCCGCGCCGTTGGGGCCGAGGAGCGCGACGACGTCACCGGGGGCCGCGGTCAGCGCCACGTCGAGGCGGAAGGAGCCGCGCTCGACGAGGAGACGGGCGTCGAGACCCGCGCCGCCCGGACCGGTGGCGGCCCGCCGCACGGCCTTGCCGGTGCGCGCCTTCTCCGTGCCGGTCTTCTCCGTGCCGGTCTTCTCCGCGCCGGTCTTCTCCGTGCCGGTCTTCTCCGTGCCGGTCTTCTCCGTGCCGGTCTTCTCGGCGTCGGTCTTCCCGGTGCCGGTCATGAGGCGGTCATCCAGCGGTCCCGCAGCCCGGCCAGCACCGCGACGGACACGGCCAGCAGGACCAGGCTGAGGGCGATCGCCGTCTCGGGGTCGTTCTGCAGGGCGAGGTAGACGGCCAGCGGCATGGTCTGGGTACGGCCAGGGAAGTTGCCGGCGAAGGTGATCGTCGCGCCGAACTCGCCGAGCGCGCGGGCCCACGCCAGTACCGCGCCGGCCGCGATGCCGGGGGCGATCAGTGGGAGCGTGACCCGGCGGAACGCGGTGAAACGGGAGGCCCCCAGCGTGGTGGCCGCCTCCTCGTAGCGCGGGTCGGCCGCCCGCAGCGTGCCCTCCACACTGATCACGAGGAACGGCATCGCCACGAACGCCTCGGCGACCACGACCCCGGCGGTGGTGAACGGCAGGGTGATCCCGAACCAGGAGTCCAGCAGCTTCCCGACGACCCCGTTGCGGCCCAGGGCCATCAGCAGGGCCACCCCGCCGACCACCGGCGGCAGCACCAGCGGCAGGGTGACCAGCGCCCGGACGAGCCCGCGCCCGGGGAACTCGACCCGGGCCAGCAGCCAGGCCAGCGGCACCCCGAGCACCAGGCTGACCGCGGTCGCCGCCGTCGCGCACACCAGGGACAGCCGCAGCGCCTGCCACACCTCGGCGCTCGCCAGCAGGTCGGGCATGCTCCGCCAGGGCGCCCGCACCAGCAGGGCGACGAGCGGCAGGACCAGGAAGGCCAGGCCGATCAGCGCGGGCAGGAGGAGCGGCAGCGGTGCGCCCCCGCGGACGCGCCGGGGCTGCCGCGGGCCACCGGTGAGGGTGTCCGCGGGGCCGGCGTCGTCCGGGGGAGTGGAGGTCACGGCTTGAGGAACCCCGCTCGGGACAGGACCTTCTGGCCCTCGGCGGACCGCACGAACCCGACGAACGCCTCGGCGGTGGCGGCGTGCTTCGAGTCCTTGAGCGGCGTGATCGGGTAGTCGTTGACGGCCTTGGCCGACTCGGGGAACTCCACGCCCTCCACCTTGTCACCCGCGGCCTTCACATCGGTCTTGTAGACGACCGCGGCGTCGGCCTCCTTCAGTACCACCTTGTTCAGAGCGGCCTTGACGTCCTGCTCGTAGGAGACGGGCGTGAGTTTCAGCCCGCTGGCCTCCAGGGCCTTCTGGGCTGCCGCACCGCACGGCACCGTCCTGTCGCACAGTACGACCTTCAGCCCGGACCTGGTGAGGTCCTTCAGGGAGGTGACCTTGTCGGGGTTGCCCGGCAGGGTGGCGATCTCCAGCTGGTTGCGCACGAAGGTGGCGGGCGGGCCGGCCGCGTCGCCCCTGTCCGTGACGATCTTCATCGTCTTCGGGCTGGCCGCGGCGAACACATCGGCCGGGGCGCCACCGGTGATCTGCGCGGCCAGGGTGTCGCTGCCGCCGAAGCTGAAGGTCACCTTCGTGCCGGGGTGGGCCTTCTCGAACTCCTTGCCCAGTGTCGTGAAGCTCTCCTTCAGGGAGGCCGCGGCGAAGACGGTCACCGTGCCGGAGAGCTTGTCCGAGGCGGAGCCCGACTTCACCGACGCCGGGCCGTCGGACGACGAGCAGGCACTCAGAGCCACCAGGGCAGCGGCGCCTGCGCCGGTCACCTGCAGCGTCCGGCGGGTCCGGCATGCGGAACGGGTCATCACGGGGCCACTCCCTCAAGGTCCTGACGGACTCGTCTACGGCATCGATCATAGTCCCGCAACTGCGGCGCCGATGAGTGGTTTCCCCTCGCATAAGCAGGGACAAGAACCTCCAGTGCTGGCATGTGCGTCTGTACGACGGCAGCGGCCCGCCCCGCGTAGCCGGCCGTCACCCGCTGCCGATAGGTTCGTCGACGCGATGCAGGCCGGTGTCCGGCTCCGAACCCGGCCCGCGGCACGGCCTTCCGTACCGCACCGTCGTCCACGCTCGCCGCCTACCCGAGAAGGCCCGCAGCCCATGACGCCCGACCTGTTACTGATCGTCGGCATCACCGCCGTGGTCGTGGTGAGCCAGTTCTCCGCACGACCGGTCAGGCCGCTGACGTATCTGTGGGTCGCTCTCCTGATCGCGCGCGGCTGTGTGCCCCCGGGGCCGAGCCGTACCACCGCGGCCGGCGTCGCGTTCCTCGTCGCCGGGCTGGTCGTGTCGGCCGTCGCCGGGATCCTGCGCGGCCGTACCATGCCGATGTGGCGGGACGCGGACGGGCGGCTCCACCGCAAGGGCGGTCGCACGACCCTGCTCCTCTGGCTCGCCACGGTCGTCGTCAAACTGGGGCTCGGCGCGGTCGCGGAGGTGGCGTTCGGCGAGCCGTTCAACGGCGACGCCCTGTGGCTCGGCCTCGGCGTCACGCTGGGCGTCCAGCAGCTGGTGATGACACGTCACGGCCGCCGGCTGCCGGTGCCGGAACCCGCTGGGCGGCCGTCGGGCCGTACCACCGCGGAGCGGTGACCGCAGGTCAGTACCCGGGCACCCTCTTACCGCGGCACGACGGCCGCGAACACTCCCCGTGCGGCCGATCCGTCCGGCCAGGTCCACCCGGCGACGAGGCATCCGGCCGGAGCGTGCTCGGTCTCCGATGACCGCAGGACGCGGTCGACCCGGACCTCGAACCCGTCGCCGGGGCCGGCTCCGTGCACGGTGACCGTCGGGTCGGGAGTGTCGCTCTCGTTCTGGTGCTGCGGTGTCGCCTCACCGCGCAGCAGGGCGCGCAACCGCGCCCTCACCACCGGGTCGTGGACGCCGTCGTAGATCCACCTGGTGCCGAGCACCCCGTGCTCCGCCGTGCCGATCAACGACTCGCCGGGGGCGCCCTCCAGCGCGGCACCGCGGTAACCCATCGGCACCAGATACGCCACCCGCTCCCGCGCGGTGGCGTCGGCCACGACCATGAACTCGATCCCGACCTCGCCCTCCGGATCGTCCAGCCGGAACCCACCGGCCTTGACCAGTTCCGGCGTCCGAGCGTCGCCCAGGTACCAGTTCTGCTTCGGCAGCCATCCGGTGAGCAGTTCCAGCTTGGTGGGCGTCATGGTGGTGCGGTGGATGGTGGCCATGCGTTCGAACCTATAGGAATGCGCCGCGCTTCGCGGTCAAAGGGGCTCATGACCGAGGACGGCCAGATAGGCGCCGTAGGCCAGGGACGCGGCGGCCAGGGCGCCACCCACCAGCACGGCCCGGGCCGGGCGTGCGTACCAGGCCCGTACGATCCCCCGCGCCGCGGGGATGAGCAGGGGGAAGGCCGGCACCAGGAAGCGGGGCTTGGACGAGAAGGGGCCGGACATCGCGAGCACCAGCACAAGCAGCACGCCGGCGAAGACCACCAGCGCCGGCGGAGGACGTTCCAGGCACAGCAGGCAGAACAACAGGACGCTCACCGCGACGACGATCACGGCGACCGGGAAGACGACCCTGCCGCCGTGCAGGAGCAGCGCCTTGACGAACCGCAGCGAACCCACGCCGAAATCGAGGCGGGAGTTCCAGGCGCTCTGCACCCGGAAGTAGCCGTGGAACAGGTCACCCGTCCGCCTTCCCACCCACAGCACGTAGCCCGCCCAGCCCAGCGGGGCGAGAGCGGCGCCGATCCAGAGCCGGCCGGGAACCCGTCCACGCCGCCGCACGACCTCGTACGCGGCCGCGGCGACCACGGCCACGGCAGCGGCGATACCGCTCGGCCGGGACAGCCCCGCCAGTGCCGCGAGAGCGCCCGCGGTCAGCCAGCGGCCCCTGAGCACGGCGTACAGCGACCACGCGGCGCATGCGGTGAACAGCGGCTCGGTGTAGGCCAGGCCGAGAACGACCGAGTGCGGCAGTGACGCCCACAGCAGGACCAGAGCGGTGGCGACCGCCCGCCCGTGGAGATGGTGGCCGACCGCGTACACCCCGCACGCGGCGAGCGCCGCCGCGGCCCAGGCGATCAGCAGCCCGGCCTGTCCCGGAGAGAGCGGCAGGACGTCCCGCAGAGCCCGGGTGAGTTCCGGGTACAGGGGGAAGAACGCCCAGTCCGTCTGGACCGCGCCCCGGATGACCCGGAACCGGGTGCCGTAACCGTGCTCGGCGATGTGCAGGTACCAGACCGAGTCCCACGAATGAGCCAGGCTCTGCGTCGCGCTCCGGCCGACGGCGTGGTCGAGCGCGGCCACGGCGGCGACGCCGGCCAGGCGGAGGGCGGAGGCGAGGGCCAGCGCGGGTAGCAGCCCCGGCGGGCCCTGCCAGCGACGCCGCCGGGCCACGTGGGGACTGCTGGATCGCCGAAGCGCCGGGAAAGTGCTCACCCTTCGACCGTGACCGACCGGCATGACGGACGCATCCCGAACAGGCCGTTCGGCGCTGTCGGGGCTTGCGGGCGTCCGTCGGGGTCGGCGGGCGTGCGTCGGGTCGGCGGGCGTGCGTCAGGGGCGGCGGGCGTGCGTCAGGGCTTGCGGGCGACCGCGCAGAACTCGTCGATGTCGCGGGCCCGGCCGGTGTCCGTGGGGTCCGGGCGCCAGCGCGTCAGCGGGACGATGCCGGGTTCGAGCAGTTCCAGGCCCTGCACGTAGCCGCGGATGTGCTCGGGGGTGCGCATGACCATGGGGTGGGGACTGTTGTCGTTCCACTCCTTGGCGGCGTCGTCGGTACGGCCGCCGCCCACCGCGGTGGTGGTGTGCGTGAGCGCGAGACAGCTGCCGGGGGCCATGGCGTCGCGCAGGTGGCGCATGATGCCGGCTGCCTCGTCGTCGTCCGTGATGAACAGCAGGACGCCGAGCAAGGTGATGGCGACCGGTTGGGTGAAGTCGAGCGTGCGGGCGGCCTCCTCGAGGATCCGGCCGGGGTCGCGCAGGTCGGCCTCGATGTAGTCGGTCTTGCCCTCGGGGGTGCTGCGCAGCAGTGCTTCGGCGTGGCGCAGGACGATGGGGTCGTTGTCGACGTAGACGACGCGTGCCTCGGGCGCGAGGCGCTGGGCCACTTCGTGGGTGTTGTCGGCGGTGGGCAGGCCGGTGCCGATGTCGAGGAACTGGCGAATGCCGCAGTCGACGGCGAAGTGGGTGATGACTCGCCGGAGGAAGGCCCGCTGCAGTCGGGCCATGTCCGCGATCTCGGGATAGATGGTGAGGATGGCGTCCCCGGCCTCACGGTCGGCCTCGTAGTTGTCCTTGCCGCCGAGCCAGTAGTTCCAGGTGCGGGCGGGGTGGGCCGTGGTGGGGGCGAAGCCGGCTAAGCGCTCTTCTCGCATGACACACGTCCTGAAGTCGTTGTGGGCGGAGAGGGGGCGTGCGCGCCGTGCTGCGGTGCATCACGCACACTGCGCCGGTTCTAACACAGCCCTGATCGAAGACGGTCACGTTTTCGGCCGAGACCTGGCACAGCGCACCTCGGGCCCCGGAGACCGAGCCCTTCGTCGACGACGGACGACGGACGATGACGGCGGACGGCGGACGGCGGACGGCGAGGGCGGGACCGGGGAGTCCCGCCCGGACATCAAGAGCAGTGCACCGCGACTTGGACGAAGACGCGTACCAGTGGGCTGCGTGCCGTCCTCGGCCAGGCCACGACGAGATCGCTGGGCGGGCGATCGCTCAAGGGGACGACGACCAGGCCGGCGGGCAACGGCTGGTCGACGGGAGCGAGAGCCGATGTGCCGTTCCACAGGACCGCTTGCAGGCACTCCTGGATCGTTCGCATGACCGGCGACGCGTCGTCGCCCTCACCGCCGGTCCAGTACGCCGTCCAGGCCGGATCGGCGCCGTCCGGCAGCCGCACCCACCGGCGGCCGCCGAGGTCGGCCGACGAGACCGAGGCGTGGCCGGCCAGCGGATCGTCGTCACGCACGACCACTCCGACGGGTACCGAGCGCAGGACGCGGGTGCTGATGCCGGTGTCGTCGAAGGGAGTCCGGGTGATCGCCACGTCGACCAGCCCGGCGCGAAGTCCGGCCGTCGGGTCGCCGAGGTCGGTTTCGTGGAGGGTGACGGGGACGTGCGGACAGCGGGCCCGGAAGTGCGCGACCAGTCGGCCGCCGACCTGTTCGGCGGCGTCCGCCAGGGTCCCGACGGCGAGGGTCGCCGTACCCGCGGCGGCGGCCACTTGCCTGCGGATCCGGTCGGCTCGCGTCAGCAACGCCCCCGTCTCGTCGTACAGAACCTTTCCGGCGGGCGTGAGGGTGACGCCTCTGGAGGTGCGTTCGAACAGCAGGACGCCGAGTTCGTCCTCGAGTTGCCGGATCGCGCGGCTCAGCGGCGGCTGCGTCATGTGCAGGCGGTTCGCCGCCCGGCCGATGTGGCGCTCCTCGGCGACGGCGACGAAATACCGGAGCGAGCGAAGGTCCACCTCGAGCACGATACCCGTGCGGTATCGGGCGTTCCCGAAGGGACTTGGACGGCGGACACCACGGCGGCCGACGCTGGAAGCGACAGAGCCGACGACAAGGAGGATCCATGGCCGCCCCCGCCCTCACGGTCGGTTGCTTCCCGTACGACACGACGCGGGCCCTGTTCGACGGGACCGTGAGCACCGACGGTGTCGACTTCACGATGAAGACCGCAGCCACCCTGCCGGAGCTCTTCGACCGGCTGATCCGCGGGGACGAGTTCGACGTCGCAGAGCTCGGACTCACCTTCTACCTGCGGTTGCTGGAGACCGGACTGCCGTTCGTGGCACTGCCCGTCTTCCCGAACCGCGTGTTCCGCCACTCGTGCGTCTACGTCAACGCGCACAGCGGGATCAGGGAACCGAGCGACCTCGCGGGCAGGACCATCGGTGAGTTCGGCGTCTACGGTCAGGACTCCGGTGTGTGGGCCAAGGGGATCCTGATGGACGAGTACGGATTCGCACCCGAGGAGAGCCGCTGGGTGATCGGCGGCCTCGAACACCCCGCGCCCCCCTTCGACTTCATCCCCCATCCGCACCCGGCCGACGTCGACGTGCGCGTCGCGCCCGCGGGAAGGACACTGAGCGCGATGCTCGACGCCGGTGAGATCGACGCGCTGTTCTCGGCGAACGTCCCGCAGTGCGTGCTCGACGGATCCCCGAACGTCACCCGGCTGTTCCCCGACTACGAGCCGCTGGAACGCGACTACTACCGGCGGACCGGCATCTTCCCGATGATGCACACCATCGTCGTCCGGCGGGAACTGCTCCGGGAGCATCCCGGGCTCGCGCACGGCGTCCACCGTGCCTTCTCCCGGGCGAAGGACGCCGCCGCCGAACGCTACCGCCAGAGCCGCAGGCTCTACCAGGTCCAGACCATGATCCCGTGGATGAACGCCCTGGTGGACCGCAACGGTGAGGAGTTCCCCGAGGACTGGTGGCCCTACGGCATCGCGGCCAACCGCGCCGCCCTCGACACCTGCCTGCGCTACCACCACGAGCAGGGACTGACCGGCTGGCAGTGGAGGATCGAGGACGTCTTCGCCGCGGAACTGCTCGACACGTAGCCGCCGTCTCCCGGACGTCACGGAGCGTCTGCCGTCGCGGGCCGGGTGGAGTGTCCGGTGAGGTTCTCGGGCCGCAGGAGCGTGTCCAGTTGGTCGGCGGTGAGCAGGCCGGCCTCGGCGGCGAGGTCCCTGACGGCGCGGCCGGTGGCCAGGGCCTGGCGGGCGAGGGCGGTGCCGGCGGCGTAGCCGATGTGCGGGGCGAGCGCGGTGACCAGTCCGATGGAACGGTGGACGCTGTCGTGAAGGTGTTCGCGGTTGGCGGTGATGCCGGGGACACAGCGCGTGGCGAGGGTGTCGCAGGCGGCGCGCAGATGGGTCAGGGAGCGCAGCAGGCTGTAGGCGATGACGGGTTCGAAGGCGTTGAGCTGGAGCTGACCGGCCTCGGCGGCCATGGTGACGGTCAGATCGTTGCCGATGACCTCGAAGGCGACCTGGTTGACGACTTCGGGGATGACCGGGTTGACCTTGCCGGGCATGATCGACGAACCGGCCTGCACCGGCGGCAGGTTGATCTCGCCGAGTCCGGCTGTCGGGCCGGACGAGGTCAGGCGCAGGTCGTTGCAGGTCTTGGAGAGTTTCACGGCGACGCGCTTGAGGACGCCGGACAGCTGGACGAAGGCGCCGCAGTCCTGCGTGGCCTCGATGCGGTCGCCTGCGGGCCGGACGGGTTCGCCGCTGAGCTCGGCGAGATACGCGCAGGCGAGTTCCGCGTAGCGGGGGTGGCCGTTGATACCCGTGCCGATCGCGGTGCCGCCGAGATTCGACTCCAGCAGCAGTGCGGCAGCCTCGGTGAGGCGTTGCCGGTCCTCCTCGATCATGACGGCGTACGTGGTGAATTCCTGGCCCAGCGTCATGGGCACGGCGTCCTGGAGCTGAGTGCGGCCCATCTTCAGTACGGCGCCGAACTCCGTCGCCTTCTCGGTGAACGCCGCGGCCAGTGCCCCCAGCGAGTCGCCGAGCCGGCGCAGTGAGGTGACCAGGGCCAGGCGTACGGCGGTGGGGTAGACGTCGTTGGTGCTCTGGCCGAGGTTGACGTGGTCGAGGGGGTGGACCACGTCGTAGCGGCCACGCGGGTGGCCGAGGACCTCCAGGGCACGGTTGGCGATGACCTCGTTGGCGTTCATGTTCGTGGAGGTGCCGGCTCCGCCCTGGACCGGGTCGACGACGAACTGCTCGGTGAACCGTCCGGCGCGGATCTCCTCGCACGCTCGGACGATCGCGTCGGCGAGGTCCGGGGGGAGCAGGGCGAGGTCGCGGTTGGCCTGGGCGGCGGCCTGCTTGACCGCGGCCAGTGCGGCGATCAGCTCGGGGAACCGGGCGATGGTCGAACCGGTGATCGTGAAGTTCTCCACGGCCCGCACGGTGTGGACGCCGTAGTAGGCGTCGGCGGGCACCTCCTTGTCTCCGACCAGGTCGTGCTCGATGCGTGTGGGCTGAGCCATCTGCTGCTCCTCGTCACTGCCGCCGGACGTAGGCGGGGTTTCCGGCGGGACCCCTTGACAGGCCACCGCGTCCGGCCTCAGTGTTGCCGACCAACATGCAGAACGCAATATATTGCATAGCCCAGGAGTTCTGATGGACACCGTTCACCCCCTCCCCACCGGCACGGACACCCCACCGCCACGCCCCGCCGGGCTCTGGCGGCGCTGTCTCCGGATGCCCATCGGCGTACAGTCGGTCGTCGCCGTCGGCCTCGGCGCCCTCATCGGATCTCTCGCCCCGTCCGCGGGCGAGCAGCTGAAGATCCTCGGAGACGTGTTCCTGAATCTGGTGCAGGTCGTCGTCCTGCCCCTGGTCTTCCCGCTCATCGTGCTGGGCATCGCCCGCATGGAGTCGGTCAAGAAGGTCGGCCGGACAGCCGGCAAGGCCATCCTGTACTTCGAGATCGTCACCACCGTCGTCCTGCTGATCGCGGTGGGGCTGGCCAAGCTCACGGGGATCGGCAAGGGCGCGCCCGTCCACGGGGCCGACGCCAGGGACCTGGACGGTCTGAACCAGGGCGTCGACTTCCACGAACTGGTCCTGCACGCCGTACCGAAGAACATCTTCGCCGCGTTCGGCGAGGGCAACCTGCTGGGCGCGATCGTCTTCGCCCTCCTCGTGGGCGTGGCGATGGCCGCGATCGGGGAGAAGTCCGAGCCCTTCGCCTCGGTCCTGGAGTCCGTCGCAGCGGTGATGTTCAAGGTCGTCGGATACGTCATCCGGGTCGCGCCGCTGGGTGTGCTCGGCTTCATCTCGTACGACGTCGCCTACTACGGCTTCGGCAACCTGCGCAGCCTGCTGGGCTTCATCGCCGTGGTCTACGCGGGCCTGGCCGTCGTCGTCGGCGTGCTCTTCCCGGTCATCGCCGCGATCTACCGCATCCGCTACGTCGCCCTGCTGAAGTCGATCGCCGGGCTGGCCGGGATCGCCTTCGTCACCCGCAGCTCCGAGTCGGTCCTGGCCCCTCTGATGGGCAAGCTCGAAGCATTCGGCCTCAGCCGCTCCACGACCTCCCTGGTCGTCCCGCTCGGCTACTCCTTCAACACCGACGGCTCGGTCCTCTACCAGGCGACCGCACTGGTCTTCCTCGCCAACGCCTACGGCACGGACACCTCCCTGCCGGCCCTGCTGCTCATGGTCGGCGTGCTGGTGATCCTCTCCAAGGGCATGGCCGGCGTCGCCTCCGCCTCGATCGTCGTCCTCATCGCCGCGGGGAACTCCATCGGCCTGCCCGCCGAAGGCATCGCCCTGCTCCTCGGCGTCGACTTCATCGTCGACATGGCCCGCACCGGCGTGAACGTCATCGGCAACTCGCTCGCCGCCGCGGTCGTCGACAGCTCCGAGAACCGGCGCGAAGCCAGACTCGGCAGGCGCGAACCCTCCCGCACCCGGGCCGAGTCCGAGGGCACGGCTTTCCAGAAGGAACCCGCACGGTGACCACCCCCGCTCCCGCCACCGAGATCATCGGCATCCTCGGCGGCATGGGGCCGGCAGCCACGGCCGACTTCTACACCAAGCTGGTCTCGATGACCCCCGGCTCCAGCGACCAGGACCATCTCCGGACGGTCATCTGGTCCGACCCGACCATCCCCGACCGCACCGAGGCCCTGCTGGGCGACGGCCCCGACCCCACCCCCTGGCTCCTCGACGGCAGCCGCCTCCTGCGCGAAGCCGGCGCCACCGTCATCGCCATCCCCTGCAACACGGCCCACGCGTTCGTCCCGCGCATCGCCGACCACGTCGGCCTGCCCATCGTCCACATGATCGGTGAGGTCGCCCGGCATCTCACCACGCTCACCCCCCGCATCCACACCGCGGGGCTGCTCGCCACGACCGGCACTGTCCGGGCCGGCCTGTACCAGGAGTGGCTGGACCGCTTCGGCGTCCGACTCGCACTCCCCGACGCCACCAGCCAGAACCACGAGGTCATGACCGCCATCCGCATGGTCAAGGCGGGCAGCGGCGGCGACACGGCGACCCGGCTCCTGTGCCGCGCCGCTCAACGCCTGACCGGGCAAGGAGTGCAGGCGGTCATCGCCGGCTGCAGCGAGATTCCGCTCGGCCTGTCCGCCGACGCCGTGGACGTCCCCCTCATCGATCCGGCGCTCGTCCTGGCCGAGGCCCTCGTCCGCCGGGCCGCCACCGAGCGCCCGGCCGGGCGGAGCGAGCAAGGACAGGACCTGACAGCGATGTACTGTACGCAATATGTCACTCGACCGCCCAGTCTCTCGCCGCCTCCTCAGTGACGAGGTCTTCGACCGCCTGCGCGACTCCATCGTGCGTGGGGAACTCGCCCCGGGTGAAAAGGTCAAGGACGGTGAGCTCGCCGAGCGCCTCGGTCTCAGCCGCACCCCGGTGCGCGAGGCGCTCGCCCGGCTCGCCGACATCGGCCTGGTCGAAGCGAAGCCGGGCGTCTACACCCGTATCACCACCCTCAACCGCCGCGACGTCGCCAAGACCCTCGCCGTCCTGCGCTCCCTCGACCAACTCGCCGTGGAGACAGCGGTTCCGGTCATGACCGAGCAGGACCTGCAGCGCATGCGCGAGGCCAACCGCGACTTCGAACAGGCCGTCGCCGCCAACGACACCACAGCCGCCCTCGCCGCCGACGACCGCTTCCACGCCGTCCCCATCACGGCCGCGGACAACCCCGTGCTCAGCCGGATCATCGAGCAACTGCACCCGCAGATCCACCGCATCCTCTACCGCAAGTTCTCCACCCTGCTGGGCGGCCGCAACACCATCGAACACCACGACCAGCTCATAGCCGTCTGCGGCGGCGGCGACGCCCACGCCGCCGCCGAACTCTCCGGACGCCACTGGTCCGAACTCGGCGGACACATCAACGACCTTTTCGACAGCAACCAGTTCGCCGAAGCGGTGACCGGCTGAAACGCCGACGCCTGGGGGCTCACGTGGAGCGGGTCGGAAGGACCCGCCCGCACATCACGAGACCCCGGCTCAGGGCCAGACCAAGCAGTAGGGCTGATGCCCCGCCTCATGCAACCGATGGCTGAAGTCCTGCCACTCGTGCAGCAACTGGTAGACGTTGAACGCGTCCCGGGGCCCGCCCCGGTCCGGCACGGTCGACCAGATGAACGCCGCCGCGCCGACCGCCTCCTCGCCGATTCCCCGGAGGGGGTCGACGACGGTCATCGGGAGTTTCACGACCGCGTAGTCCGGGTGCAGCACGACCAGTTCGAGCGGCGGCACCTTGTGCAGGGGGACGCCCTCGATGCCGGTGAGGACCATCGCGGCCATCGTCTCCGGCTTGATCTTGGTGAACATGCCGTTCATGCCGAGCTCGTCGCCGCCGAGCTCCTCGGGGCGCATCGAGATGGGCACACGGGCCGCGGTCGCGCCGTCGGGCGCGCCGAAGTATTTGTACGTCACCCCCACCCGACCACCATTCCTGCTCCCCGCCCCCAGCCGGTCCACTCGACGATCACGACGATCAATACGTCGGTCGGCCCGCTCCGGCTCATTCGGACCGCCCGGTGCCTGATGTGCTTCGCCGGCTTCCTCCGCCTCGCGTCGGTGCCTTCCCCGCCGGGCACGTCGAGGACCCAGGTCATCGGTCCCCTCGCCCAGTCCGCCACCGCGATGCATATCTCCACCCGACTGCTTTTCTAGGACGCGCGGCCCCCGCCGCGCAACCCGATCATCGTGTCAGTGACCTCCCCCACGGCCGCCCGCCGAAACGTGCGGGGAAACAACAGTCCGCAGGATCATGTCCAGGGTCATGTCCCAGTCTCGCAGATGGCGGAGGGTCGCCCGCGAGTTTGTGGCAGCGGCCCCCCGCTTTGCCGGAGTCACTCCGCCGTCGGCCTACCCTGATGAGGTCACCCTGTCCAAGAAGGTGGGAGAAGCCGCAGGTCATGAGTGAAGCCAACTCCTCGGGAGCGCTGCCGGCAGCGCTCTACCCCTACGAAGCGCCCGTCTCGCAGGCACTGTTCGACCGTGCGACCGCCGTCACGCCGGGCGGCGTGAACTCCCCGGTGCGCGCCTTCCGCGCCGTGGGCGGCACCCCCCGCTTCATGGCCTCCGGCACCGGCCCGTACCTCACCGACGCCGACGGGCGGGAGTACGTGGACCTGGTGTGCTCCTGGGGGCCGATGATCCTCGGGCACTCCCACCCCGAGGTCATCGCCGCCGTGCAGGAGGCCGTCGCACGCGGTACGTCCTTCGGCACGCCCGGTGAGGGTGAGGTCGCCCTCGCGGAGGAGATCGTCGCCCGGGTCGAGCCCGTCGAGCAGGTCCGGCTGGTGTCCAGCGGTACCGAGGCCACCATGTCGGCGATCCGGCTCGCCCGCGGGTTCACCCGGCGGTCCAAGGTGATCAAGTTCGCCGGGTGCTACCACGGGCACGTGGACTCGCTGCTGGCTGCCGCGGGCTCCGGCGTCGCGACCTTCGCGCTGCCGGACACCCCCGGCGTCACCGGCGCCCAGGCCGGCGACACGATCGTGCTGCCGTACAACGACCTGGAGGCGGTGCACGCCGCCTTCCACGCCCACCCCGGCGAGATCGCCTGCGTGATCACGGAGGCGTCGCCCGGCAACATGGGCGTCGTACCGCCGCTGCCCGGGTTCAACCAGGGACTGAAGGACGCCTGCGCGCAGAACGGGGCGCTGTACATCTCGGACGAGGTGATGACCGGCTTCCGTACCAGCCACGCCGGCTGGTACGGCATCGACGGGGTCCGCCCTGACCTGATGACCTTCGGCAAGGTCATGGGCGGGGGATTCCCGGCCGCCGCCTTCGGTGGCCGGGCCGACGTCATGGCGCACCTCGCGCCGGCCGGGCCCGTCTACCAGGCCGGCACCCTCTCCGGGAACCCGGTCGCCACCGCCGCGGGCCTCGCCCAGCTGCGGCTGCTCGACGACGCCGCGTACGACAAGGTGAACGCGGCCTCGGAGCAGATCCAGCGGCTGGTCACCGAGGCGCTCACCAAGGAGGGCGTGGCGCACCGGCTGCAGAGCGCCTCCAACATGTTCTCCGTCTTCTTCACGGACCGCGCCGTGCGGAACTACGAGGACGCCAAGGCGCAGGAGTCCTTCCGCTTCACCGCGTTCTTCCACTCGTTGCTGGCGAACGGCGTCTACCTGCCGCCGTCGTCCTTCGAGTCCTGGTTCGTTTCCACGGCCCACGACGAGCGGGCCGTCCAGAAGATCGCCGACGCCCTCCCGGCGGCGGCCCGAGCGGCGGCGGAGGCCACGGCGGCATGAGCGGCAACGGCAACGGCAACAACGACATCACCGTCGTCCACCTCATGCGGCACGGCGAGGTGGAGAACCCGACCGGGGTCCTCTACGGCCGGCTGGCCGGCTACCACCTCTCCGAGCTGGGCCGGCAGATGGCCGAGCGGGTCGCCGAGCACCTCGCCCCGCGCGATGTGACGTACGTCGCCGCCTCCCCGCTGGAGCGGGCGCAGGAGACCGCCACCCCGATCGCCAAGGCGCACGGCCTGGACCTGGGCACCGACGAGCGGCTCATCGAGGCCGAGAACGTCTTCCAGGGCAAGACCTTCGGTGTCGGGGACGGGGCGCTGCGCCGGCCGGAGAACTGGAAGCACCTGGTCAACCCCTTCAAGCCGTCGTGGGGGGAGCCGTACGTCGACCAGGTCGTGCGGATGATGGGCGCGCTGAACGCGGCCAAGGACCGGGCGCGCGGGCACGAGGCCGTACTGGTCAGCCATCAGCTGCCGATCTGGATCGTGCGGTCCTACGTCGAGCGGCGGCGGCTGTGGCACGATCCGCGCAAGCGGCAGTGCACGCTCGCCTCCCTGACGACTTTCACATACCAGGGTGACAGGATCGTTTCCGTCGGCTATTCCGAGCCCGCCCGCGATCTCGTTCCGGCCCATCTGCGGGCCGGCGCCAAGCCGGTGAAGGGTCAGCAGGGGAAGGCGTACGGGGCCTGACGCAGGCCTGATGCGCGCCTGAGAGATCCGTCACAGGCGCCGGGACAAACCCGTTACATTTGTTGCGGATTATCTGAATAACCGAGGAACCTACCGGTTCGTCACGCCCTCTCAGTTGGTGACCACCAGCAGGACGTGACGAATCGGGGTCCTCATGCGCACCTTCTCCCGCCGGGGAATGCTCGGCCTCGGCGCGGCCACCGCGGCCGCCGCCTCACTCGCCGGCTGCGGAACGTCCGGCGCGTCAGACGACGGAAGCCGCAACTCCGGTTCCCGCGAGGGGCGCTCCCGGGGACACGGCGAAGGCAGCGGCAGCGATGCCCACCCCGCCCGCCCCATCGGCGACGGCTCCACATCCTTCACCGGCAAGCAGCCCCACCAGCCCGCCAGGCCCGAGCCGCTCCAGCCCGGCCAGGAGCCGCCGCAGTTCGTCATCTTCTCCTGGGACGGGGCGGGCGAGGTCGGCAACGGACTCTTCCCCCGCTTCCTGGACCTCGCCAAGGAGCACGGCGCGAGCATGACCTTCTTCCTCTCGGGGCTGTACCTGCTGCCCGAGTCGAAGAAACGGCTGTACAACCCGCCGAACAACCCGCGCGGCGCCTCCGACATCGGCTACCTCACCGACGACCACGTCAAGGCCACACTGACCAACGTCCGGCGCGCCTGGCTCGAGGGCCACGAGATCGGCACCCACTTCAACGGGCACTTCTGCGGCGAGACGCACGGCTCGGTCAAGTGGTGGACCCCGCAGCAGTGGAAGAGCGAGATCGAGCAGGCGAAGTCCTTCGTCAAGCAGTGGCGGACCAACACCGGCTGGAAGGACCTGCCGGCGCTGCCGTTCGACTACGACAAGGAGCTCGTCGGCGGTCGTACGCCCTGTCTGCTCGGCCAGGACCACCTGCTGCCCACCGCCCGCGAGCTCGGCTGGCGCTACGACGCCTCCTCGCCCGGCGGGCGCCAGGTGTGGCCGGACAAGCGCATGGGGATCTGGGACCTGCCGCTGCAGCAGATACCGTTCCCCGGGCACTCCTTCGAGGTCCTCTCGATGGACTACAACATGCTCGCCAACCAGTCCGTCAACTCGACGAAGGCCCCGGCCTACAACTACCCGCACTGGCGGAAGCAGTCCGCACAGTCCTACATATCCGGATTCCAGCGGGCATACGAGACAAACCGGGCACCCTTCTTCATCGGCAACCACTTCGAGCACTGGAACGGCGGCATCTACATGGACGCCGTCGAGGAGGCGTTCAAGCACATCGCGCGCGAGAAGGAGAAGGGTGCCGACGTCCGCCTCGTCTCCTTCCGCCAGTTCGTGGACTGGATGGACGCGCAGAAGCCCGAGGTGCTCGCCAAGCTGCGTACCCTGGAGGTCGGGCAGCGGCCCTCGGGGGGCTGGAAGGGCTTCCTGTCGGACACCGGGAAAGCCGCTTCGAACGCTGCCTGAAATGCGGTTTTCCGCCCGCAAGGGGGGTGCCCGACAGCCCTGGAAAGGGCATGCGAAACTTTTCACATGAGTACCCGCAGCCGCGCCATCCTGCTCAGCGCCGTGGCCGCCACGGCGGCCCTGACCCTGTCCGCATGCGGCAACGGCGGCATGTCCGGCGGAGGCGGCAACACCAACTTCGTCACCGGGAAGAACGGCATCGCCACGGTGCCGAAGGGCAAGCGGGTCGCCGCCCCCGATCTGTCCGGCAAGACCGTCGACGGCAAGTCCCTCGATGTCGCCGACTACAAGGGCAAGGTCGTCGTCATCAACGTCTGGGGCTCCTGGTGCCCGCCGTGCCGGGCGGAAGCCGGCTACTTCGCCAAGGTGTCGAAGGAGTACCAGGGCAAGGGCGTGCAGTTCGTCGGACTCAACACCCGGGACTCCACCACCACCCCCGCGGTCGCCTTCGAGAAAAGCCACGGGATCACCTACCCCAGCCTGTACGACCCGACCGGCAAGATGATGCTCCGCTTCAAGAAGGGCACGCTCAACCCGCAGCTGATCCCCTCCACCCTGATCCTCGACCGGGACGGGAAGATCGCCGCTCGGGCGTTGCAGGCCCTCAGCGAGGAGAGCCTGCTGAAGATGCTCAAGCCGGTCCTCGCGGAGAAGTGACGTGAGCGCGCTCGTGACGCTCGCCGCGGAGACGGGTCCGAACCAGACCGTCCTCAACGGCGCCCTGCTGATCGCCCTGCCCATCGCGGTGCTCGCCGGGCTCGTCTCCTTCTTCTCGCCCTGCGTCCTGCCGTTGGTCCCCGGCTACCTCTCCTATGTGACGGGAGTCACCGGAGTCGACCTGGAGGAAGCCCGGCGGGGACGGATGGTGGTGGGCGCGTCCCTGTTCGTGCTCGGCTTCACGGTGGTCTTCGTCTCCGGCGGGGCGATGTTCGGCTTCTTCGGGCAGACGCTGCAGGAGTACAAGGACGTTCTGTCCAGGGTGCTCGGCGTGCTCATGATCCTGATGGGCGTCTTCTTCATGGGACTGATGCCCTGGCTGACCCAGCGCGAGTTCCGCTTCCACAAGCGGCCGGCCACGGGCCTGGCGGGCGCGCCCCTTCTCGGCGCCCTGTTCGGGATCGGCTGGACGCCCTGCATCGGCCCCACCCTCGGCTCCGTCGTCGCCCTGTCGTCCCAGCAGGCGAGCGCCGGCCGCGGCGCCCTGCTGACCGTCGCCTACTGCCTCGGCCTCGGCGTCCCCTTCGTCCTCACCGCGGTCGCCTTCCGCAAGGCCCTCGGTGCGTTCGGCTGGGTCAAGCGCCACTATGTCTGGGTGATGCGCATCGGCGGCACGATGATGATCCTGACCGGTGTGCTCCTGCTGACCGGCGCGTGGGACCGTCTCGTGCAGGAGATGCAGACCTGGTCCAACGGCTTCACTGTGGGGATCTGATCGATGAGCAAGACCACTGCCGACAACGCCCCGGGCGGAGCCGAGGACCAGGGCCTCGGGGCGGCCGGCTCCCAGCTGTCCACCGCCCCGCGGGAGGAGCTCTCCGGTGTGCCCGGTATGGGCGTCATCGGCTGGGCCCGCTGGTTCTGGCGCCAGCTGACCTCCATGCGGGTGGCGCTGCTGCTGCTCCTGCTGCTCTCGCTCGGCGCGATCCCCGGTTCGCTGATCCCGCAGACCGGCATCGACGCCACCAAGGTCGCCGGCTTCCGCAGGTCCCACACGACGCTCGCGCCGGTCTACGACAGGCTCGGGCTCTTCCACGTCTACAGCTCGGTGTGGTTCTCCGCGATCTACATCCTGCTGTTCGTCTCCCTCGTCGGCTGCATCGTCCCGCGCACCTGGCAGTTCGTCGGCCAGCTGCGCGGCCGTCCGCCGGTCGCGCCCAGGCGGCTGACCCGGTTGCCCGCCTACACCACCTGGCGCACGACGGCCGACCCCGAGCAGGTCCGCGAGGCGGCGCTCGCCCTGCTGAAGAGGCGCCGCTTCCGCGCCGACCTCACCGGTGACGCCGTCGCCGCGGAGAAGGGCTACGTCCGCGAGCTCGGCAACCTGGTCTTCCACATCGCGCTGATCGTGCTGCTGATCGCCTTCGCCTCCGGCCAGCTGTACAAGTCGGACGGCACCAAGCTGATGGTGGAGGGCGACCCGGGCTTCTCCAACGTGCTGCCGATGTACGACGACTTCAAGTCCGGCAGCATGTTCACCCCCGACGACCTGGTGCCCTTCAGTTTCGACCTCAAGGACTTCAAGGCGACGTACGAGACCAGCGGCCCCACCAAGGGCACCCCGCGCACCTTCCAGGCGAAGATCGACTACAGCAAGGGCGCGGACGGCAGGGCCAAGTCGACCACCATCAAGGTCAACGAGCCGCTGAAGATCGACGACGCCAAGGTCTACCTCGTCAGCCACGGCTACGCGCCCGTCATCACCGTCCGCGACGGCAAGGGCGACGTCGTCTCCAAGGACGCCGTACCGCTGCTGCCGCTCGACGGCAACGTCACCTCGCAGGGCGTCGTCAAGGTCATGGACGGCTACAAGAACGCCCAGGGTGTCAGCGAGCAGCTCGGTGTCCAGGCCTTCTTCCTGCCGACCTACGGCGGTGGCTCCTCGGTCCTGTCGAGCTTCCCGGCGCTGAACAACCCGGTGCTGAACCTGACGCCGTACTACGGCGACCTCGGCGTCGACGCGGGCATCCCGCAGAGCGTGTACCAGCTCGACAAGACCCATATGAAGGGCTTCAAGGACGCCAAGGGCAAGCAGCTCAGGGGCAACCTGAGGCCCGGGCAGACCATGAAGCTGCCGAACGGCGCCGGCTCGATCACCTTCGAGAAGGGCGTCAAGGAATGGGCGGGCTTCGAGATCGTCCAGGAGCCCGGCAGCGGCTGGGCCCTCGGCGGTGCGCTCGCCGCGATCTTCGGTCTCGCCGCGTCCCTGTTCATCCAGCGCCGCCGCGTCTGGGTGCGGGCCGCGCGCGGCGCCGACGGCGTCACGGTCGTCGAGATGGCCGGCCTCGGCCGCAGCGAGTCCGCCAAGGTGCCGGAGGAACTGGGCGACCTCGCCGGAATCCTCTACGACCAGGCGCCGGGGGCACCCGACGACTCGGAGGCGGAGTCGGACGGTGTGTCCGACTCCGACGCCGCAGTTACTGCCGAAGGGGCTGAGCATTGAATCCTCTCCCTCACAGATCCAGGGAGATTCCTGGCTCACGCCGCCCAGCGGACCAGCGGTCCGCCAGGTCTTCCACGATCAACGCCAGCCGGGTTGAAACCAGCCCGGTAACACGACCGCAAGCTTCCCCGCAGACCTCACCGCCCGACGGCAAATCGCCGGGATATCACCCGAAGGAGTGCTGAGGTGACTCTCGCCGCCGCCACCAATGAACACCTCGCGAGCATGAGCAACACGCTCATCTACTCGTCGATGGCCGTCTACACCCTGGCCTTCTTCGCCTACATCGCCGAATGGCTCTTCGGCAGCCGCAGCAGGGTGGCCCGCACGGCCGCCGCGCTCACGCAGGACGCCGACGCCGCGAAGGGGGGTCCCGCCGTCACGGTGAAGCAGGCCGGCGGGACCGCCGTACTGGAGCGGCCCAAGGTCGTCGTGCGCTCCGCGTCCGGGGCCCGGGACGTGCCGGACGGCCCCGGTGCCCACGGCG
Source organism: Streptomyces sp. NPDC001348 (assembly GCF_053597535.1). Taxonomy (NCBI): domain Bacteria; kingdom Bacillati; phylum Actinomycetota; class Actinomycetes; order Kitasatosporales; family Streptomycetaceae; genus Streptomyces; species Streptomyces sp. NPDC001348. The sequence goes on along the minus strand of NZ_JBSFIK010000009.1, from coordinate 162,326 downwards.
GTGACGAGCAGGGCGACCTCTACGGCCGGATCGCGGTCTCCCTCACCGTGCTCGCCTTCTTCGTGGAGCTGGCCGGCGTCGTCTGCCGCGCGGCCTCCGTGGAGCGGGCGCCGTGGGGCAACATGTACGAGTTCAACATCACCTTCTCCACGGTCGCCGTCGCCGTCTACCTCGCGCTGCTGGCCCTGAAGAAGAACGTCCGCTGGATGGGCCTGTTCCTGATCACCACGGTCCTCCTCGACCTGGGCCTCGCGGTCACCGTCCTCTACACCGCGAGCGACCAGCTGGTCCCGGCGCTGCACTCGTACTGGCTGTACATCCACGTCTCCACCGCGATCTTCTGCGGCGCGGTGTTCTACGTCGGCGCGGTCGCCACGATCCTGTACCTCTTCAAGGACTCGTACGAGAACAAGTTGCAGACCGGCGGCAAGCCCGGAGCCTTCGCGACCTCGGTGCTGGAGCGCCTGCCCGCCTCCTCCTCGCTCGACAAGTTCGCCTACCGCGTCAACGCGGCCGTCTTCCCGCTGTGGACGTTCACGATCATCGCGGGCGCGATCTGGGCGGGCGACGCCTGGGGCCGCTACTGGAACTGGGACCCCAAGGAGACCTGGTCCTTCATCACCTGGATCGGCTACGCCTGCTACCTGCACGCCCGTGCCACGGCCGGCTGGAAGGGCCGCAAGGCCGCCTACCTGGCGATGATCGCGTTCGGCTGCTGGCTGTTCAACTACTACGGCGTCAACATCTTCGTGACCGGAAAGCACTCCTACGCGGGCGTCTGAGCCCCAGGGGCCGGCCCGAGGGCCGGCCTGAGGCGTCCGTTCCCGGTCATGTCCACGCTTCGATCAGCACCGGACACCCCTTAGGACGGCGGCAGGCACTCCTTCCCCGGCGGCTTCCCCTCCGGCCAGGCGGTCTTCACGAAGCGGGAGCCGCCCTGCGGAACGAGTTCCACGATCGCCACGGCCTTGTCGTACGGGTTGCCGTGCGCGTCCAGGCAGATCCAGCCGCCGGCACCGCCCAGCCGGAGCGCGCCCTGCACCTGGGGCCACTCGTGGCCCACCGTGTCCAGCGCCGGAGTCGCCGAGCCGCGGTGCGTGGCCATACGGATGCCGCGCACGGCGAGCCGTACGGCGTCGTAGCCGATGATCAGCTGGCCGTCGTCCAGGCCCACCTTGCCGATCGGGCCGACCGGCCCGCGCCCGCCTTCCGCCACCAGCTGCTGGAGGTCCCGCGCGTCCTTGGCCGAGCCGCCGGTGGCCGACGCGGGGGCCGCCTTCCAGGCGTCCGGGTGGGCGAGGGAGGTGTAGCGCACCGAGAGGTTGTGCTCCAGGGCGCCGCGTTCCAGCTTCCTGTCACCGGTCAGGTACGAACCCTCGTCACCGGTGAGGACGGTGAACCTCCGGTCCGCGCAGCCGCGTCCGCCCAGCGCGTTGATGAACTGCCGCAGCTGGGTGTGCCGGCCCGCGAACAGGATCGTGTCGGTCGTCCCGGGCGTGGAGCACAGGATCTGCGTGATCTCCCAGAACGTGTTGGCGGTCGTGCCCTCCTCGCTGCGGTCGGCGGGCGGGTAGAACGGCCGCGGCTCGTACCGCGAGCCCTTCAGCAGCGCCGTGAACGCGCTCTGCAGCGTCCGCGTGTACGGGTCGCCGGGCTTGTCGTACACCAGCAGCGCCCGGCCCGCGCTCACCTTCGCGAAGGAGGCCAGCGCACGGGCCTCGTCGGTGTTGGTCGGTGAGACCCGTGCCAGCCCCGGGAACGGGTCCTTGCCGCCCTGGCCGTTGGCCAGGTCGTCGGCGGTGATGGAGGAGCCGACCACCGGGATCCCGCGCCGGGTCAGCTCCTTCACCGCCTTCTTGTTGTTGTCCGTGCTCTGCCCGATCCCGGCGACCGCCCGCAGCCGGTCCGAGGTCCTCGTCATCCCGTCCAGCTCGTCCACCGTCAGCTGCCAGTGGTCGCCGGCGGCCCCGGGGTTGGCGAGCACCAGCCGGATCGCCGGCGCCTCGCCGTTGGACCGGTGGTTGGCCTGGTACTGGGCCAGGTAGGCGCCCTGGAGCTGGTGCTGGATGTCGGCCAGGTTGGCGGGGGCGGTCGAGGTGAACGGCAGCATCAGGGCCACCGTGACGTACCTGCCGGGCTTCAGCCGCTGGTTCTCCCGCTCGATCGCCCGCACCGCGTCCCGGAACTGCGGCCGTCCGAAGTCGTACGCGCCCGTCGCCACGCCCACGCACTCGTCGCTGCCCTCGGGCCGCACCACCCCGGCCGCACAGGACCGGTCGTCGTGCGCGAGCGTGCGCACCGCGAAGACCAGGCCGACCAGCAGGGCCACCGTGACCAGCAGCGCCAGATAGCGGCGCAACGGGATCTCCCACACGCCCTCGCGCACCCACGTGCCCACGCCCCTGCGCGCCATCACGCCTCCCCGTCCGGTCCGCCGGTGCCGTCGCCGTCTTCCTCGTCGTCCCACGCGTCCAGCGGGCGCCCGGCGAGCACGCTCGCGGGCCAGTCCCGGGAGGCCCGCCACAGCAGCGCGTTGCCCGCGGGCCGCAGATTGGACAGCTGCTCCAGCTCGAAGCGCAGCCGGTCGCACACCTTCGGATCCGGCAGCACCAGCGGGTCGGTCAGCTGCCACACCGCGTGCAGCAACCGCCGCACCCGCAGGTGCAGTACGGCGTCCACGCCCGGCGGCGGTTCCTGCACGGCGTCCGTGCGGCCCAGCGCCACGTCGGCCCGCCGGTCGCCCCGGCCGCCGAAGTCACGGCCGTCGGCGTCGTGCGCGTGGAAGTAGGGCGCGGCGGCGACGAAGCGGAGGGTGCGCAGCCAGCTGCGGGTGTCGGCGGTGGCGAAGGTGTCCCGCAGATGCGCGACCGCGGAGTCCGGGGACCCCAGGGCGAGTTCGTGGTACAGCCGGTAGCCGGCCCGGCCGGGTTCCTCGCCGGCGTCCGGCGCGTAGTGCGCGATCAGTGTCTCGTGCGCCGTCCGCCAGCCGCTGTGGTCGGCGTCGCGCAGATGCAGCCGGAGCAGCAGCAGGGTCCGCACGAAGGGGTCGCCGACGAAGTGCCCGGGCGTGCCCGGCAGTCCCTCCTGGGCGAGCCGGGTCTGCAGGGCCCGTACGTCCGACGGGCCGAAGTCGTCCGGGAGGAGCGCGGTCGCCAGGGCGCAGGCGGAGTCGTGGTCGTGGGCGGCGGCCAGCACGGTGAGTTCGTCCAGCCGGTCGGCGGGCACCAGACGGTCGAGCAGCTCGCGGTAGGCCGGGGCGCCGTCATGGTCCTCGTGCAGCCGCACCTCGGCGGTGAGCAGCTCACCGAGGGAGGTGGCTCCGGGCAGGTGCTGCGCGGCCGACTCGGCGAGCAGGGCTATGCCCAGCGGATTGCCGCCGGTCAGCCGGTGTGTGGCGTGCGGGAGTCGGGGCGGCACCGGGGTGTCGTCGCAGACCGCGCCGACGATGTGCAGGGTGTCGTCGGGGCTGAGCGCGGGCAGCGACACCAGCAGCGCCCGGGAGGACGGCACGGCCGCGTCCGGGGTCCATTCGCTGCGCCGGGCCACCTCGGGCAGGCTGCGGCGGACGGCGTTGCGCAGCGCCTCCCGGCCCTCACCGCGCCGGGCGCCGACGAACACCACCCGGTCGGCGATACCCTCGGCCCGGTCCCGCAGCACGGCGTCGACGAGTCCGGGCCCGGGCGGGGCCTGCGCGTTGTCGATCAGCACCAGCGGCCGGCCCAGCCGCTGCATGCGGGGCAGCACACCCGTGTACGCCTCGGTCAGGTCGGTGAGCAGGGCCCGTACGAGATACCGCTCGGCGTGCTCCCGTGAGGTGCCGCCCGCCCGGAAGTGCCCCGCCAGCAGCATCAGCCCGCGCTGGGCGTGCCCGCCGGCGTTGGGATACGTGCGGTACCACACGGAGGCCTTCTGGTGCCGCCGGTGCGAGAACCCTTCCGCGACGGACTCCAGGGTGGCCTCGATGGCCCCCGACAGCAGTGGACCGGTGCCGGTCGCGGCGGCGACGACCTTCGCCGCGACCTTCCCCGCCCACCGTCCGGCGAAGCCACTGATCCACGACCCGCTCTCGCCCAGCAGCAGGATCCGCTCGACCTCCCGCCGGATCCGCTCGGAGTCGGCGTCGCCCCAGCCGCTCGCGGCCACCGCGACCAGGCCCGACATCAGCCGCGGGAACTGGATCCGCCCGGCACCGGTCACCGGCTCGGCGAGCTGCTCGGCGACCACCAGCAGCGCCTGGGCCACCGGCGACCAGGACTCGGCGGGCCGGTCCGCGGGCGGCCGGGCGAACTGCTCGTCGGCGCAGTCGATCAACGCGACCGGTGTGTGTCCCCGGTACGCCTCCCGTAATTCGCCGAGCACCGCGCTCTTGCCCAGCCCCCGGGCCCCCGTGAACAGGACGAAGGGCAGCTCCTTCGGATGCTCGACCGGATGCGCACGATGCTGGTACGGGCGCAACCCCACCAGCCGCGGAGCGAGCCCGGCCGGATCCGTGTCGAACAGGGCCCCCCGCCCGTGCAGACGTCTGTGCACCGCATCCCCCCTTGACTCAAGTGTAGGAAGAGGTAGCTGCTTCCGACTAGATCGCGTGATGTCCGTTGGGTTACGAAATTGGGCGGAGTGTCGGCATGGAGCGCCGGAGTGCCGGCATGGAGCGCCGGATCGTCGTTGCGGAGTGCCAGAGTGGAGGCATGGATCAGGCACAGGCACGCACCTGGCTCGCCACCGCCGTCGCCGAGGCCCGCGCCGGGCTCGCCGAGGGCGGCATCCCGATCGGCGCCGCGCTCTACGGCCCCGACGGCACCCTCCTCGGCCGCGGCCACAACCGCCGGGTCCAGGACGAGGATCCCTCGGCGCACGCGGAGACCGCGGCGTTCCGCGCGGCGGGACGGCAGCGGACGTACCGCGGGACGACCATGGTGACCACCCTCTCCCCGTGCTGGTACTGCAGCGGGCTGGTCCGGCAGTTCGGCATCCCGCGGGTGGTGGTCGGCGAGGCGGTCACCTTCCACGGCGGGCACGACTGGCTCGCGGAGAACGGCGTCGAGGTGGTCCTCCTCGACGATCCCGAGTGCACGGCACTGATGCGCGGCTTCGTCGCGGAGAACCCGGCGCTGTGGCACGAGGACATTGGTGAGAGCACCGGAGAGGACACCGCGGATGACTGAGCCCTCATCCCCACCGTCGATCTGCGGCCGTGGCGGGACGGCGACCGGGACACCCGTGCCCGCATCGCCCGCACCGTGGACGAGGCCCTGCAGGCCGGCCGGGTTCCTGCTGGTCACCGGGCTGCCCGAGTTGCGGCCCCTGTGCGAGGAGTACCTCGCCCAGGCGGCCGCGCTGGAGAAGGAACTGCTGTCCCTACTCGGGTGATGTCGCTCGTGTACTTCGGGGAGTGCACCCCGGGGACGAGGGTGGAGTCCGTGCCCGCGCCGGTGGGGCGGGTGGCGTACCCGCCCGTCGACTCCCATGCGTATCTGCGGGAGAAGCTGGACTCGATCACCCTCGGGTGAGCGCCGGCGCGGGGCCCGGTGCCGGGCTACGAGCTCAGCAGCCCCAGGATCTTGTTGACGGCCTCGACGACCGGCTGGCCCACCGCCCCGACCGTCGCCGCGATGCCCGCGACCGCCATCAGCGCCCGGTGCCTCTCCTGCGGTGCCGCGTCCGGGTCGGCGGTGATGTCCGGCAGGGAGTCGTCGATGGCCTGGGCGCTGGCGGACGGGACCTGCGCCCGCAACTGCCCCACCAGCACGATCAGTTCTCCGATCGCGGCCTGCAGTTCGGGGGAGGCGGCGGGCGCGGCGGGCGCCGTCTGGTTCTTGACGATGCCCGTGTTGCCCCGCCCGCCGTGCATGGTCACGCTGTCGCCGAAGTAGTAGTTGTCGCCGCTCACGCGTGTGACACCCCCACGTTGCCCGTACCGCCGTACATGTTGACGTTGTCCCCGAAGTAGTAGTTCCGGGGGTTGACCATGAGCCGCTCCACCCGGACCTGGAACTCGGTCTCCGGGTTCTCGATCGCCTGCACGATCGATCCGACCAGGGCGTCGAGCTGGTGCGGGTCGCGGCTCGTCACCATGGCGATGGACGGGCCCGACGTCTCCACGGCCAGCACGTACTGCACCGGCGACGTCAGCACGGTGTACAGCTCGACCAGGCTGAACACCAGCGCGGCCACCGCGCCCAGCCACACGAACGTGACGATCCCGCCGGCCGCGCTCTGGCTCGCGATGCTCGTGATGCCGCCGAGGATCGTCAGGGCGAACGCCACCGACAGGATGATCCCCAGGCGCCTCAGGAAGAGCATCGTGGCTTCCTTGCGCTTCGGCTTCAGCAGGTAGGTGTACACCCGCGTCACGTTCTCCAGCGGGTACGCGCCCCCGCCGACCCAGAGCAGCCGCTTGCCGACCCGCAGATCGATGGCGGTCGCCGACAGCGGCGGAACGGCGGGCGGTGGCGGGATGTCGTAGTGCCCCGGTGGTTCGGGTCTGGCGACCGGCGGCTCGGTGCTGCTCATACGTCCCCCTGAGGTATGGGTGATGACACGACCCATCACTGACTGCTGCTCATTAACCACGCAAGGTGGCCCTGGGTGCAAGTCGTAATCAGCGGGCAACTGTGAGGCGGTTTTGACATCCTCCCCCTCTTAAGAGAGGGGGATTCCAACCCGGGTGGGTTGAGGTTCGCGGGCGCTCGAACGGCTGGCGGCCGCTGTCACCCCTCCGGCACCGGCTGTGTGCCGGGGGCGGGGGATTCCGCCCTGTCCTGCCGCGACGTTGATACTTGCGTTCTCATCGGCGTTGCAGCTGAACCCACAGGACACGCAGACGAAGTCGGCTTGGCTCTTGCGCGACTTCTTCTCGATCCATCCGCAGGCACTGCACCGAAGGGACGTAAAGGGTGCGGGAACGTCCTCCACCCGGCCCGGAGCCTTCTGCTCGGTGCGCCGCCTCAGCATGCCCCAGCCCTGAGCGAGGATGCCCCGGTTCAGCCCGGCTTTCTGCCGGCCGTTCCTGCCAGGCTGCTCGGCTGTTCCCTTCGCCGAGCGCGTCATGTTCTTGATGTCCAGCTTCTCGAACCGCACCAGCCGGTAGGACCTGGCGAGCATCGTGCTGGTCTTCTCGCACCAGTCCTTGCGCCGGTTCGCCTCCCGTGCCTTGAGCTTGGCGGCCTTCGCGTACTCGGCCGTCTTGCGGTCGCTGCCCTTGGGGGCGCGGGCGGCACGCCGCTGGTGCTTGCGGATCTGGGCGCGTTCCTTGACCGTGAGCTGCGGGCAGTTCAGCTTCCGTCCGTCGGACAGGGCGGCCGTGATGGTGACACCCCGGTCGATACCGATGACCTCGCCCGTCGTCGGAGCGTCGACCGGCTCGGGGATCACCGCGAACGCAATGTGCCACTGCCCGTTTCCGAAGGTGACCCGGAACGTCTTCGCGGCGGGCAGTCCGGCATGGGTGAGGCGGAAGCGGACCCAGCCACAGCCGGGCACCTTCACCTGCGCCCACCGCCGGTTCAGCCTCTGCACCACCACTGACCGGCCCATGACCTGCTTGCCCTTGGCATTCAGCTTCGGGCTGCCGTCTGGCTCGAACTCCGGAATTCGGTCGGTGCCGATGACGCGGAAGCCTTCGTGCACGTGCTTCCTGCGCCAGGTCGGCTCACCGAACCCGGAGGTGAAGCGGGCGTTCCTGGCTGCGGCGAAGTCCTTCAGCGCCTGCTGCTGGACGTCCGCGTTCCCCGCGCGCAGCCACTCGTTGTCATGGCGGGCCTCGGTGAGCTGGCGGCACTGCTCCGCAAAGCCGGGCGCGGACCTGCGGCCGGGCTTCCAGTGCGCGTGCTGCTCGACGGCCAGGTTCCAGACGTACCGGGCGTGCGCGCAGTGCAGCAGCATCTGCTGTGCCTGCACGGGCGTCGGGTACAGCCGGAAACGTGACATGCCACGAACCTAGCCACCCCGTTTGCCTCCCGCGCACGCCTTCGACCAACATCATCCGTGAGAGTGACCGACACCCCTGCCTTTCAGGGCGCCCCCCGACCATGGGGCCTTCAACTCGCCGTCATCACAGACTGCTTGAGGTCGTCCTCGGGTTGGTGGATGGAGACGACGAATCGCCCTGACGGCGACTCGTCCATCCCTGCCCCGCTCCGCGGGAACGCGCATTCACCCCGGCCCTGAAGGACCGGGCACCCTGCGCGAAAGACAGGGTGGAGAGTTCAGTTCTTGGGGTCGTCCTTGTCCAGGGACTTCAGGAACTCCGGGTTGTCGTCGGGCGCCACCCAGCGGCCCCCGGCCGCGCCCGGAGCGCCCGCGCGGGCACCGCGGACCTTGCCGGCGATCAGCCAGCCGAGCGGGCCGACCAGCACCTCGCCGAAGAGCAGGATGACGATCACCCAGATCACCTTCGGCATCGCGCGCACCTCCTCCTCGGGGGTGTTCAGGCAGTCCACGAAGGCGTAGATCCACACCGCCAGGACCAGCAGGAACGGCAGATACCTGAGCATGGGCGAGCGATCTCCTCGACAGGTGGCACGGCCCCGGTGACCGGGCCAGGGTAGCGGGTGGCAGATACTGGTACGCATGGCTTACGACGATCTTCGCTCCCTGCTGAGGGCACTGGAGCGCGAGGGGGACCTCAAGCGCATCAAGGCCGAGGTCGACCCGTATCTGGAGGTCGGGGAGATCGTCGACCGGGTGCAGAAGTCCGGCGGTCCCGCCCTGCTCTTCGAGAACGTGAAGGGCTCCGCGATGCCGCTGGCGATGAACGTCTTCGGCACCGACCGCCGGCTGCTGAAGGCGCTCGGCCTGAAGTCGTACGGCGACATCAGCGACAAGATCGGCGGGCTGCTGCGGCCCGAACTGCCGCACGGCTTCGTCGGTGTCCGCGAGGCCTTCGGCAAGCTCGGCGCGATGACGCACGTACCGCCGAAGAAGGTGAAGCCGGACAACGCGCCCGTGCAGGAGGTCGTCCTGCACGGCGACGAGGTGGACCTCGACCGGCTGCCCGCGCTGTTCACCTGGCCCAAGGACGGCGGCTCCTTCTTCAACCTCGGGCTCACCCACACCAAGGACCCGGAGACGGGTGTCCGCAATCTCGGGCTCTATCGCCTCCAGCGCCACGACAAGCGCACCATCGGCATGCACTGGCAGATCCACAAGGACAGCCGAAACCACTACCAGGTGGCGGCCCGGCGGGGTGAGCGGCTGCCCGTCGCCATCGCCTTCGGCTGCCCGCCCGCCGTCACCTACGCCTCCACCGCCCCCCTCCCCGGCGACATCGACGAGTACCTCTTCGCCGGGTTCATCGCGGGCAAGCGGATCGAGATGGTCGACTGCAAGACGGTCCCGCTCCAGGTCCCGGCGCACGCCGAGGTCGTGATCGAGGGCTGGCTGGAGCCCGGTGAGATGCTCCCGGAGGGCCCCTTCGGCGACCACACCGGCTTCTACACCCCGCAGGAGCCCTTCCCCGCGCTGAAGATCGACTGTGTGACGATGCGCCGCCGCCCCCTGCTGCAGTCGATCGTCGTCGGCAGGCCCCCGACGGAGGACGGCCCCCTCGGCCGCGCGACCGAGCGTTTCTTCCTCCCCCTGCTGAAGATCATCGTCCCGGACATCGTGGACTACCACCTGCCCGAGGCCGGCGGCTTCCACAACTGCGCGATCGTCTCCATCGACAAGAAGTACCCCAAGCACGCGCAGAAGGTGATGCACGCCGTCTGGGGCGCGCACATGATGTCGCTGACCAAGCTGATCGTGGTCGTCGACGCCGACTGCGACGTCCACGACCTCCACGAGGTCGCCTGGCGGGCCCTCGGCAACACCGACTACGCCCGCGACCTCACGGTCGTCGAGGGCCCCGTGGACCATCTCGACCACGCCTCCTACCAGCAGTTCTGGGGCGGCAAGGCGGGAATCGACGCGACGCGCAAGTGGCCCGAGGAGGGGTACACGCGGGACGGGGGGTGGCCGGACATGGTGGAGTCCGACCCGGAGACGGCGGCGAAGGTCGACCGCCGCTGGAAGGAGTACGGCCTGTGAGCAGCGCTTCGGCCGCGATCCCGCAGCCCGGACGCACCAAGGCGTTCCTGCGCCTGGTGATGATCGAGCACTCCGTCTTCGCCCTGCCCTTCGCGTACATCGCCTCCCTCACCGCGATGTACCAGTGGGACCGCAACATCCACTGGGGCCGGCTGCTGCTGGTCACCGTCTGCATGGTGGGCCTGCGGACCTTCGCGATGGCGGTCAACCGGATCATCGACCGCGAGATCGACGCGCGGAACCCGCGCACCGCCCACCGCGAGCTGGTGACCGGCGCGATGTCGGTGAAGCACGCCTGGACGGGCGCCCTGATCGCCCTGGTCGTCTTCCTCGGCGCGGCGGCCCTGCTGAACCCGCTGTGCCTGGCCCTGGCCCCCATCGCGGTGATCCCGATGGTGGTCTACCCCTACGGCAAACGCTTCACGAACTTCCCGCAGGCCATCCTGGGGCTCGCCCAGGCGATGGGCCCGGTCGGCGGCTGGCTGGCGATCAGCGGCGCGTGGTCCTGGGACGCGGTGATCCTCGGCCTCGCGGTCGGTGTCTGGATCGGCGGCTTCGACCTGATCTACGCCTGCCAGGACGTCGAGACCGACCGGGAGATCGGCGTCATGTCGGTCCCGGCCCGCTTCGGCATCCCCGCCGCCATCTGGGGCGCGCGGGTCTGCCACGCGATCACGACGGCCCTGTTCGTCTGGTACGCCCTCGCCACCCACGCCGGCCCCTTCTTCTGGCTCGGCCTGGTGATCGTCGCGGGCGCCTTCGGCTACGAGCACCGGATCGTCCGCCCGCACGACCTGTCCCGTCTGAACAGGGCGTTCTTCAGCGTCAACGGGTTCATCGGGATCGCTCTGTTCGTGTGCGCGCTGCTCGATCTGCTGGTGCGCGGCCTCACGGTGTAGTCCGTTCGGGTGAGAGCCGTGCCCCGCCGGGCCCGGCCGACTGTCCCGGAAGGCACCCCACCCGTCCTGAACACCACTCGCCCCGCCGGTACGCTCAAGAGGTGAACGCAGGAGAAACGCAGCGCGTGCCTTGGATCGTGGGGGTGTCCGGAGCATCCGGGACGCCGTACGCGGCAGCGGTGCTGCGGGCACTGCTGGAGGCGGGGGAGCCGGTCGACCTCGTGGTGTCGAGGGCGTCGCGGCTCACGCTGCTGGACGAGACGGGGATCTCGTTCCGGGACGCGCACTGGCGGGACGACCTGCGGGAATGGCTGGCCAGGGGGGCCGACGGCAAGCCGGACACCTTCCAGGCGGACGTCACGGGGGTGCGGTACTGGAGCGCGGGGGACCTGGCCGCCGGACCGTCCTCGGGGTCGTACCCGGTGCGGGGGATGCTCATCGTGCCCGCCTCCACCGCCTGCGTGGCCGGGGTCGCGCTGGGGCTGTCGAAGGACCTGCTGCAGCGGGCCGCGAGCGTCACGCTGAAGGAGCGCCGCAAACTGGTGGTCGCCGTACGGGAGACCCCGCTGAACGGGCAGACGCTGCGTCATCTGGTCGCCCTGGACGACGCGGGCGCGACCGTGGTGCCGACCTCACCGGCCTTCTACGCGGGCGCGACGCACATCCAGGACCTGGTGGACTTCGTCGCCGGACGCGTCCTCGACGCGGCGGGTGTGCGGCACCGGCTCTACCGCCGCTGGCAGGGAGAACTCGGCGGCGGCGAAGCAACCCGTAAGACCTGAGCGCCATCTGAGCAAGTCGCAGTACCTCTCATCTCACCAAGAACATTTCACCGGAAGGCTTCGATCGCATGGACGCGGTGGACAGGCAGCTCATCCAGGCCCTCAGGGAGAACGGCCGGGCCTCCTACGCGGAGCTGGGGCGCCTCGTCGGCCTGTCGGGGCCCAGCGTCACCGACCGCATCAACCGGCTGGAGGCGGCCGGCGTCATCACCGGCTACCGCGCCACCGTGAACTCCGCCTCCCTCGGCCTCGGCGTCACGGCCCTGATCGGCATCTCGCTGTCCGACGCCGCCGACCACGAGGACGTGGCCCGCCGGCTGAAGGACCTGCCGGAGATCGAGGACTGCTGGTTCATCGCCGGCGACGACTCCTTCATGCTCAAGGTGCGCTCCCCGGACGTCGACGAGCTGGAGAAGACCATCCGGCGCCTGAGCGGCACCAAGGGCGTCTCCCGGACCCGCACCACGATCGTGCTGTCCACGAAATGGGAGAACCGGGTCGGGCAGCTGCCCGAGGAGATGTAGGGGTTGGGCGGGGGCGTAACGTTGGGCGAGTTGTCGTAGAAAGGTGTTGGCATGGACGTCGGGCTCAAGCGCGAGCTGGAGGAGAAGGTCCGTTCCGGTGAGCGGCTGACCCGTGAGGACGGCATCGCGCTGTACGAGTCGGACGACCTGGCCTGGCTCGGCGGGCTCGCCCACGAGGTGCGGACGCGGAAGAACGGCGACGTCGTCCACTTCAACGTCAACCGGCACCTCAACATGACGAACGTGTGCACCGCGTCGTGCGCGTACTGCTCGTTCCAGCGCAAGCCGGGCGAGAAGGACGCGTACACGATGCGCATCGAGGAGGCGGTGAAGCTCGCCAAGGCGATGGAGGGGGAGAACCTCACCGAACTGCACATCGTCAACGGCTTGCACCCCAACCTCCCCTGGCGGTACTACCCGCGGTCCCTGCGGGAGCTGAAGGCCGCCCTGCCGAACGTGTCCCTGAAGGCGTTCACGGCCACCGAGATCCACCACTTCGAGACCATCTCGGGCCTCGGCGCGAGCGAGATCCTCGACGAGCTCATCGACGCCGGGCTCGAGTCCCTCACCGGCGGCGGCGCGGAGATCTTCGACTGGGAGGTCCGGCAGCACATCGTCGACCACCGCACCCACTGGGAGGACTGGTCGCGGATCCACCGCCTGGCGCACGAGAAGGGGCTCAAGACCCCCTGCACCATGCTCTACGGCCACATCGAGGAGCCCCGCCACCGCGTCGACCACGTGCTGCGGCTGCGCGAGCTGCAGGACGAGACGAACGGCTTCCAGGTCTTCATCCCGCTGCGCTACCAGCACGACTTCGTGGACATGCAGGACGGCAAGATCCGCAACCGCCTCCAGGCCCGGACCCGGATGGCGACCGGCGCGGAGGCCCTGAAGACCTTCGCGGTGTCCCGCCTCCTCTTCGACAACGTCCCGCACGTCAAGGTCTTCTGGGTGATGCACGGCGTGCAGACCGCCCAGCTGGCCCTGCAGCACGGCGCCGACGACATGGACGGCTCGGTCGTCGAGTACAAGATCACCCACGACGCGGACAACTACGGCACCCCGAACAAGCTGACCCGCGAGGACCTGCTCGACCTGATCCGCGACGCGGGCTTCCGCCCGGTGGAACGCAACACGCGGTACGAGATCATCCGCGAGTACGACGGCCCGGACCCGGCCCGCCGGGAGTCGCCGCAGCCGATGCGGGTGTGACTTGATACGGGCGGGAAGGATGCCCACCTCAGGGGCGCGGGGCTGTATTGACATGCGGCTCCGCCGCGCGGGCGCGACCAGCCCCCACGCGCCCGCGGACGACATGAGGTCCGAGCTCCCACGGCGGGTACTCGGACGCCATGGTGACCACGCGAGCGCCCGAGGACGCTTACACGGCAGAACCCTTCGTACCGGAGGATCGTGCCGTCGACCTGGACGGCCTCCGCGAGGCCGCCGCAGGGTGCAGGGGCTGCCCCCTGCACCGCAACGCGACCCGAACCGTCTTCGGCGAGGGCACCGCTGACGCGCGCGTGATGCTGGTCGGCGAGCAGCCCGGCGACCAGGAGGACCGGCAGGGCAAACCCTTCGTGGGCCCCGCCGGGAAGCTGCTGGACAAGGCGCTCGCCGAGGCGGGGATCGACCCGGGCGAGGCGTACGTCACCAATGCCGTCAAGCACTTCAAGTTCACCCGGGCCGAGCCCCGCAAGCGCCGCATCCACAAGGCGCCCACCCTGCGCGAGACGACCGCGTGCGGCCCCTGGCTCGCGGCCGAGCTCGCGCTGGTGGAGCCGGAGCTGATCGTGGTGCTGGGCGCCACCGCCGGGAAGGCGCTGCTCGGGTCGTCGTTCCGGGTGACCGAGGTGCGGGGCACCGTACTGGAGCGGGAGATCCACGGGCGGCGGGAGCGGCTCGTCCCCACGGTGCACCCGTCCGCGGTGCTGCGCGCCGAGGACCGGGAGGGGGCGTACCGGGGTCTGGTGGCGGATCTGAGGGTGGCTGCACACGCGCTGTCGTAATAAGTACCATCCCTGCATGCCCCTTACCTTCACGCTCGATCCCGCCGTCACGCCCGCCCTCCGCGACGGCATCCTCGACCTGTGGGCCGACGTGTCCAACGCGGGCGGAGCCGTCGGTTTCGTGGCGCCCGTGACCCGGGAGGAGATACGTCCGGAGCTGGTCAGTCACCTGGCCGCGATGGCCGAGGGCCGCCACCGCCTCCTGGTCGGGCTCGACGAGGCGGGCGAGCCGGCGGCCACCGCCTTCTTCGCCTTCAACACCCACCGGCTGAGGACCCACTGGGTGTGGCTGTACACGGTGATGGTCCACCCCCGGCACCAGGGCAAGGGGTACGGCCGCGACCTGCTGGCGGCCGCCGAGGACGCCGCCCGCGGCTTCGACGGTGTCGACGCGATACGGCTCGGCTGCCGGGGCGGGCTCGGACTCGAGCGGTTCTACGCCTCCTGCGGCTACAAGGAGGTCGGCCGGGTGCCCGGCGCGATCAGGGTGGCGCCCGGGGACGACCGGGACGACATCACGATGCTCCTGCCCCTGGGGTGAGGCGGCCGGGGTGATTCGTCCCACCCGCTTCCAGGACGGGCGGCCGGGCGTGCTTCACTGGACGGTGCCCCTTTTCGGAATCGGAAGACTGGATTGAGATGCTCCGCTACACGCTGATGCGCCTCGGTATCTTCGCGGGCTGCCTCGTGGTCGTCTGGGGCGCCGTCTACTCCGGCATCTTCCCGCGCGGCTTCGGCGCCTCGAACTTCCTGTGGGTCCTGCTGCTCGCCATGGTGATCTCCGCGCCGATCAGCTGGGTCGTGCTGCGCAAGGAGCGGGACCGCGCCTCCGTGCAGATCGTCGAGCGGGTCGACCGTGCGAAGGCCAACCTCGACGCCAACCGCAGCCAGGAGGACCTGGCCGACGACACCGCGCGGGCCCAGGACAAGACGTCCTCTTCCTCCTCCTGAGCGCAGGCCCGGGGCCGGGAGCCACGCCCCCAACTACTCTTGCCCCATGGGTGCCGTGAAGACCAAGCGGATGCCGCGCGCGGTGCGGGAGCAGCAGATGCTCGACGCGGCCGTACGGACCTTCGGCGAGCGGGGGTACATGGCCGCGTCGATGGACGAGATCGCCGAACTGGCGGGCGTGTCCAAGCCGTTGGTGTACCTGTACCTGAACTCCAAGGAAGAGCTCTTCACCGCCTGCATCCGCCGTGAGGCGAAGGCGCTCACCGAGGCGGTGCGCGACGGTATCCGGCCGGGGCTGCCTGCCGACCGCCAGCTCTGGGACGGACTCCAGGCGTTCTTCGCGCACACCGCCGAGCATCCGGACGGCTGGTCCGTACTGCACCTGCAGGCCCGCACCCACGGCGAGCCCTTCGCCGCCGAGGTGACGGCGATGCGCGAGGAGCTCGTCGCGTTCGTCACCCGGCTGATCGCCGAGGCCGCCCGGGACGCCCACCGGAACCCGGACCTCCCCGAGCGCGAGGTCGCCGGCCTCGCCGAGGCCCTGGTCGGCGCCGCCGAGTCCCTCGCCGCCTGGGCCAACGCCACCCCGGGTGTCACGGCCCGGCAGGCGGCGGCGACCCTGATGAACTTCGCCTGGGCGGGCCTGGGCGACCTCATGGACGGGCGGCCGTGGTCGCCGCCGGAGCCGTCCGTTCAGCAGGCCGGCGGGTAGACACCCCCGGCCACGTGCACCTTCTCGCCGCCCCGCAGCTCGAACCGCCCGTCGCCGTCCGCCCCGTACACCACCGTGCCCGGCAGCAGCACCGGCGCCCTGAACTCCGCCCGGACCAGCGCGGCCCGGGGCGTGCCGTGGGCGGCGAGGCAGCGGGCGACGGTCCACATGCCGTGGGCGATGGCGCGCGGGAAGCCGAAGAGGCGAGCGGTGAGGGGATGCAGGTGGATGGGGTTGCGGTCGCCGGAGGCAGCCCCGTACCGCCGGCCGACGTCCCCGGCGAGCCGCCACTCGGCGACGGCCGGCAGTACCTCCCGCAGCGGCGGGGGAGCCTCGTCCGGCGCGGCGGTTCCGGTGCTGTGCCGCGCCAGGTAGGTGCTCGTCGACTCCCACACCAGGTCCCCGCCGCTCCCGCCGTCCCGCAGCTCGGTGACGACGGTGGCCTCGGTTCCGCGCCGGTGCGGCGACAGACCGGCGATGTACACGCTGAGCTGGTACTCGCGGTCGGCCGGCAGGGCGGTGCGCCGGGTGATCTCGATCGAGGTGTGGACGAGGCCGAGCAGCGGCAGCGGGAAGTCCCGGTCGCTCATCAGACGCATGGCGAGCGGGAAGCCGAGGACGTGCGGGTAGGTGACCGGGAGCCCGTCGTCGCCGGTGGCGAAGCCGCACACCCGCTCGTACGCGGCCAGCCGGGCCAGGTCGACGCGTACGCCGGGCAGCACCAGCCGGGTGCGCGGGTAGTCGGCGTCCGGGCCGGGCCGTTTGAACGGGGAGCGCAGGGCGCCCCGGGCGAGCAGGGGAGCGAGGGCGGGGGAGCCGGTGAGGACGACGGCGGACACGGCGCCCATCAGGCCCCCAGCAGGCTCTGGCCGCAGACCCGGACGACCTGCCCGTTGACCGCGCCGGAGGCCGGATGGGCCAGCCAGGCGATGGTCTCGGCGACGTCGACGGGCAGCCCGCCCTGGGCGAGGGAGTTCATCCGCCGCCCGGCCTCCCGGATGAACAGGGGGACCGCGGCGGTCATCTTCGTCTCGATGAAGCCGGGCGCGACCGCGTTCACGGTGACCCGGTGCTCGGCCAGCGCCCTGGGCGCCAGGGACCGCACCAGCCCGGCCACCCCCGCCTTGCTCGCCCCGTAGTTCGTCTGCCCCGCGTTCCCGGCCAGCCCCGCGATCGACGCGGTCGCCACGATCCGCCCGCCGGGGCGCAGCGCGCCGCCCGCGAGCAGCGCGTCCGTGGTGCGCAGCACACTGGCGAGGTTGACCTCCAGGACCGCACTCCACCGCTCGGCGGGCATGTTGACCAGCCGCCGGTCCCGGGTGATCCCGGCGTTGTGGATCAGTACGTCGAGCCCGTCGGGCAGTGCGTCCGCGATCCGCTCACCGGCGTCGGCGGCGGTGATGTCGAGGGTGAGGGCGGTGCCGCCGAGCCGTTCGGCGACCCGGCGGGCGTCCGCCTCCGCCGCCGGTACGTCCAGTACGACGACCCGCGCCCCGTCCCTGGCCAGCGTTTCGGCGACCGCCTCCCCGATGCCGCGCGCGGCGCCGGTGACCAGCGCGGTGCGCCCGGCCAGCGGCCGCTCCCAGCCGCCGGGGGCGGTGACCTCACCGTCACCGATGCCGTCACCGACGCCGATGACCTGGCCGCTGACGTACGCCGACTTGGGGGAGAGCAGGAAGCGGAGGGTGGATTCCGCGGCGTCCGCGTCGGTGAGCCGGACCAGGTTGACGGTCCTGCCCCGCCCGATCTCCTTGCCCAGTGACCGGGTGAAGCCCTCGAGGGCCTGCTGGGCGGCGGACTGGTGGTGGTCGGCGGGGTCCAGCGGGGCGCCCAGCACCACCACCCGGCCGCTCGCGGCGACCGACCGCACCACGGGGTGCAGGGCCGAGTGCACCTCGCCCAGCGTCCCGACGTCCCGGACGCCGGTCGCGTCGAGCACGACGGCGGCGGGCTTCTCGGCACCCGAGCGCGCGCCGGATTCCGTGCTCGCGGGGAGCCCCGTGCGGGCGAGGACCGGAGCCAGGTCCAGCTCGGACTTCCCGGCGGTGAGATGGAGCAGTGGGCCGCCCAGTGAGGTCTCCCGCTCCGACCAGCGCTGCAGCGGCGCGGGCTGCGGCAGTCCCAGCCGCCGGGTCAGGAAGCGGCCGGGGGCGGTGCCGGTGAAGCTCAGGTAGCGGTCGGCCATCTGACGACTCCCAGGGGCTCAATTGCTTACTCTGGAGTAAGGTTACCGGAGGTAAGCCTACGTCACGGTGAGGAACAGGTCGAGAATGAGTCCCCTTGAGCCCCCTCGCGCCCGCCGCGTCGCGGTGATCGGCGGCACACGCGTCCCCTTCGCCCGCGCCGACGGCCCGTACGCCACCGCCTCCAACCAGGAGATGCTCACCGCCGCCCTGAACGGCCTGGTCGAGCGGTACGGCCTCCAGGCGCCCGGCGCGGTGGGGGAGCTGGTGGCCGGAGCGGTCCTCAAGCACAGCCGCGACTTCAACCTCACCCGGGAGACGGTCCTCGGCTCGGACCTCGACCCCCGCACCCCGGCCTACGACATCCAGCAGGCCTGCGGCACCGGCCTCCAGGCGATCATCGCCGCCGCCAACAAGATCGCCCTCGGGCAGACCGAGTCGGCGATCGCCGGCGGCGTCGACACCGCGAGCGACGCGCCCCTCGGCGTCAACGACGACCTGCGCCGCATCCTGCTGGAGGCACGCCGGGCGAAGTCCCTCGGCGCCCGGGTGAAGGCCCTCGCCAAGGTCCGTCCCGCCCACCTCGTCCCCGACATCCCCCGCAACGCCGAGCCGCGCACCGGCCTGTCCATGGGTGAGCACGCCGCGGTCACCGCCGGGGTCCGGGGCGTCACGCGGCAGGCCCAGGACGAACTGGCGGCGGCCAGCCACCAGCGGCTGGCCGCGGCGTACGAACGCGGCTTCTTCCAGGACCTGGTGGTGCCCTTCCGGGGACTGGCCCGGGACCAGAACCTCCGCCCCGGCTCGACGGTGGAGAAACTGGCCACGCTGAAGCCGGTGTTCGGCCTGAAGGGCCCGGAACCCACCATGACGGCGGGCAATTCCACCCCGCTCACCGACGGCGCCGCCCTGGTCCTGCTGGCGTCCGAGGAATGGGCGGCCGAACGCGGCCTGGAACCGCTGGCCTACCTCACGGCGTACGAGACGGCGGCCGTGGACTTTCCACACGGCGATGTGGCGGACGGCGAGGGCGGCCTGCTGATGGCTCCCGCGTACGCGGTCCCGCGGATGCTGGAGCGGGCGGGCCTGACGATGGCCGACTTCGACCTGATCGAGATCCACGAGGCCTTCGCCTCCCAGGTGCTGGCCACCCTCGCGGCCTGGGAGAAGCGCGGCCTGGCCCCCGTGGACCGCAGCCGCCTGAACGTGGCGGGCTCCTCCCTCGCCACCGGCCACCCCTTCGCGGCGACCGGCGCCCGGATCGTCGCGACCCTGGCCAAACTGCTGGCCGAACGGGAGGGACCGGCACGCGGACTGATCTCCGTCTGCGCGGCCGGCGGCCAGGGAGTGACGGCCATCCTGGAGCGAACGTGAGCGACCGTCACTTAACCGCCGAGATTGCACATCCCTGGCCCCGGACCATTCCCGAACCCGCACAAGCCCATCACAGGAGCCTCGTACGATCACCTGCCTGAACCGTCGGTAACCCCTCTCCGCAGCGGGCCGTCGGTGAACGCCTCGGTGTGCGAGGCACGTACGTCATGCAGCAAGCAGTTCGCGCTGCACGCCCGAGGAGCCGCCCGTGTCCACCCCGTACCCGACCGCCCCCGTCTCACCCGTCCCCGTCTCCTCCAGCACCACCGCGCACGCCGCCGTCCACGCCACCGACTACGACGGCGTACCGATCCTCGTCGAGCCGGAGACACGCCGCCTCGACGGGGTGGTACGGGAGGCGTCGGTCCCGCCCTTCGCCCCGCCCGTCACCCATGGATCCCTGGCGGACCTGCCGTTCGAGAACGCGGAGAAGGACCCCGACGCGGTGGTCCTCAGCCGCAGGACCGCCGACGGCGACTGGCAGGACGTGACCGCCCTCCAGTTCGCCGAACAGGTACTGGCGGTGGCGAAGGGCCTGATCGCCGAGGGGTTCACCCCCGGCGACCGGATCGCCGTCATGGCCCGCACCAGGTACGAGTGGACCCTGCTGGACTTCGCCGCCTGGGCGGCCGGACTGGTCACCGTCCCCATCTACCCCACCTCCTCCGTCTTCCAGACCCGCTGGATCCTCCACGACTCCGGCGCACTCGCCCTGGTCACGGAAACCGCCGGCCAGGCAGCCGCCATCGGTCCCGAACTCGAACACCTCCCCGACCTCCGCCACGTCTGGGTGATGGACAAGGGTCACGTGGACCGCCTGGCCGAAGTGGGCGCCCAACTGCCCGACGCCGAAGCGGACATACGCCGGGGCATGCTCGTCCCGGACACCCTCGCCACCATCATCTACACCTCCGGCACCACCGGCCGCCCCAAGGGCTGCGCCCTCTCGCACGGCAACTTCTTCGCCGAGGTCGACAACGCCATCGAACTCCTCCACCCCGTCTTCAAGGGGAAGTCGGGCGACGACGTGTCGGTGTTGCTGTTCCTCCCGATGTCCCACGTCTTCGGCCGGATGGTGGCCATCGCGTGCGTCCGGGCGCGGGTACGGCTCGGCCACGCCCCCAGCCTGAAGGCCGAGCACCTGCTCCCGGACCTGGCCGCCTTCCGGCCGACCTGCCTGCTGACCATCCCCTACATGCTGGAGAAGATCTTCAACTCCGCCCGCGCCAAGGCGGAGGCGGGCGGACGCCTGTCCACCTTCGACCGCGCGGCCTCCACCGCCCAGCGCTACGGAGAGGCCGTCGAAGCCCGCCAGACCGGCACCGGCAGCGGTCCCAGCCGCTCCCTGAAAGCCGCTCGCACCTTCTACGACCCCTTGGTCTACCGCCGCATCCGCAACGCGATGGGTGGCAAGGTGCGGCACGTGATCTGCGGTGGCTCCCCCCTCGGCCGCCGCCTCGCCGCCTTCTACGCGGGTGCCGGCATCGAGATCTTCGAGGGCTACGGACTCACCGAGACCACCGGAGCCTCCACGGTCACCCCACCCCTCAAACCGCGCCTGGGCACGGTCGGCTGGCCCATGCCCGGCACCAGGGTCCGCATCGCCGCGGACGGCGAGATCCTGATCGCCGGGGACCACGTGCTGCGCGGCTACTGGGACCCCCAGGCCGGGGGAGTGGTCCCCGCGACCCAGGACGGCTGGCTGGCCACCGGCGACATCGGCGAACTGGACGACGAGGGCTACCTCACCATCACCGGCCGCAAGAAGGAACTCCTCATCACCGCCGGCGGCAAGTCGGTCGCCCCCGCCCCCCTGGAGAACTGGCTCCGCTCCCACCCCCTGATCTCCCAGTGCATGCTGGTCGGCGACGGCCGCCCCTACGTCGGCGCCCTCCTCACCCTCGACCCCGACGGCATCACCCACTGGCGCCTGATGAACGGCAAGCACCCGGTGCCCCCCGAACTCCTGATCGGCGACGAGGAGCTGACCGCCATACTGCAACGGGCCGTGGACGAGGCCAACAAACTGGTCTCCCGCCCCGAGTCCATCCGGCGGTTCGCGGTCCTGCCCGTCGACCTCACCGAGGAGACCGGCCACCTCACCCCGTCGATGAAGCTGCGCCGGGAAGTGATCATGCGGGACTTCGCGGCGCAGGTGGAGGAGCTCTACGGCTGACCGTCACCGGCATTGCGCTTAGCCCACCTGGCCCACGGCATGGGTGCGGATCCCGGGTCCGTGCCCCCTGCCGTGCTTCCATCGCGCCAGGAGGCATATGACATGACTGACGACCGGCAGCAGCACACCACCGACGACGAGCCCCGCACCTGCCCCTTCGACTTCAGCGACGCCCTGGAGTTCGACCCCGAGCTCGCCGACCTCATGGAACGCGGATCCATCAGCCGTATCCGCCTCCCCTACGGCGAGGCCGACGCCTGGCTGGCCACCGACTTCCACTCGGTCCAGCAGGTCACCGTCGACCGCCGCTTCAGCCGCGCCGGGATCATGGGCCACGACTACCCCCGTATGACCCCGGAGCCCATCGTCTCCCCCGAGTCTGTCAACGTCATGGACCCCCCGCAGAGCAGCCGCGTACGAAGCCTGGTCTCCCAGGCCTTCGCCCAGGAACGGGTCGACGGCATGCGCGAACGGATCGTCCGGCTCGCTGACTCACTGCTGGACGGCATGGCGGAGGAAGGCCCACCCGCGGACCTCGTACGCCACCTGTCGGACCCGTTCCCGCAGCACACCATCCTCGAGCTCCTCGGCATTCCCCGGGAGGACTGGGGCCGGATGCGGGACCTGGTCCTGAAGCTGCTCGTCACCGGCCGGGACAACAAGGAGGCCGCGGCCCAGGTCAAGACCGACCTGACCGACTACTTCCGCAAGCTCGTCGAGCAGCGCCGCCACACCCCCGGCAACGACATCATCAGCGGGATGATCGCCGCCCGCGACGGCCAGGACCAGCTCGACGACCAGGAAATGGCCGTCATGACCCTCACCCTGGTCCTCAGTGGCCAGGACACGGCGACGTGCCAGATCAGCAACATCGTGTACCTGCTGCTGACCCGGCCGGAGCTGATGGACCGGGTCCGGCGGAACCCGGAGTCGCTGCCGGCCTTCATCCACGAACTCTTGCGCTACATCCCCTTCCGCAAGGGCGTCGGCATCCCCCGGGTGGCCCTGGAGGACGTCGAGCTGGACGGCGTGAAGATCCGGGCGGGCGAGTTCGTCCACGTTTCATATTTGACCGCGAACCGAGACCCCGCTCGCTACCCGGACCCCCACACCATCGACCCCGACCGCCCCCACGCCCCCCACATGACCTTCGGCTGGGGCGGCCACCGGTGCATCGGCGTGCCCTTGGCTCTGGCGGAGCTGGAGGTTGCGGTGGGGCGGCTGCTGGAGCGCTTCCCGGGGCTGCGGTTGGCGGTGCCGCCGGGGGAATTGCGGTGGGACGCGAAGACTATTCGGCGGTTCCCTGTGGAGTTGCCGGTGACCTGGTAGGGCTGAGGTGGGGGAGGCTTGGGAGGAAGGCCAGCCAGGTGGTGGGGGAGAGGGTCAGGTGAGGGGCGGTGGGGGTTTTGGAGTCGCGGATGTGGATGGAGTAGGGGTGGAGGGCGACTTCTAGGCACTGGCCGCCCTCACCGCTGCTGTAGCTCGACTTGAACCAGCTCATCTGCTCTATGGTCATCGTCCGTCCAGCATCTTCTCGATCAGGTCCAGGGACTCGTACGGGTTGAGCGCCTGCGCCCGGATGATCCCATAGCGCGCGGCGAGAACGCGTACCTCTTCGCGGTCGGTGATCAACCGTGGGTATCCCTGGCTCTCCATGTACGCGACCTGCTCCTTCCCTTTCGGGGTCAGCAAGGTGAACGAGTTATCCAAGCAGGGGTGTTCATGACGTGCCGTCGGCATCACCTGGAGTTGGACGTTCCTCATACGCCCGATCCTCAGCAACTGCCGAAGCTGCTCGGCGTGCACCCGGGGACCGCCGATCGGCCGCTGCAGCACCGCTTCTTCCATCACGAAGCTGAACTCGGGCGGCGGCCACTGCTCGAAGATCTGCTGCCGTGAAAGGCGGTCCGCCACTCGCCTCTCGATGGTCTCCTCATCCAGGGGCGGGTGCCGTTGCGTGAAGACCGCCCGCGCGTACTCCTCGGTCTGCAGCAGTCCCAGGACGCCCATCGTGCTGTAGTCGTACAACGACACGGCCTGCGCCTCCAGCGCCGCATAGCCCCGGTACCACTCGGGGTGTCGCGTACGGGCCTTCTTGATGGCCTCCTTCACGTCGGGAATGGCAGCCCGCAGGATGCCCCCGGCGTCGAGCAGCTCATCCACCTTCTCCAACAGCTCGGGCTGAGTGACCCGCACCCCCCGCTCCATGGCGGAGATGGCATCCGGCCCGTAGGCGACGAGCTGGCCCAACTCCTTCTGCGTGAGCCCCTTCCGCTCACGAAGCACCTTGAGCTGCTTGCCCAGGGTCGTGAACAACCCGGTCGTCCCGTCGGCCTCCGAAGGCGTCTCCGGCCTTCGCTCGCCGCCCTCTTCCGTCACCTCACGCACCCCGTCTCTCAGGTCACGCCCGACACCCCGTACGTCCAACCCACCGCACCCGTACGGCTACGCACAGTCGCCAGGTCACTCCTGGTCAGGGTAGGAAGAAACCACCACCCTCTGTCACGTGAACTCACAAATCTCCACCCCCACCACTCTCCCCACGACCATCACCGAACTGGCCGTCCGTCTGAGCTCGACCCCGAGAGGCGCACGCCTGGCCCGGCACCTGACGGCGAACCAGTTGGCGAGCTGGGGCCATCCCCACGGCGGAGACGTGAACGACGCCGCCCAACACCTGGTCGCGGAACTCGCCGCGAACGCGGTCACGCACGGGCGCGTACCCGGAAGGGACTTCGAACTGCGCCTGCTGCTCCGCCCCGAGGGCACCCTCCGCATCGAGGTGACAGACACAAGGGGGGAGAAGAAGCTCAGGTTCGCCACGGTGGACGCCGAGGACGACGAGGGCGGCCGAGGCCTGATCCTCGTATCGCTGCTGTCGCAGGCCTGGGGAGTCACGGAGCGCGCCGTGGGCAAGACGGTGTGGGTGGAAATGCCCCTCAGCGGCCCCGCACCCGGCACTCCACGACCGTGTCGGCGAAGGCCCGGGCCGGCGGGCTGAGCGCGTCCCAGCGGCGCACGGCCCACCCGACGGGAAGGGGTCGCAGGCCGGGGACGGGCACGAGCCGGAGGTCTCCCTCCCCGGGAACGGGAAGTCCCGGCACGGCAGGCACGACGGCCCGCCCGACCCCCAGTTCGGCGAGCAGCAGGGCGGTGTCCCAGTCGGCGACACTCGGCTCGTAGGCGAAGCGCACGCCCAGGTCCTCGCAGGCGGTGTCGAGATGGGCGGCGGAGGCGGAGTTGGGCGGCAGCCGGATCAGCCGTACGTCGCGCAGATCGCCGGCGTCGAGGTGGGTCCGCCGGGCGAGCGGGTCGTCGGCCCGTACGGCAAGCACCCAGGGGAGTTCGACCACGGCCCGCTGCTCGATCCCGCGCACGGGAGGGCCGAGGGTGATCCAGGCGAGGTCGAGCGTGCCGTCGGTGAGCGCGTCGAAGCTGCCGCGTCCCGAACTGACGGTCCTGAACTCGAGGTTGACGTGCGGATACCGCCGCCGGAACCGGACGACGGCGTCGGACATGAAGTGCCGCACGGTGGTGGCCCCGGTGGCGACCCGAACGTACCCGCTGCGCCCGTCGACGAGGTCCCGCAACTCCCGCACGGCGAGATCGAGTCCCGCGATCCCTTCCGCGGCGGCGGCCTCCAGCACCCGCCCCGCCTGCGTGGGCACGACCCCGCGAGGCTGTCGCTCCAGCAGCGCCACCCCCGTCTCCCGCTCCAGCCGCTTGACGTGCTGGCTCACGGCCGACTGCGTGCACCCCAGCTCCCGAGCCACCGCACTGAGACTCCCGCCCCGGCACACGGCCACGAACACACGTAGATCATCGAGTGTCACGACCCCCAAGCTAACACTTGGTGATGCGGCCAAATCCCCAGGATTGACTGGGCGGTTGACCCGTACGACGATCTATCCGGGCCCAGGCGGCAACCCGCTCCCAGGGCCCGGGAGCGGGTGCCGACCACAAGCACCGAAGGGACAGTGACGGCGGTGGAGGCCGACTGACGGCACGCCCCTTGAGAGGTGACCGTAGGGGCCGCTCGCTTCTTCGTGAGTGTCGTGCTTCCGCGACCCGAGTAAAGGGCGCTGCGCGTCGCCTTCGGCGATCGGCCTGCGGCCGACCCTTGACTCGGGTCGCTCCAGCACGGGGAAGAAGCGAGCGAGCGGCCCGGAAAGCCGGTGGCCGGGGCGTGCGGCCCCTTCGCCGGACTGGCCTGCCGGCCGGGGTTCGGGGTGCGCGGTCGCGCCCCGCCTGCACGCCGGGTGGGTTCGGCGGCGATCGGTGCGTGGGGGTGGGGGCGGGGGCGGGGGGCGCGCGTGGGGTGGCCGGCGAGCCACATCGGTCTCACCGGTCGCGGCCGCTCGAGGATTGGCAGGAATGGGCCGGGGGGGGAGGGGGAAAGTCCCGGTCGGGCAGGAAGGGCGTGGCCCGTTCCTGCCAATCACTGCCTTGGCGCGTGAGGTTGCTACCGGGATCGGCTCTCGATGAGGTGGGTGAGGCCGTCCAGGATGCGCTGCAGTCCGAAGTCGAAGGCGTGGTCAGGGTCGTACGTGCTCCGATGGGTCTCGCCCGCGGCGCTTCCGACGCGGGCGGCGAGGGGGAACCGGGCCGGGTCGAAGACTCTGGCCAGAAGCGGCGCGTTGACGGCCCACCACTGCTCGTCGGACATGGCGCTGTCGCGGGCGGCGGCTTGGGTGTCGAAGTCGGCGCGGGCGACGGACTGGACGAAGCCGAGCAGGAAGGTGAGGGCCGCGTCCATCTCGACGTCGTCGAGCCCGAGGCCGTCGAAGGCGGTCAGTTCGTGTTCGTACTTGGCCATGAGTCCGGGCCCGAGCGGCGGGCGCGTGGTGGGCAGGGTCGCCACCCAGGGATGGCGCCGGTAGAGGTCGCGGTTCTCGCGTGCGACGGCCTCCACCCTCGTACGCCACGGGGCGGCCGTCTGGTCGGTACGCGGCATCTGCAGATAGACGGCGTCCAGCATGAGGTCGAGCAACTCCGCCTTGCCCGGGACGTACGTGTAGAGCGTCATCGGCGTGACACCCAGCCGCTGGGCGACGCTGCGCATGGTCAGGGCTTCCAGTCCGCCGACGTCGGCGAGCTCGATGGCGGCCTGGACGACGGCGTCGACCGTCAAGCCCTGCCTGGGGCCGCGCCGGGGGCCGCCATGTCCGGGCTCGCGCCACAGCAGTTCCAGGGTGCGGGCCGGGTCGCCCGCTCCGCTTCGTTCCTTGGCCATGCGCCCCATCTTCTCCACAAGGAGCGATGGCTCCACACCCGCATACGCTGTACGCTGTATAAAGTACAACGTACAGAGTTGATGCCAGGTCTCCAGGAGGAACCATGAACATCGCTTCCACGGCCGTCTCCCTGACCGTCGACGACGTCCCCGCCTCCGCCGCATTCCTGACCCGGCACTTCGGCTTCCAGGAGGCCATGGCCGCCGAGGGCTTCGCCTCCCTGGCCCGGGAGGGCGCCCCTGACGTGATCTTTCTGCGGCGCGGCACCGAGGTCCTGCCTGAGGGGTTCAGGGATCAGCACGCCGCCGGCGTGATCATCGCGTTCACGGTGACCGACCTGGACGCCGAATACGAGCGACTGCGGAGCGAAGGCGCCCCCATCACCATGCCGCTGCGTGAAGAGCCGTGGGGCGAGCGCCTCTTCCAGGTCACCGACCCGAACGGGGTAACCCTCCAGCTCGTCGCCTGGACCACGCCCGACAGCCACCAGTGACAACCGGCGTCCACGTCGCCCGTGCTCACCCGCGTGAGGCCTCGGCCCCGTCGCCCGTGGCGCCGCCGTCGACCGCCGCGAAGCCTTCGCGGCGTACCCGCTCTGTCCCCCAGGCGCCGAGCGGCCGAAGCGCTCGATTCAGCGTGCGCCCGTGCTCGGTCAGGGAGTACTCCACCCGTGGCGGCACCTCGGCATGGACCTCTCGGTGCACGAGACCGTCCTCCTCCATCTCGCGGAGGTGCTGCGTCAGCATCTTCTCGCTCACGCCCGGCAGGCCTCGACGGAGCTCGGCGAAGCGGCGTACGCGATGGGTGTCCAGCTCCCAGAGGATCAGCCCCTTCCACTTGCCGCTCACCACGTCGAGCGCAGCGTCGATGCCGCAGATGTAAGGCCCGCGTCTCGGCGCCTTGGCCATCCCTGACCCCCCTTGGCCATCACTGATCCGCTTACAAATTAGTAAGTAGCGCAGAAAATAGTAGGTACTTCCGAGAGGGGAGGCACTCTCCGAGCATGGAGGGGTGAACGAACAACGGAGCCACACCACCAGGCAAGACAGCCCTGTGACCGTGATCGGACTGGGCCCGATGGGCCGGGCGATGACCCGTACCCTTCTCGCCGCCGGCCACCCGGTCACCGTCTGGAACCGCACCGCGAGTCGTGCCGACGGTGTCGTCGCCGCCGGAGCAACGCTCGCGGCGACACCCGGCGCAGCGGTCGAGGCGAGTGACCTCGTGATCCTCAGCCTCACCGACTACCAGGCGATGTACGACATCCTCGACGGCGCCACCGCATCGCTCGCCGGGCGGACGCTGGTCAATCTGAGCTCTGACACTCCCGACCGCTCACGCGAGGCGGCAACCTGGGCAGCGGGTCACGACGCCACCTTCCTCACCGGAGGCGTCATGGTGCCCGCGCCGATGGTCGGCACGGAGGCAGCCCACGTCTACTACAGCGGCCGTGACCCCGTGCTGGAGCGCCACATGGCGGCGTTGGCACTGCTGGGCACACCGAAGCATCTGGGCGAAGACCCGGGCCTCGCACAGCTGATGTACCAAGCCCAACTCGCGGTGTTCCTCACCACTCTGTCCGGGCTGATGCACGCCACCGCCATGCTGGGTACGGCAGGGATGAAGGCCGGGGAAGCGCTGCCGGAGCTGCTCTCCTCCGCTGACACGATCGGTGACATCCTCAGGGCCGGGGAAGAGCACCCCGGTGCCGCGCTCGACGCCGGAGAGCATCCCGGCGACCTCAGCACGGTCACCATGATGGGCGCGACGTCCGACCACATCGTCGAGACCAGCACGTCACTCGGCCTCGACCTCGCGCTCCCCCTGGCCGTGCAGGCCCACTACCGGCGCGCGATCGAAAACGGACACGGCAGCGACAACTGGACCCGCATCATCGACAGCATCCGAGGACCGCGCTGACCGACTGGGAGACCGGTGAACACAAGGCGGACGCCCGCCGACCGCATACCAGCCGGCGTCCGCGTCACTCGACCCCCGCCGCCCGCAACACCCCCGTCACCACAGCCGCCCCCAGCACCACCACCACGAACGGCGCCCTCCGCCACGCGAGTACGCCCGCCGTCAGTACCCCGGCCGGTCGTGCCCAGCCCGCGAAGCCGCCGCTCTCCGTCAGCGCGCCCGTCGCCAGCAGGGCGACCAGCAGGACGACCGCCCCCGCCGACGCCAGTTCCTGCACCCGGGCCGGTATCTCCACGCGCCCGTGCAGTACCGGGCCCACCAGCCGGAAGGCGTACGTGCCCACGGCCAGAGCCAGGATCACCGTGGCCGTCGCGTTCACCGGGCCGTCACCTCCCCGCGCGCCGGGCGGTGCAGCACCAACCCGCACAACGCCACCAGCACCGGCACCCCCGCCGGGACCGCCGGTGTCACCGCCAGGGCCAGGGCGGCGCCCAGCAGGGCGGAACGGCGTACCGCGCGGTCCGTGCGCAGGGCGGGCAGGACCAGGGCCACGAGGACGGCGGGGAAGGCGGCGTCCAGGCCGTAGCGGGTGGTGTCGCCGAGGGCGCTCCCGGCGAACGCGCCGGCCAGGACCCCGGCGTTCCATGCGACGAAGAGGCCGAGCCCGGAGATCCAGAACGCCGCCCGGCGGCGGTCGGGGTCCCGCTGGGCCAGGGCGAAGGCCACGGTCTCGTCGGTCACGAGGTGGGCGCCGACCAGGCGGGCCAGGCGTCCCCGGCCGAGGATGTCGGCGACCGCGAGACTGAAGGCGGCCGTACGGGTGTTGAGGAGCAGGCCGGTGGCCGCCGCGGCCAGCGGACCGCCCCCGGCGAGCAGCACGCCGACCGCGCTGAACTGGGCCGACCCGGCGTACACCACCACCGACATCAGCACCGGCACCCACAGTGGCAGACCGCCGGCGACGGACACCGCGCCGAAGGAGACGCCGACGATGCCGCTGGCCAGCCAGACGAGAGAGCTGTCACGGACCAGGGTGGGCACGGCAAGAGAGGCTCCGTGTGTTCGTTGTGGCGAACGCATGTTTTCTACAATGAACAGCAGCGCCCGTGTTCGTCAAGGCGAACGATCGTACCGATGGAGCGAACGCCCATGCCTGACACCGTCCCTTCCCGCCTCCCCCTCGACTGGATCGCCGCCGCCCTCCGCCGTGAACGCACCCGCGCCGGCCTGTCCCTGTCCGAGCTGGCCAAGCGGGCCGGGGTCGCGAAGTCCACGCTGTCGCAGCTGGAGGGGGCGGGCGGCAATCCGAGCATGGAGACGATCTGGGCGCTCGCGGTGGCGCTCGGGGTGCCGTTCAGCGTGCTGGTGGAGCCGCCCGCGCCCGCCGTTCAGGTGATCCGGGCGGGGGAGGGGCCCACCGTGCACTCGGAGCAGTCCAGCTATCTCGCCACGCTGCTTTCCGCGAGCCCGCCGGGCGCTCGGCGGGATATTTACTACGTGTGGCTGGAACCCGGCACCGTCAGGGATTCCGAGCCGCACATTCCCGGGACCGTCGAGCACATCGTGGTCGGGGAGGGCGGCGTGAAGGCGGGTCCCCGCGGGGAGGCGGTCGAGCTCGGTGCGGGCGACTACATGTCGTACCGGGGGGACGTGCCGCACACGTACGAGGCACTCGCGGCCGGAACGAAATTCGTACTGATCATGCAGCACGTGTGAACGGGAAATGAACGCACGCCGCCGCTGACGGAAGGCGACGGGAAGCCGACGGAAAAGGCAGGAGCCCCGTCGCCGGATGGCGTGGGGCTCCTTGGGTACTGCGAATCAGACTGCGATCAGGCAGTGTCGATCAGACAGCGCTGATCGGAACCCTCCGACTGGAATCGGAAGGTCCCGACGGGCACCTGTGATCAGACGGGGGTGACGTTCTCCGCCTGCGGACCCTTCGGTCCCTGCGTGACGTCGAAGCTCACCTGCTGGTTCTCCTCGAGGGAGCGGAAGCCGGAGGCGTTGATCGCGGAGTAGTGAACGAAGACGTCGGGGCCGCCGCCTTCCTGGGCGATGAAGCCAAAGCCCTTTTCGGCGTTGAACCACTTCACGGTTCCGGTAGCCATAAGCCCTCCTTGGGCCCAAAGGGTCGCCCTGCTCCAGAACCCTGCAAGCGTGAAAGCAAGTGCCGCACAACTGCATACGTCTGAAAACGACTAGAGCCCGCGGTTACATGCTCCGCAGGCTCTGTACTGCAAGGGAAACCAAACTGCAACTTGCGGCGAGCCTAGCACGTGACCAGCCGAAAGCAATAGAGGCCAAGATCACTTCACCCCAACGTTTGACAACCGTTGGGCCAGTTGACGGAGGGGTCGGGAGCGGCGCCGTATCCCGAGGGGGCTAGTCTCGCGATGTGGACAATTCTCGCACCCGGCCGCGTGTCGGCCACATCCAGTTCCTGAACTGCCTGCCCCTGTACTGGGGGCTCGCGAGAACCGGCACCCTCCTCGACTTCGAGCTGACCAAGGACACTCCCGAGAAGCTGAGCGAGCAGCTGGTGCGGGGGGACCTCGACATCGGGCCCATCACCCTGGTGGAGTTCCTGCGCAACGCCGACGACCTCGTCGCCTTCCCCGACATCGCCGTCGGCTGCGACGGCCCGGTGATGTCCTGCGTGATCGTCTCGCAGGTCCCCCTCGACCGGCTGGACGGCGCCCGGGTCGCCCTCGGTTCGACCTCCCGCACCTCCGTCCGCCTCGCCCAGCTGCTGCTCGCCGAGCGCTACGGCGTCCAGCCCGACTACTACACCTGCCCGCCCGACCTCAGCCTGATGATGCAGGAGGCCGAGGCCGCCGTACTGATCGGGGACGCGGCCCTGCGGGCCAACCTGCACGACGGCCCGCGCTACGGGCTCGACGTGCACGACCTGGGCGCGCTGTGGAAGGAGTGGACGGGGCTGCCGTTCGTCTTCGCGGTGTGGGCCGCCCGGCGGGAGTACGCCGAGCGTGAGCCCGACATCACCCGCCAGGTGCACGAGGCGTTCCTCGCCTCCCGCAACCTCTCCCTGCAGGAGGTCGGCAAGGTCGCCGAGCAGGCGGCCCGCTGGGAGTCCTTCGACGAGCGGACCCTGGAGGAGTACTTCACCACCCTCGACTTCAGCTTCGGCGGACCGCAGCTGAACGCGGTCACCGAGTTCGCGCGGCGGGTGGGACCGACGACCGGCTTCCCGGCCGACGTGAAGGTGGAACTGCTCCAGCCGTAGCGGGGCGTTCCGCACTAATCTGCTGGAGTGCCCGAACGGGGGACCACGGGGCCTACGGGGGATGGGGTGGACGCCATGCAGCCGCTCGCGGCCGACGAACCTGCCGTGATCGGGCCCTACCGGCTGCTCGGCCGGCTCGGCGCGGGCGGGATGGGACGGGTGTACCTCGGGCGCAGCGCGGGCGGCCGGACCGTCGCGGTGAAGATCGTGCACCCGCACCTGGCACTGGACGACGAGTTCCGTGCGCGATTCCGGCGCGAGATCGCGGCCGCCCGGCGGGTCGGCGGCGCCTGGACGGCCCCCGTCCTGGACGCCGACCCCGACGCCCCCGTGCCCTGGGCCGCCACGGCCTACGCGGCCGGCCCGACCGTCGCCGCCGCGGTGGACGCCGACGGCCCGCTGCCCGCGCACTCGGTACGGGCCCTGGGCGCGGGCCTCGCCGAGGCGCTGGCGGCCGTGCACGAACTCGGACTGGTGCACCGGGACGTGAAACCGTCCAACGTGCTGGTCACCCTCGACGGCCCCCTGCTGATCGACTTCGGTATCGCCCGCGCCACCGACGGCACCGCCTCCCTGACCTCCTCCGGCGTCTCCGTCGGCTCGCCCGGCTACATGTCCCCGGAACAGATTCTCGGCAAGGACGTCACCGGCGCGGCGGACGTCTTCTCCCTCGGCGCGGTCCTGGCGTACGCGGCCACCGGCGAGCCGCCCTTCCCCGGGAACTCCTCGGCGGCGCTGCTGTACAAGGTCGTCCACGAGGAGCCGGAACTCGGCGCGCTGAGCGGTGAGCTGCGGGAGGTGGCCGCGGCGTGCCTGGCGAAGGACCCCGGCCAGCGGCCCCTGCCCGGGGAGGTCGCCCGGCGGCTGGCCCCCGGCGGCGCGGCCCGGCTGGTCGCGGATGGCTGGCTGCCGGGGGCCCTGGTCGAACAGGTCAGCCGCAGCGCCGTACGGCTGCTGAACCTGGAGGCCGCGGAGGCGGTGCCGTCCGGGCCGGTCGGGTTCAGCAGCCCGTCCGTGGGCGGGGCGTCGGGCGTGGTGGGCGGCGAGTTCGGGCCGGCGCCGGTGATTCCGGAGGCCGGACCGGTCGTCATGCCCGGGCCCCGGGACGCGCCGCCGTCCGCGGAGCAGCCTCCGGGCAAGGTCTCCGTCACCATGGCGGCCTCCTCCACCCCGGGTGAGGGCGGCCGGGGACGCCGGGTGAGCTGCACGCTGGCGCTCGCCGTCGCCGGGGCGCTCGTCGGGGCGGTCGTGGGGCTCGGGTTCCTCGTCCGGCCGCTGATCGGCGGCGCGCACGACGAGAGCTCCGGGGGCAGCGCCCAAGCGCCGGTGCCCGGGCCCGCCTCCAGCGGCGTCGACCGCAGTGCCGATCCCCCCGGCAAGACCGTCGGCACCGTTCCCTCCCGCTACCTGGGCACCTGGGAGGGCCAGGCCACCGCCCTCGGCGGGACCCTGCCCGCCGGCACCTTCCGGCTCACCGTCCACCGTGCGGGCGTGGGCGAGGAGTTGGGCCGGCTCGTCCAGACCGACCAGCTCGGCGGCGTCTGCACCGACGTGCTGACGCTGAAGAGGGTGACGACGACCCGGCTGGTCGTCACCTCCGTGGGCGCCAAGGGCAACCACGCGGGCTGCGACCCCGCCCCGCACGATGTGCAGCTGACGCCGGTGGGTGACGACCTGAAGTACACCTCGGACAGCGCGGCGGAGGGGAACCCGGTCTCCCGGATGTCGAAGGTCGAGTAGCGGGCAGGTCTGCCGACCTGCCGTGCCACTAGTCTCCGTTGCTGTGCAGAGGGCGGTCACAAGGGCCGACGGGGAGGAAGACCATCATGCGGAGGCCCGGATGAGCGACGCCCTGCTGATCGTGGTCGCCGCGCTGTGGGGCGCGGCGGCGGGCGCGCTGCTGCCCCGGGCCGCCTACCGCTTCTCCGTCCCCCCGGAGGAGCGGTGGCGGGAGAGCTGCCCGGGCGGGCATCCGGTCGCGGGGTGGGCCGGGCGGGCGCGGTGTGCGCGATGCCCCTGGCCCCAGTCGTCGTACGGCCCGAGCGGCCTTCTGCTCGGTACCGTCACCGCCCTGGTCTGCGCCGCCCTCGCCGCCGCCACCGGCACCCGGCCCGAGCTCGGGGTCTGGCTGCTGCTCGCGCCGCTCGCGGTGCTGCTGGCGGTGGTGGACCTGCGGGTGCAGCGGCTGCCCGACGTGGTGACGCTGCCGCTCGCGGGGGCCGCGCTCGGGCTGCTCGCGCTGGTGGCCCTCGTCCCCGAGCACGCCGGCAACTGGCTCACCGCCCTGCTGGGCGCTCTCGCCCTCGGCGCCGGTTACTTCGTGCTGTGGCTGATCAACCCCGGCGCCATGGGCTTCGGCGATGTGAAACTGGCGCTCGGGGCGGGGGCCGCGCTCGGCTGGTACGGCTGGCCGACGGTGCTGCTCGGCACCTTCGCCGGGTTCCTGTTCGGGGCGCTGTACGGCGGCGCGCTCGTCGTGGCCCGGCGGGCGGGCCGCAAGACGATGATCCCGTTCGGGCCGTTCCTGATCGCGGGGGCCTTCGCGGGGCTGCTGATCGGCGCGTACACCGCCTGACGTCGGCCGGGCGAACAGCCTGACGTAGGCTGGTTCGGTTCGTCCACAACCCCCATTGTGAACCTTGCGAAAGGGACGCCGGTGACCGAGAAGGCCGACCTTCAGTCCGTGCTCGACCGTGCCGCCGCCGGTGGGCGGATCAGCCCCGAGGAGGCGCTCGTCCTCTACCGCGACGCCCCGCTGCACGCGCTGGGCGCCGCCGCCGACGCGGTACGGCGCCGCAACTACGCCGGCATCGAGCACATCGCCACGTACATCATCGAGCGGAACATCAACTACACGAACGTGTGCGTCACGGCGTGCAGGTTCTGCGCCTTCTACGCGGCCCCGAAGGACACCGAGAAGGGCTGGACCCGCGACCTCGACGACATCCTGCGCCGCTGCGCGGAGACCGTCGAACTCGGCGGCACCCAGATCATGTTCCAGGGCGGGCACCACCCGGACTACGGCGTCGAGTACTACGAGAAGCACTTCGCCGCCATCAAGAAGGAGTTCCCCCAGCTGGTCATCCACTCGCTGGGCGCCTCCGAGGTCGAGCACATGGCCCGGATCAGCGGCGTCTCGGTCGAGGAGGCCATCACCCGCATCCACGAGGCCGGCCTGGACTCCTTCGCGGGCGCCGGCGCCGAACTCCTGCCGGAGCGGCCCCGCAAGGCCATCGCCCCGCTGAAGGAGAGCGGTGAGCGCTGGCTGGAGATCATGGAGACCGCGCACCGGCTGGGCGTGGAGTCGACCTCCACCATGCTGATGGGCACCGGGGAGACGAACGCCGAGCGCATCGAGCACCTGCGGATGATCCGGGACGTGCAGGACCGCACGGGCGGCTTCCGGGCGTTCATCCCGTACACCTACCAGCCCGAGAACAACCACCTGAAGGGCCGCACCCAGGCCACGCTCTTCGAGTACCTGCGGATGATCGCGATCGCCCGCCTCTTCCTCGACAACGTCCGGCACATCCAGGGCTCCTGGCTGACCACCGGCAAGGAGGTCGGCCAACTGTCGCTGCACTACGGCGCGGACGACCTCGGCTCGATCATGCTGGAGGAGAACGTCGTGTCCTCCGCCGGCGCCAAGCACCGCTCCAACCGCCTCGAGATCATCGACCTCATCAGGAAGGCGGGCCGGGTCCCGGCGCAGCGGGCGACGACGTACGAGCACCTCGTCGTCCACGACGACCCGGCGAACGACCCCGTCGACGAGCGGGTCATGTCGCACATCTCCTCGACGGCGATCTCGGGCGGGACGGCACATCCCGAGCTGAAGCTGCTCGCGTCCAACTAGCGCCGTCTTGTTGACGATTCACGCCGACTCCAGGGGCCACGCCTTCGCCGTCCAGGGTGAGTGGATCGCCGCCGTCGGGCCCCTGGAGGAGCTGGCCGCCGCGT
Organism: Streptomyces sp. NPDC001348; assembly: GCF_053597535.1. Classification (NCBI taxonomy): domain Bacteria; kingdom Bacillati; phylum Actinomycetota; class Actinomycetes; order Kitasatosporales; family Streptomycetaceae; genus Streptomyces; species Streptomyces sp. NPDC001348. Next base: position 126,323 of record NZ_JBSFIK010000009.1, on the reverse strand, counting down.
ATCCACGCGCACGCGTGCGCAGTTGGCCGGGCATCCTCACGCCCGGGTTCGTCAACCTCTACGGCAACGAGCTGCTGGAGCGCACGTACCACCCGGACCCACGGGAGGCCGACGACCTCGGCACCGAACCGCTGACCGGCGACGCGCTGAGCATGCTCGTCCTCGACGACGCCCGCTGGGGTGCCAGCGCACGCCGCGGGATCCAGCGCATGCTGGCGCGGGGCACGGTCGCCGTGGCCTGTGAACCGTTCCGCAACCGCGCGGTGAAGGACGCCGTACGGCGCAGTGGGATCGGCGTCGTCGGCCGGCTGGGCAGTCCCGGCGACGTGCCCTCCCTCGACCCGTTCGGCTCCGTTCGGGCGCCCATGACGGCGACCGAACGGCAGCAGGGCTCCGCCGCCCGCTTCGCCGTTTTCGACGTCCGTGACGAGGCCGAGCTGGCCGAGCGCGGAGCGGACACCTGCGTGGCCACGGTCGTGGGCGGACGTCTGGTGTTCCGGCGGCGCTAGGACCTGTCCGGCGGATCATGCCGCAGACGCGGGGTTTGGCACGCCCTCCCCCACTCTCGGCTTCGCTCGAGCGGGTGGTGCCCCCACCGGCGTTGTCGTCGGTTGTCGACTCCCCCACTCTCGGCTGCGCTCGAGCGGGGGGACCCCCATCGCGTCGACGCCCTCCTCCGCCTTGCAGTTGGACGCACCAAACCCCGCTCACCAGCGCCGATGAGGTACCGCCCGTTTCCTGCGACCTGATCCGCCGGACAGGCCCTGGCCGGGTCCCCCGATCGCGGTGTTCGTCCCGCTGCGCGGCTGGGTGGAGGACGTCGCGGCGGGGAGGAGGCCGAGGCCGCTGTCGTGACCGGCGCCCCGAGGGTGCTGCGCCGGTGTCGCGGACCCTGCTGCCACAATGGGCCCGTGACCCGCGCATCCCTGGACAAGCAGCCGCACGAAGTCGCCTCGATGTTCGACAACGTGGCGGAACGGTACGACCTGACCAACGACGTGCTGTCCCTCGGGCAGGACCGGCGCTGGCGCAAGGAGGTGGCGAAGGCGGTCGACGCGCGGCCCGCGCAGAAGGTCCTGGACCTGGCGGCCGGGACGGCCACCTCGTCACTGCCCTTCGCGCGGACGGGTGCCTACGTCGTTCCCTGCGACTTCTCCCTGGGCATGCTCCAGGTCGGCAAGCGGCGCACCGCGTGGCTCCCCTTCACGGCCGGGGACGCGACACGGCTGCCCTTCAAGGACGACACCTTCGACGCCGTCACCATCTCCTTCGGGCTGCGCAACGTGCAGGACACGGACGCCGCGTTGCGCGAGATGTACCGGGTGACCCGGCCCGGCGGGCGGGTGGTCATCTGCGAGTTCTCGCACCCGACGTGGGCGCCCTTCCGCACCGTCTACACCGAGTACCTGATGCGCGCGCTGCCGCCGGTCGCGCGCGCGGTCTCCTCCAGCCCCGACGCCTACGTCTACCTCGCCGAGTCCATCCGCGCCTGGCCCGACCAGCCCGCGCTGGCCGAACGGCTGCGCAAGGCGGGCTGGTCGCGGGTGGCGTGGCGGAACCTGACGGGCGGCGTGGTGGCCCTGCACCGGGGCTTCAAGGAGAGCTGAACCCGGCCACGGCGAACGGGTCGCCCGGCTCGTCCAGCTCGCGCTGCATTCCTCCGCCGGGCGGTCTCGGGACGCGCGGCTCGCGCACACCTCCGCCGCCCTCTCCCTCACCGAAGTCGAACCACACGTACACCAGTGAGTCCCGCGGCACCTCGGCACCGGCCTGCGGGTACTGGCGTACGACGTAGTCGACGACGGTGTGGCGGAAGTCCGGCCGGTCCGGGGCGCTGAGGAACAGCCCCCACGCCTGGGCGGTCTCGCGCGCGTCGACGGCCATCAGGCCGACGAGACGGGGTACGCGCACTTCGGGTGTTTTGGGTGTTATACGCACAGATGTCACCCCCAGCGGTACAGGAAGGGTAACTCCGTGCGGACGACACCCGGAAGCATTCGCTGTCTTTCTGTGACAATCGACTACTTCGAGTGACGGAACCGGAGTGCGGACCTCTAGGTCAGGCTGAGCCGGTAGCAGTGCACCGGCGCGTCGAACCTCGGGTGGTTGTAGGACTCGGCGGGTTCCATGCCGAGGCGCCGGGCCACGGCGACGGAACGCTCGTTGCCGGGCCGGATCATGGCCATCACGTCCGGTACGCCCGCCGCGCGCACCCGGTCGACCGTCTCCCGCGCCGCCACGGTGGCGTACCCCTTGCCCCAGTGGGCCCGCCCGAGCCGCCAGCCGATCTCGATCTCGCCCTTCGGGCCCCACTCGTGCGGCCACGGCTGGGCGCCCGCGAAACCGATGACCTCGTCCGCCTCGCCCAGCAGCGACCACAGGCAGAAGCCTCGCTCGGCGTCGTGCCGGCGCTGGCGTGCGGTGAGTTCCTCGTAGAACGACAGCGCCGCGCCCCCGCCGCCGAGGAACTCCATGACCTCGGGGTCGTCGAAGGCCCGGTGCCAGGTGAAGGCGTCCTCGTGGGTGGGGACGCGCAGTCGTACCGCGGGGAGAGGTCGGTTCACGGAGGCAGCCCTTCAGCCGGGTGATCAATGCTGCTGAATAGACTGCCCATGTCCAGTGCCGGTCGGCACGCACATTACGAACCTTGGGGAGATCCCGCCGTGACCGAGCCCCTCTCCGACAACTCCGCCGACGTGATCGTCGTGGGGGCGGGGCCAGCCGGCTCCACCACCGCCTACCACCTCGCCAGGGCCGGACTCGACGTACTCCTGCTGGAGAAGACCGAGTTCCCACGGGAGAAGGTCTGCGGCGACGGCCTCACCCCGCGCGCCGTGAAGCAGCTCGTGGCGATGGGCATCGACATCTCCGAGGAGGCCGGCTGGCTGCGCAACAAGGGCCTGAGGATCATCGGCGGCGGTGTCCGCCTCCAGCTGGACTGGCCCGATCTCGCCTCCTTCCCGGACTACGGTCTGGTCCGCAAGCGCGACGACTTCGACGAGCAACTCGCCCGGCAGGCGCAGAAGGCCGGCGCGCGGCTGTACGAACGCTGCAACGTCTCCGGCCCCGTCGTCGACGACCGCACCGGCCGCATCACCGGCGTCACCGCCAAGCTGGGTGAGGAGAAGCGCGCGGTCACCTTCCACGCGCCGCTGGTCGTCGCCGCCGACGGCAACTCCACCCGGCTGTCCCTGGCGATGGGCCTGCACCGCCGCGAGGACCGCCCGATGGGTGTCGCGGTCCGCACCTACTTCACCTCCCCGCGCCACGAGGACGACTACCTGGAGTCCTGGCTGGAGCTCTGGGACCGCCGCGGCCCCCAGGACCGCCTCCTGCCCGGCTACGGCTGGATCTTCGGCATGGGCGACGGGACGAGCAACGTCGGCCTGGGCGTGCTCAACACCTCCGACTCCTTCAAGGAACTGGACTGGCGCGAGGTCCTGAAGGCCTGGTGCGCCTCCATGCCCGAGGACTGGGGCTACACGCCGGACAACATGACCGGCCCGATCCGCGGCGCCGCCCTCCCGATGGCCTTCAACCGCCAGCCGCACTACACCAAGGGCCTGCTGCTGGTCGGCGACGCCGGCGGCCTGGTGAACCCCTTCAACGGCGAGGGCATCGCCTACGCCATGGAGTCCGGCCAGCTCGCCGCCGACGTCATCGTCCAGGCCCACGCGCGGGCCACGCCCAGCGGCCGCGAGCTGGCCCTGCAGCGCTACCCGCGCGTCCTCAAGGACACCTACGGCGGCTACTACACGCTGGGCCGCGCCTTCGTGAAGCTCATCGGCAACCCGAAGGTCATGCAGATCGCCGCCCAGCGCGGTCTGACCCACCCCATGCTGATGAAGTTCACCCTGAAGCTCCTGGCCAACCTCACCGACCCGACGGGCGGCGACGCGATGGACCGGATCATCAACGGGCTGAGCAGGGTGGCGCCGAAGGCGTGAGTGTCCTCCAGGCCTGGCTCCAGGCTCGGCTCTAAGCCTGGCTCCAGGCTCGGCTCTAAGCCTGGCTCCAGGCTCGGCTCTAAGCCTGGCTCCAGGCCCGGCTCAGGGCCTCCGCGTTGGCGGACCGGCGGGCGAACACGTCCTCCCGCCGGTCCGCCACCTGACGCAGGGCTTCCTTCCGCTCCCGCTTGGAGAGCCGGTCCAGGTACACGTACCCGTTGGTGTGGTCGGTCTCGTGGGCGAGGCAGCGCGCGAAGTACCCCGTGCCCTCGACGGCGAGGGGTGCGCCGTCCTTGTCCTGCCCGCGCACCACCGCCCGGTCCGGCCGCGGTACGTCCATGACGGCACCCGGCACCGACAGGCACCCCTCGCCCTCGACGAGCAGCCGTCGGCCGGCCGGGTCCAGGGGCTCCAGTACCGGATTGACGATGTGTCCGACATGTCGGACACCGTCGTCGTCGGGGCAGTCGTACACGAACAGTCGCAGACCTACCCCTACTTGGTTCGCCGCGAGGCCCGCGCCGTCCGCGGCGTACATGGTGAGGAACATGTCGTCGATGAGCGCGGCGAGGTCCGGCCCGAACTCGGTGACGTCCCGGCAGGGCCTGTGCAGTACCTCTTCACCCGTCTCGGTGATCCGGCGCACCCTGCCGCGCCGGGCCTCGGGTGCGAGCGGGGGGTAGGACAGGACGGATCGCCCCTGTACGAACACACTTGGCATGATTCGGTCTCCTTCGTCGCGTTGACGGGCCGGAGACGGTCCGGCCCGCCGACGAGCATGTCAGGAGACCCTTGAGGGCCGCTGCCCCCGAGCGGCAGCGGCCCTTCACAAGTCCGGGTGGGGTGCGGTCAGAGCACCCGCACGGCGCCGGTCGGCGGGTCGTAGTCGAGCGGGTGCTCGCCTACGCCGCTGGAGGGGTTCTGCGCGCCGACGAACATGCCGTCGCCCACGTACACCGCGACGTGGTAGGCGCTGCCCGCGCTGCCCCAGTAGAGGATGTCGCCCGGCTGCAGGTTGCTCAGCGAGACCTGGGTACCCGCGGTCGACTGGTCCTGCGAGACACGCGGCAGGCTGATGCCCACCTGCTTGAACGCGGTCTGCACCAGGCCGGAGCAGTCGTAGGCGGACGGGCCGGTGGCGCCGGAGACGTAGGCCTTGCCGATCTGCGCCTTGACGAAGTTGACGACCGCCGCGGCCGAACCGGTCGCCGTGGACGTGCTCGTGGAGGTGCCGGCGTTCACCGTGGCGGAGAGGGTGGTCCGCTCGGAGCTGCGCGAGGCGCGGGCGTTGGCGGCGGCCTCCTTGCGGGCGGCCTCCTGGGCGGCCTTCTTCTTGGCCTCCGCCTTCTTCTTGGCGTCGGCGAGGTCCGCCTTGGCCTGCTTCGCGGCGTTCGCGGCGGCCGCGTCACGCTCGGCCTGCAGCTGGTAGTTCGCGGCGGCCTGCTGCGTGGCGTCCGCGGACTGGGCGACCTGAGCGGCCACATCGGCCGTCAGGGTGGGCAGTTCCAGGGTCTGCGTCACCGGCTCGGCGGCGTTCGCCGCGCCGGACGCACCGGCCACTGCCAGGGTGCTGAGAACACCACCGGCAACTCCAGCCCGCATCGCGATTTTCGACGCGCTGCGGCGGGGTTTCCGGTGGCTGCGTATGTGAGCGGTGTGGGACATGGGAACAAGCGGTACCAGGGGCTCCTTCATATCTTCAAGAAACGTGTGCTGCGCCACAGTTGCTCAATCGCGGCTCCGAATACCGTGCGCGTCACTCTTTATTGACGCCGTAACGGACATTACGGGCGCAAGCGATCATGGCGTTGATCATGGGTTTTCATGATTACGTCCGAATTGCCCTCCGCCTACCATCGGGCGGGCTCGTTGGCCAAGCCCGGTTCTTATGGACCTCTCATGGGTGTGGCGGAGGTCACGGAACAGTCACCGTCGGCGCTGCGTCCCGCGCGCGGATCACGACCGTGTCACGACCGGGTCACGCGACGGACTTCGTGAACGCGCGCACGCGTCCACGCCTCGCCCCGCCCCTCCCTCCGATGTGTGAACGAGCGCCTCTATCAAGACCCGATCTCCCGCGCGAATTTGCATGCAAGGGAACTCTCTTGATATGGAGACGCGCCGTCCGGCCTGCGGTGACGAGCGAAAATGTCACGTCTGGTGATCACTCGAACGCTTCCGGTGTGAAGATCACTGCTCATCCGACTTCATGATCCTTCGTCAGGTGGCAGAGATCACAAAGCTTGGGTAATACGCCGTGTCGCAGATCACAGAGCGACAGGCATAAGATGCGAGGCAGTCGGGCTTGTGACCTGCTTCACATGTTCTCGATCTTCGCCCGGGACGAGCGGGGTTCGTGGGACCGGTGAGGCGGATGGTCCGACGCAACCGCCAGCAGTCAGTGCCGACTGAGAGGAGCGAGGAGCGGTGAACGCCTATGCGCCCATCCTCGTACTGGGAGCCCTCGGGGCAGGCTTTGCGATCTTCTCCGTGGTCATGGCCACGCTGATCGGTCCGAAGCGGTACAACCGCGCCAAGCTCGAGGCCTACGAGTGCGGTATCGAGCCGACCCCCACGCCGGCCGGCGGCGGGCGGTTCCCCATCAAGTACTACCTGACGGCGATGCTCTTCATCGTCTTCGACATCGAGATCGTCTTCCTCTACCCCTGGGCCGTCACCTTCGACGCCCTGGGCGTTTTCGGGCTCGTGGAGATGCTGCTCTTCGTGCTCACCGTCTTCGTCGCCTACGCGTACGTGTGGCGGCGCGGCGGCCTGGAATGGGACTGAGGGGCCTAACGACATGGGACTCGAAGAAAAGCTGCCGAGCGGTTTCCTGCTCACCACCGTCGAGCAGGCCGCGGGCTGGGTGCGCAAGGCGTCCGTCTTCCCGGCCACGTTCGGCCTCGCCTGCTGCGCCATCGAGATGATGACCACCGGAGCCGGCCGCTACGACCTGGCGCGCTTCGGCATGGAGGTCTTCCGCGGCTCACCGCGCCAGGCGGACCTGATGATCGTCGCGGGACGGGTCAGCCAGAAGATGGCGCCGGTGCTCAGGCAGGTCTACGACCAGATGCCCAACCCGAAATGGGTGATCTCCATGGGCGTCTGCGCCTCCTCGGGCGGCATGTTCAACAACTACGCGATCGTCCAGGGCGTCGACCACATCGTCCCGGTCGACATCTACCTGCCCGGCTGCCCGCCGCGCCCCGAGATGCTGATGGACGCGATCCTCAAGCTCCACCAGAAGATCCAGTCCTCCAAGCTCGGCGTGAACGCCGAGGAAGCCGCCCGTGAGGCGGAGGAGGCGGCGCTCAAGGCCCTGCCCACGATCGAGATGAAGGGGCTGCTGCGGTGAGCGACGCGAACGGCACCGGCGGCGTGAACGGGTCCGCGAACGGGGTGAACCCCGAGAAGGACCTCGCCGCCTCCAACCTCCCCGGCCGACGCGGCGAGGGCGGCGAGGAGATCCGCGTCCAGCGCGGCATGTTCGGCGCCAACAACGGCGGCGACACCTCCGGCTACGGCGGCCTGGTCCGCTCGGTGCGGCTCCCCGGACCGGCGACCCGGCCCTACGGAGGATGGTTCGACGAGGTCGCCGACGAACTCGAGGGCGCCCTGGAGGAACAGGGCCTGCTCCCCGACAACGCGATCGAGAAGACGGTCGTCGACCGCGGCGAGCTCACCTTCCACATCGAACGGGAGCACCTGCTGCGCGTCGCCCGGACCCTGCGCGACGACCCGGCCCTGCGCTTCGAGCTGTGCACCGGGGTCAGCGGCGTCCACTACCCGCACGACAAGGGCCGCGAGCTGCACGCCGTCTACCACCTGCGCTCGATCACCCACAACCGGCTGCTCCGCCTCGAGGTCAGCGCCCCCGACGGCGACCCGCACATCCCGTCGCTGGTCTCCGTCTACCCGACCAACGACTGGCACGAGCGCGAGACGTACGACTTCTTCGGGATCGTCTTCGACGGCCACCCGGCCCTGACCCGGATCATGATGCCGGACGACTGGCAGGGCCACCCGCAGCGCAAGGACTACCCCCTCGGCGGCATCCCCGTCGAGTACAAGGGCGCCCAGATTCCGGCTCCGGACCAGCGGAGGTCGTACTCGTGAGCACGCAGTCAGCAGCCGCGTCCGCCGCGTCGGCACGTGAGACCACCGAGGGCACCGTCTACACGGTGACCGGTGGCGACTGGGACGAGGTCGTCCAGTCCGCGTCCCGTGCCGACGACGAGCGCATCGTCGTCAACATGGGCCCCCAGCATCCGTCCACCCACGGGGTGCTCCGCCTCATCCTGGAGATCGAAGGGGAGACGGTCACCGAGGCCCGCTGCGGCATCGGCTACCTCCACACCGGCATCGAGAAGAACCTCGAGTACCGGACCTGGACGCAGGGCACCACGTTCGTGACGCGCATGGACTACCTGACGTCCTTCTTCAACGAGACCGCCTACTGCCTCGCCGTCGAGAAGCTCCTCGGCATCGAGGACCAGATCACCGAGCGGGCCAAGATCATCCGGGTGCTCCTGATGGAGCTGAACCGGCTCTCCTCCCACCTGGTGTGCATCGCCACCGGCGGCATGGAACTCGGCGCCACCACGATCATGATCTACGGATTCCGGGATCGTGAAATGATTCTCGACATCTACGAGCTCATCACGGGCCTCAGGATGAACCACGCGTACATCCGCCCCGGCGGACTCGCACAGGACCTGCCGCCCGGCGCGGTGGACCACATCCGCGAGTGCGTGAAGAAGATGAAGAAGAACCTCCCGGAGTACGACAAGCTCGCCACCGGGAACCCCATCTTCAAGGCCCGTATGCAGGACGTCGGCTACCTGGACCTGGCCGGCTGCATGGCCCTCGGCGCCACCGGCCCGATCCTGCGCTCCACCGGCCTCCCGCACGACCTGCGCAAGGCACAGCCGTACTGCGACTACGAGACGTACGACTTCGAGGTGCCGACCGCGGACTCCTGCGACTCCTACGGCCGCTTCCTGATCCGCCTGGAGGAGATGCGCCAGTCGCTCGGGATCGTCGAGCAGTGCCTTGACCGGCTGCAGCCCGGGCCGGTCATGGTCGCCGACAGGAAGATCGCCTGGCCCGCCCAGCTCGCCCTCGGACCGGACGGTCTCGGCAACTCCCTCGACCACATCAAGAAGATCATGGGCACCTCCATGGAGGCCCTGATCCACCACTTCAAGCTGGTCACGGAGGGCTTCCGCGTCCCGCCCGGACAGGCGTACGCGGCTGTCGAGTCGCCCAAGGGAGAACTCGGCGTCCACGCCGTGTCCGACGGCGGCACCCGCCCCTACCGGGTCCACTTCCGCGACCCGTCGTTCACCAACCTGCAGGCCATGGCGGCGATGTGCGAGGGCGGCCAGGTCGCCGACGTCATCGTCGCCGTCGCGTCCATCGACCCCGTGATGGGAGGCGTCGACCGGTGACCACCTCTTCTTCGGAGCGGGGCGTCAGCCTGGGCATGCCCGGACTGCCCGCGCCCGCGTACCCGGACGACGTCCGAGCCCGGCTGGAGACGGACGCGCGCGAGATCATCGCCCGCTACCCCGACTCCCGATCCGCCCTGCTGCCGCTGCTGCACCTGGTGCAGTCGGAGGAGGGCCATGTCACGCGCACCGGAATGCAGTTCTGCGCGGACATGCTGGACCTGACCACCGCCGAGGTGACCGCCGTCGCCACCTTCTACACCATGTACCGGCGCAAGGCCTCCGGCGACTACCAGGTCGGGGTCTGCACCAACACCCTGTGCGCCGTGATGGGCGGCGACGCGATCTTCGAGGAGCTCCAGGAGCACCTCGGTGTCGGAAACGGCGAGACCACCGGCGACGGCAAGGTCACCCTGGAACACATCGAGTGCAACGCGGCCTGCGACTACGCGCCGGTCGTGATGGTGAACTGGGAGTTCTTCGACAACCAGACCCCGGCCAGCGCCCGGCGCCTGGTCGACGACCTGCGCGCGGGACGTCCCGTCCAGCCCACGCGCGGGGCACGCCTGTGCACCTTCAAGGAGACCGCCCGGATCCTGGCGGGCTTCCCCGACGAGCGGCCAGGGGCCGTCGAGGAGAGCGGCGGAGCGGGACCCGCTTCGCTGGTGGGTCTTCGCCTGGCGAGGGGAGAGACCGCACCCGCGCGGGTGGTGCATCCGCGGGACGGCGGACCGCAGGACGAACCGCAGGACCGGGCGGTGCACGAGCCGTCGCCGGCCGAACACCTCAGTTCACATGACGCGCCGCAGGACACATCGGCCTCGGACCCGTCCCACCCGGCAGGGCCTGCCGCCGAGGAGGGGGAGTGATGAGCGTGGCCGCCGAACTCAAGGACACCAGCCCCGAGAAGCTGCTCGCACCCGTGCTGTCGGCCTTCTGGGACGAGGACAGGTCCTGGACGCTGGACGTCTACCGGAGGCACGAGGGGTACGAGGGGCTCCGCAAGGCGCTCGCCATGTCACCCGACGACCTGATCGCATACGTCAAGGAGTCCGGTCTGCGCGGGCGGGGCGGCGCGGGGTTCCCGACGGGAATGAAGTGGCAGTTCATTCCGCAGGGTGATGGAAAACCGCACTATCTAGTTGTCAACGCCGACGAGTCGGAGCCCGGGACGTGCAAGGACATCCCGCTCCTCTTCGCGAACCCGCACAGCCTCATCGAGGGCATCGTCATCGCCTGCTATGCCATCAGGTCTTCGCATGCCTTCATCTATCTGCGTGGTGAAGTCGTCCCCGTTCTGCGGCGGTTGCACGAGGCCGTGCGCGAGGCCTACGCGGCGGGCTACCTCGGCGAGAACATCCTGGGCAGCGGACTCGACCTCCAACTCACCGTGCACGCCGGCGCCGGCGCGTACATCTGCGGTGAGGAGACCGCACTGCTCGACTCGCTCGAAGGCCGCCGTGGTCAACCGCGGCTCCGTCCCCCCTTCCCTGCCGTCGAGGGCCTCTACGCGTGCCCGACTGTTGTGAACAACGTCGAGTCGATCGCGTCGGTTCCCGCCATCCTGAAAAACGGGAAAGAGTGGTTCAGGGCGATGGGCAGTGAGAAGTCCCCGGGCTTCACGCTGTACTCGCTCAGCGGCCACGTCGCCAGCCCCGGCCAGTACGAGGCCCCGCTCGGCATCACACTCCGCCAGCTCCTCGACATGAGCGGTGGGATGCGCCCCGGGCACCGGCTGAAGTTCTGGACACCGGGCGGCTCCTCGACCCCGATGTTCACCGACGAACACCTCGACGTCCCCCTCGACTACGAAGGAGTGGGGGCCGCGGGCTCCATGCTCGGAACGAAAGCACTGCAGTGCTTCGACGAGACCACGTGCGTGGTGCGGGCCGTCACCCGCTGGACCGAGTTCTACGCCCACGAGTCCTGCGGCAAGTGCACACCCTGCCGCGAAGGGACGTACTGGCTGGTGCAGTTGCTGCGGGACATCGAGGCCGGCAAGGGCGTCACGTCCGACCTCGACAAGCTCGCCGACATCGCCGACAACATCAACGGCAAGTCCTTCTGCGCCCTGGGCGACGGCGCCGCCTCGCCGATCTTCTCCTCGCTCAAGTACTTCCGCGAGGAGTACGAGCAGCACATCACGGGCCGGGGCTGCCCCTTCGACCCGGCCAAGTCGACGGCCTGGGCGGACCGCCCGGAGGTGAACGCATGACCGTGACCACCAGTGCTCCCACGGGTGGGGGGCAGGCGGCGGTCCCGCCGGAGGACCTCGTCACGCTGACGATCGACGGCGTCGAGATCAGCGTGCCCAAGGGCACCCTGGTCATCCGGGCCGCCGAACAGCTCGGCATCGAGATCCCCCGCTTCTGCGACCACCCCCTGCTCGACCCGGCCGGCGCCTGCCGCCAGTGCATCGTCGAGGTCGAGGGCCAGCGCAAACCCATGGCGTCCTGCACGATCACGTGCACGGACGGGATGGTGGTGAAGACCCACCTCACCTCGCCGGCCGCCGAGAAGGCCCAGCACGGTGTGATGGAACTGCTGCTCATCAACCACCCGCTGGACTGCCCGGTCTGCGACAAGGGCGGCGAGTGCCCGCTGCAGAACCAGGCCATGTCGCACGGCAACGCCGAGTCCCGCTTCGGAGGGAAGAAGCGGACGTACGAGAAGCCGGTCCCGATCTCCACACAGGTCCTGCTCGACCGCGAGCGGTGCGTGCTGTGCGCCCGCTGCACCCGGTTCTCCAACCAGATCGCCGGCGACCCGATGATCGAACTGCTCGAGCGGGGCGCGCTCCAGCAGGTCGGCACAGGTGAGGGCGACCCCTTCGAGTCGTACTTCTCCGGGAACACCATCCAGATCTGCCCGGTCGGCGCCCTGACCTCGGCGGCCTACCGCTTCCGTTCCCGTCCCTTCGACCTGATCTCGTCGCCGTCGGTCTGCGAGCACTGCTCGGGCGGCTGTGCGACCCGCACCGACCACCGGCGCGGGAAGATCATGCGGCGCCTCGCCGCCGAGGACCGCGAGGTCAACGAGGAGTGGATCTGCGACAAGGGCCGCTTCGCGTTCCGGTATTCGCAGCAGAAGGACCGGCTCGAAACGCCGCTGGTCCGCAACGCCGAGGGCGAGCTCGAACCGGCCTCCTGGCCGGAGGCGCTCCAGATCGCGGCCCAGGGTCTGCTGGCCTCCCGCGGCCGGACCGGTGTCCTCACCGGCGGCCGGCTCACCGTCGAGGACGCCTACGCGTACAGCAAGTTCGCGCGCGTGGCCCTCGACACCAACGACATCGACTTCCGCGCGCGCGTGCACAGCGGCGAGGAGGCCGATTTCCTGGCGTCCCAGGTGGCGGGACGCGGGCGCGACCTGGACGGTACCGGCGTCACCTACACCTCTCTCGAGAAGGCGCCGGCGGTCCTGCTGGTCGGGTTCGAGTCGGAGGAGGAGGCGCCCGGCGTCTTCCTGCGGCTGCGCAAGGCCTGGCGCAAGCGCAAGCAGCGGGTGTTCTCGCTGGCCACGCACGCCACTCGCGGCCTGGAGAAGGCGGGCGGCACGCTGCTGCCGGCCGCTCCCGGGACCGAGACCGAGTGGCTGGACGCGCTCGCGAGCGGCGTCGGCCTGGAGGACGCCGGGGCGCTGGCCGCCGAGGGGCTGCGGGCCGAGGGCGCGGTGATCGTCGTCGGTGAGCGGCTGGCCTCGATCGCCGGTGGCCTCACCGCTGCCGTACGGGCCGCCTCCGCGACCGGTGCGGGCCTGGTGTGGATCCCCCGGCGGGCCGGGGAGCGCGGCGCGGTCGAGGCCGGCGCGCTGCCGTCGCTGCTGCCGGGCGGCCGCCCGGCGACCGACCCCCGCGCGCGTGAGGAGGTGGCCGCGGCCTGGGGCCTGGCCGAACTCCCGCACCGCTACGGCCGCGACACCGGCCAGATCATCGAGGCCGCCGCGAGCGGCGAGCTCCAGGCCCTGCTGGTCGCGGGCGTCGAGGTCGCCGACCTGCCGGATCCGGCACGTGCGCGTGAGGCACTGCGGGAGGCCGGGTTCGTGGTGTCGCTGGAGCTGCGGCCCAGCGAGGTCACCGAGCACGCCGCCGTCGTCCTCCCGGTCGCGGCGGTCGCCGAGAAGGCGGGCACCTTCCTCAACTGGGAGGGCCGCGGCCGTCCCTTCGAGGCCGCGCTCAAACCCGACCAGATGACCCGCCGCCTGGCGCCGTCCGACGGGCGGGTGCTGCAGATGCTGGCCGACGCCATGGACGTACACCTGGGCCTGCCGGATCTGCGGACCACGCGCGCCGAGCTGGACCGGCTGGGCGCCTGGGACGGGCCGCGGGCCTCCGGGCCCCTGGAGACGGCGGGTGTGCTGCCGCGTCCGGCGGCCGGGGAGGCGGTGCTCGCCGGGCACCGGCTGCTCCTCGACCAGGGCGTGCTCCAGGAGGGCGACGAAGCCCTCGCCGGGACCCGGCACGCGGCACGCGCGCGCGTGTCGGCCGCGACGGCCGCCGAGGCAGGTGTCGAGGACGGCGGCGTCCTCGCCGTGACCGGCCCCGCCGGGGTGGTGGAAATCCCGCTGCAGATCACCGAGATGCCCGACCGGGTGGTCTGGCTCCCGCTGAACTCCGTCGGCGGCGGCGTCGCCTCCGACACCGGGGCGCAGCCCGGCTCCCTCGTCCGCATCGGCCCGGCGGCGCTCGCCGGTGAGGCCCCCAAGGAGGTGGAGGCATGAGCCCGTACCTTGCCGCTGAAGACCTCTCGATGTTCGGCCGCGACCCCTGGTGGCTGGTCGTCGTCAAGGCGGTGTTCTGCTTCGCCTTCCTGATGGTGACCGTGCTGTTCTCCATCGTGTGGGAACGCAAGGTCGTCGCCTGGATGCAGTTGCGCATCGGCCCCAACCGGCACGGCCCCTGGGGCATGCTCCAGTCGCTCGCCGACGGCATCAAGCTGATGCTGAAGGAAGACGTCATCGTCAAACGCGCGGACAAGGTGGTGTACGTCCTCGCACCGATCGTCGCGGCCATCCCGGCGTTCATGGCGATCGCGGTGATCCCCTTCGGCCCGGCCGACAACGAGATCTCGATCTTCGGCCAGCGCACCACGATGCAGCTCACCGACCTGCCGATCGCGATGCTCTACATCCTCGCTGTCGCCTCGGTCGGCATCTACGGCATCGTGCTGGCCGGCTGGAGTTCCGGGTCCACCTACCCGCTGCTGGGCGGCCTGCGCTCCTGCGCGCAGATGATCTCGTACGAGATCGCCATGGGCGCCGCGTTCGCCTCCGTGTTCCTCTACTCGGGTTCCATGTCGACGTCGACGATCGTCGAGCAGCAGCAGGACCGCTGGTACATCCTGCTGCTGCCGGTCTCCTTCATCCTGTACATCGTCACGATGGTGGGCGAGACCAACCGCGCCCCCTTCGACATGCCGGAGTCCGAGGGCGACCTGGTCGGTGGCTTCAACACCGAGTACTCGTCGATCAAGTTCGCGATGTTCATGCTCGCCGAGTACGTCAACATGGTGACCGTCTCGGCCGTGTCGACCACCCTCTTCCTGGGTGGCTGGCGTGCCCCATGGCCGATCAGCACCTTCTGGGAGGGCGCGAACCACGGCTGGTGGCCGATGCTGTGGTTCGTCATCAAGGTCCAGCTGCTGCTGTTCTTCTTCATCTGGCTGCGCGGCACACTCCCGCGCGTGCGCTACGACCAGCTGATGAAGCTGGGCTGGAAGGTCCTCATCCCGGTCTCCGTGACGTGGCTGATGCTCGTCGCGACCGTACGGACCCTCAAGAACGAGAACTACGACTTCGCCGACATCGCCCTCTACGTCGGCGGTGGTGTCCTGGTCCTGCTTCTGCTGTCCTTCGTCGCCGACATGTTCCGTGACAAGGGCGGGAAGGCCGAGCAGCCCGCCGCCCAGCCTGCCGGGTTCGACCCGATGGCCGGTGGTTTCCCGGTGCCGCCGCTGCCCGGACAGGAGCTTCCGCCGGTGCCCAGGCGCCGCTCGCGCAACGACCGCGAGCTGATTGTCAGTGGCGCACCGGACACTGTCAGTGACGGATCTTCGGATGGAAAGGAGGCGTCCGATGGCTGAGGAGCCTCAGGAGACCGGGCAGTCCAAGCCCGGCTTCCAGAACCCCGTGGCCGGCTTCGGCGTGACCTTCAAGGCCATGTTCAAGAAGCGGCTGACCGAGCAGTACCCGGAGCAGAAGAAGACCACGGCTCCGCGGTTCCACGGACGGCACCAGCTCAACCGCCATCCGGACGGCCTGGAGAAGTGCGTCGGCTGCGAGCTGTGCGCCTGGGCCTGCCCCGCCGACGCCATCTACGTCGAGGGCGCCGACAACACCGACGAGGAGCGCTACTCGCCGGGCGAGCGGTACGGCCGCGTCTACCAGATCAACTACGCCCGCTGCATCCTGTGCGGTCTGTGCATCGAGGCATGCCCCACGCGCGCGCTGACGATGACCAACGAGTTCGAGCTGGCCGACTCCAGCCGCGCCAACCTCATCTACACCAAGGAGCAGCTGCTCGCCGGGCTCGAGGAGGGCATGGTCGACTCCCCGCACGCCATCTACCCGGGCATGGACGAGCAGGACTACTACCGGGGCCAGGTCACCGAGGCCGCGCCCGGGACGGTACGGCAGGTCGCTCGCTCCAAGGGCGAGGTGCCCCAGGAGGCCGCCTCGACCTTCGGTGAGGGCGAACCCGCCTCGGAGAAGGTGATCGGCCGATGACCGCGCAGCTAGCCGCCTACTCGACCTCCACCGGAGAGGCCTTCCAGTTCTGGGTTCTCGGGACCGTCGCCGTGATCGGCGCCCTGTGCACCGTCTTCATGAGGAAGGCCGTGCACAGCGCGCTCTGTCTCGCCGGAACCATGATCATCCTGGCGGTCTTCTACCTCGCCAACGGGGCCTACTTCCTGGGGATCGTGCAGATCGTCGTCTACACCGGCGCGATCATGATGCTGTTCCTGTTCGTGGTGATGCTCGTCGGCGTCACGGCCGCGGACTCGCTGAAGGAGACCATCAAGGGCCAGCGCTGGCTGGCCCTCCTGTGTGGGGTCGGCTTCGCGGTCCTGCTGTTCGCCGGGATCGCCAACGCCTCGCTGACCGAGTTCGCCGGCACCGGCCGGGCGAACGCCAACGGCAACGTGCAGGGCCTGGCGCAGCTCATCTTCACCAAGTACGTCTTCGCCTTCGAGATCACCGGCGCACTGCTCATCACGGCCGCAGTCGGCGCCATGGTGCTCACCCACCGGGAGCGCACCGAGCGGGCCAAGACCCAGCGCGAGCTGTCCGAACAGCGGGTGCGCGAGGGGAAGTACGTCCCGCCGCTGCCCGCGCCGGGTGTGTACGCCCGCCACAACGCCGTCGACATCGCGGGCCTGCTGCCCGACGGCACCCCGTCGGAGCTCACGGTCAGCAAGACGCTCCGTGAACGCGGCCAGATCCGCGACGTGTCGACGGAAGCCCTCAACGACCTGCGGGCCCTGGAACAGCGCGCGGAGGAGCGCCTGGAGCGCAGGACGATCGAGCCGGCGAAC
Organism: Streptomyces sp. NPDC001348; assembly: GCF_053597535.1. NCBI lineage: Bacteria > Bacillati > Actinomycetota > Actinomycetes > Kitasatosporales > Streptomycetaceae > Streptomyces > Streptomyces sp. NPDC001348. Next base: position 109,397 of record NZ_JBSFIK010000009.1, on the reverse strand, counting down.
TTCAAGCGGGCCGAGGAGGCGTCGAAGTGAACCCCGTCAACTACCTGTATCTCGCGGCGCTGCTGTTCACGATCGGCGCGACCGGTGTGCTCATCAGGCGCAACGCGATCGTCGTGTTCATGTGCATCGAGCTGATGCTCAACGCCTGCAATCTCGCGTTCGTCGTCTTCTCCCGGATGCACGGCAACCTCGACGGCCAGATCATCGCCTTCTTCACGATGGTCGTCGCCGCCGCCGAGGTCGTCGTCGGTCTGGCGATCATCGTGTCGCTGTTCCGTGCCCGCCACTCGGCCTCGGTCGACGACGCCAGCCTGATGAAGCTGTAAGGGGTCGGGAGAAACAGTGGAGAACCTGATCGCGCTGCTGATCGCGGCGCCCCTGCTCGGAGCGGCCGTCCTGCTGGTCGGCGGCCGGCGGCTCGACGCCGTCGGCCACTGGATCGGCACGCTCCTGTCGACCACCTCCTTCGTGTTCGGCGTGATCCTCTTCGCCGACCTCCTGGGCAAGAACGCCGAACACCGCACGCTCACCCAGCACCTGTGGACGTGGATCTCCGTGGGCAGCTTCCAGGCGGACGTCACCTTCCGCCTCGACCAGCTGTCGATGACGTTCGTGCTGCTGATCACCGGCGTCGGTTCGCTGATCCACCTGTACTCGGTCGGGTACATGGAGCACGACGAGCGCCGCCGCCGCTTCTTCGGCTACCTGAACCTGTTCCTCGCCGCGATGCTGCTGCTGGTCCTCGCCGACAACTACCTGCTGCTGTACGTCGGCTGGGAGGGCGTCGGTCTCGCCTCCTACCTGCTGATCGGCTTCTGGCAGCACAAGCCCAGCGCGGCGACCGCGGCGAAGAAGGCCTTCCTGGTCAACCGGGTCGGCGACATGGGCCTGTCGATCGCGATCATGCTGATGTTCACGACCTTCGGGTCCTTCGCCTTCGGCCCGGTGTTCAGCCACGTCGGAGACGCCTCCGAGGGCAAACTCACCGCCATCGGCCTGATGCTGCTGCTCGCCGCCTGCGGCAAGTCCGCCCAGGTGCCGCTGCAGTCCTGGCTCGGGGACGCGATGGAGGGCCCGACCCCGGTCTCCGCCCTCATCCACGCCGCGACGATGGTGACCGCGGGCGTGTATCTGATCGTGCGGTCCGCCGCGATCTTCAACTCGGCACCCGACGCACAGCTCGTGGTCACCGTGGTCGGCGCGGTGACGCTCCTGTTCGGTGCGATCGTCGGTTGCGCCAAGGACGACATCAAGAAGGCGCTGGCCGGCTCGACCATGTCGCAGATCGGGTACATGGTGCTGGCCGCGGGCCTCGGCCCCATCGGCTACGTCTTCGCGATCATGCACCTGGTGACGCACGGCTTCTTCAAGGCAGGGCTGTTCCTCGGGGCCGGTTCGGTCATGCACGGCATGAACGACGAGGTCGACATGCGCAAGTACGGCGGCCTGCGCAAGTACATGCCGGTCACCTTCGTCACCTTCGGCCTCGGCTACCTCGCCATCATCGGCTTCCCGTTCCTGTCGGGCTTCTACTCCAAGGACGCCATCATCGAGGCGGCCTTCGCCAAGGGCGGCACCCAGGGCTGGATCCTGGGCGGCGTGGCCCTGCTGGGCGCGGCCATCACCGCCTTCTACATGACGCGCGTGATGCTGATGACCTTCTTCGGGGAGGAGCGCTGGAGGAACCAGCCCACCCGCTCCCCGGAGGCGCCGAGCGCGGAGCCCGCGGCGGAGCACCAGGGCGAGCACGCGGAGCCGCACCCGCACGAGTCCCCGAAGGTCATGACGATCCCGATGATCGTCCTGGCCGTCGGCTCGGTCTTCGGCGGTGCGTTCTTCAGCATCGGCGACCGCTTCCTGCACTGGCTGGAGCCGGTCACCGGGCACAGCGAGGGCAACTCCCCGGTCAGTGCCTGGGCGGTCACCGGCGCCACCATGGTGTGCCTCGTGATCGGCGTCGGCATCGCCTGGGCCCAGTACGGCCGCAAGCCCGTCCCGGCCGTCGCGCCGCGCGGCTCGCTGCTCACCCGGGCCGCCCGGCGCGACCTGCTCCAGGACGACTTGAACCACGTGGTCCTGGTGCGCGGCGGGGAGCACCTCACGCGGTCCCTGGTCTACGTCGACCACACCCTGGTCGACGGGGTCGTCAACGGCACCGCGGCCTCGTTCGGGGGCCTGTCCGGACGGCTGCGCAGGCTGCAGAACGGCTTCGCGCGCTCCTACGCGGTCTCGATGTTCGGCGGCGCGGCACTCCTGGTCGCCGCGACCCTGCTGATGAGGGCGGTCTGATACCGATGTCCTTTCCCCTGCTGACAGCGACGGCGGCGCTCCCGGCCGTCGGAGCGGTCGCCACGGCCGCCGTACCGGCCGCACGGCGCACCGCCGCCAAGTGGCTCGCGCTGCTGTTCTCGCTCGCCACGCTCGCCCTCGCGATCGTCGTCCTGGTCCGCTTCGACCCGGACGGCGCCCGCTACCAGCTCACCGAGTCCCATGCCTGGATCAAGGACTTCGGGGTCAGGTACGAGCTGGGTGTCGACGGCATCGCGGTGGCGCTCGTCGCCCTGACCGCCCTGCTGATGCCGTTCATCGTCCTCGCGGGCTGGCACGACGCCGACCCGCTGGAGACCGGAAGCCGACGCTGGCGGCCCACTCAGGGCTTCTTCGCGCTGATCCTGGCCGTCGAGGCGATGGTGATCATCTCCTTCGAGGCCACGGACGTCTTCGTCTTCTACATCTTCTTCGAAGCCATGCTGATCCCGATGTACTTCCTCATCGGCGGCTTCGGGGACCACGCCCACGAGCACGGCGAAGAGGCGGCGTCGACGCAGCGCTCGTACGCGGCGGTGAAGTTCCTGCTCTACAACCTGGTCGGCGGTCTCATCATGCTGGCCGCGGTGATCGGTCTGTACGTGGTCGCCGGGAGCTTCTCGCTCACGGAGATCGCCCAGGCACGTACCAACGGCTCGCTGCACATGGCGACGAGCACCGAACGCTGGCTGTTCCTGGGCTTCTTCTTCGCCTTCGCGGTGAAGGCGCCCCTGTGGCCGCTGCACACCTGGCTGCCCAACGCCATGGGTGAGGCCACCGCCCCGGTCGCCGTGCTCATCACGGCGGTCGTCGACAAGGTGGGCACCTTCGCGATGCTCCGCTTCTGCCTCCAGCTGTTCCCGGAGGCGAGCAAGTGGGCGACGCCCGTCATCCTCGTACTGGCGTTGATCAGCATCGTCTACGGTGCGCTGCTCGCGGTCGGCCAGCGGGACATCAAACGGCTGGTGGCCTACGCGTCGATCTCCCACTTCGGCTTCATCGTCATGGGCATCTTCGCGATGACCAGCCAGGGCCAGTCCGGCGCGACGCTGTACATGGTCAACCACGGCATCTCCACGGCCGCGCTGATGCTGGTCGCGGGCTTCCTGATCTCCCGGCGCGGCTCGCGGCTCATCGCGGACTACGGGGGTGTGCAGAAGGTCGCCCCGGTGCTCGCCGGCACGTTCCTGATCGGTGGTCTGGCCACCCTCTCGCTGCCCGGGCTCGCGCCGTTCGTCAGTGAGTTCCTGGTGCTGGTCGGCACGTTCACGCGCCACCCGGTGATCGGGATCATCGCCACCTTCGGCATCGTGCTCGCCGCGCTCTACACCCTCGTCCTGTACCAGCGGACGATGACGGGCCCGGTGAAGCCGGAGGTTTCCGCGATGCCCGACCTCCGCGCGCGTGAGCTGGTGGTCGTGGCCCCGCTGATCGTGCTGCTGATCTTCCTGGGTGTCTATCCGAAGCCCGTTACGGACATCGTCAACCCCGCGGTCAAACAGACCATGTCCGACGTACACAAGCAGGATCCCAAGCCCGAGGTGGAGGCGGCCAAGTGAGCGCAGTAGCCGTCCACAGCCTGTGGACAACAGCGGCCGAACCGATCTCGAAGATCGACGCGCCGAAGATCGAATACGGACAGCTGTCGCCGACCCTGATCGTCGTCGGTGCGGCGATCGTCGGGGTGCTGGTCGAGGCGTTCGTCCCCCGCAAGTCCCGCTACTACGCACAGGTGTTCGTCTCTGCCGTTGCGCTGGCCGCCGCCTTCGCTGCGGTGATCGGCCTCGCGGCCGACGGCTACGGCACCACGAAGGCGCACATCGCGGCGATGGGCGCCATCGCGGTCGACGGGCCGTCGCTGTTCCTGCAGGGCACGATCCTGCTGGCCGGTCTGGTCGGCCTGTTCACCTTCGCGGAACGGCGGCTCGATCCGGCGGCACACGGCAACCGGGTGGACTCCTTCGCCGCACAGGCGGCGTCCGTGCCGGGCAGCGACAGCGAGAAGGCCGCGGTGAAGGCCGGGTTCACCACCACCGAGGTCTTCCCGCTCCTGCTGTTCGCGGTCGCCGGGATGCTGGTGTTCCCCTCCGCCAACGACCTGCTGACGCTGTTCGTGGCCCTGGAGGTCTTCTCACTCCCGCTGTACCTGCTCTGCGCGCTGGCCCGCCGCAAGCGGCTGATGTCGCAGGAGGCCGCGGTCAAGTACTTCCTGCTCGGCGCGTTCGCGTCGGCGTTCACCCTGTTCGGCATCGCGCTGCTGTACGGCTACGCCGGCTCGGTGTCGTACGCGACGATCGCGCACGTCGTCGACGGCACGGTCACCAACGTCGACCCGGCGCTGGCGGGCACGATGGGCAACGACGCGCTCCTGCTGATCGGCGCCGCGATGGTGGTGATGGGCCTGCTGTTCAAGGTCGGCGCCATCCCCTTCCACATGTGGACGCCCGACGTCTACCAGGGCGCACCGACCCCGGTGACCGGCTTCATGGCGGCTGCCACCAAGGTGGCGGCATTCGGCGCGCTGCTGCGACTGCTGTACGTAGTACTGCCCGGCATGCGCTGGGACTGGCGGCCGGTCATGTGGGCCGTCGCGATCATCACGATGCTGGGCGGTGCGATCGTCGCGATCACCCAGACCGACATCAAACGGCTGCTGGCCTACTCGTCCATCGCGCACGCCGGATTCATCCTCGCGGGTGTCATCGCGACCTCGAAGGACGGTGTGTCGTCCGTCCTCTTCTACCTGGCCGCGTACTCCTTCGTGACGATCGGCGCGTTCGCCGTGGTGACCCTGGTGCGCGACGCCGGCGGTGAGGCGACGCACCTGTCCAAGTGGGCGGGTCTGGGCCGCCGGTCGCCGCTGGTGGCGGCTGTGTTCGCGGTGTTCCTGCTGGCCTTCGCCGGTATCCCGCTGACCTCCGGATTCGCCGGGAAGTTCGCCGTCTTCAAGGCGGCGGCGGAGGGCGGCGCGGTCCCGCTGGTCGTGATCGGCGTGATCTCCTCGGCGATCGCGGCGTTCTTCTACATCCGCGTGATCGTGCTCATGTTCTTCAGCGAGCCCCGGCCCGAGGGCCCCACCGTCGCCGTGCCGTCCCCGCTGACCATGGCGGCGATCGGCGTGGGCGTGGCGGTGACGCTGGTGCTCGGCGTGGCACCGCAGTACTTCCTGGACCTGGCGAGCCAGGCCGGGGTGTTCGTGCGCTGACCGTATGCGAAGGGCCCCGGTGCTTCCCTCCCGGAGGCACCGGGGCCCTTCGCATGCCCGGCCTGTGGATAACTCCGGCGCTGTCACCGCGGAGCCCTATCGTGGACGCAGTGGTCGTCGGACGACGTACGGGGGACACGACGATGGGCGGGACAGGCGGGATCGGCGAGATGCCAGGGACGACGGACAGCGAGACGCTGGCCACGCTGCACCGGGTCTTCGGATACGAGGCCTTCCGCGGCGAACAGCAAGCGGTCATCGAGCATGTGGTGGCGGGCGGCGACGCCGTCGTCCTCATGCCGACCGGCGGCGGCAAGTCGCTGTGCTACCAGATCCCGTCCCTGGTCAGACCGGGTACCGGCATCGTCGTCTCGCCGCTCATCGCGCTCATGCAGGACCAGGTCGACGCCCTGCGCGCGCTCGGGGTGAACGCCGGGTTCATCAACTCCACGCAGAACTTCGACGAGCGACGCGTGGTCGAGGCGCAGTTTCTGTCCGGCGAGCTGGACCTGCTCTACCTGGCGCCCGAGCGGCTGCGCCTGGAGTCCACCCTCGACCTGCTCTCCCGGGGCAAGATCTCGGTCTTCGCCATCGACGAGGCGCACTGCGTCTCCCAGTGGGGCCACGACTTCCGGCCCGACTACCTGGCCCTCTCCCTGCTCGGCGAGCGCTGGCCGGACGTGCCGCGGATCGCGCTCACGGCGACGGCCACCCACGCCACCCACCAGGAGATCACCCAGCGGCTGAACATGCCGACGGCCCGCCATTTCGTGGCGAGCTTCGACCGGCCCAACATCCAGTACCGCATCGTGCCCAAGGCCGACCCCAAGAAGCAGCTCCTCGCCTTCCTGCGGGAGGAACACGCCGGCGACGCGGGCATCGTGTACTGCCTCTCACGCAACTCGGTGGAGAAGACCGCCGAGTTCCTCACCCGCAACGGCATCGACGCGGTGCCCTACCACGCCGGCCTGGACGCGGGCACGCGCGCTGCCCACCAGTCCCGGTTCCTGCGCGAGGACGGCCTGGTCGTGGTGGCGACCATCGCCTTCGGCATGGGCATCGACAAGCCGGACGTGCGGTTCGTCGCCCACCTCGACCTGCCCAAGTCGATCGAGGGCTACTACCAGGAGACCGGCCGCGCGGGACGGGACGGCCTGCCGTCGACGGCCTGGATGGCGTACGGCCTGAACGACGTCATACAGCAGCGCAAGCTGATCCAGTCCGGTGAGGGCGACGAGGCGTTCCGCCGCCGGGCCGCCGCCCACCTGGACTCGATGCTCGCCCTGTGCGAGACGGCCCAGTGCCGTCGCGGCCAGCTGCTCGCCTACTTCGGCCAGGACCCGGACCCGGCCGGCTGCGGCAACTGCGACACCTGCCTCGCACCGCCGGAGACCTGGGACGGCACGGTCGCCGCGCAGAAGGTGCTGTCGACGGTGGTGCGGCTGCAGCGGGAGCGCGGGCAGAAGTTCGGTGCCGTGCAGATCGTGGACATCCTGCTCGGCAAGCGCACCGGCAAGGTGATCCAGTTCGACCACGACCAGCTGTCCGTCTTCGGCATCGGCGAGGACCTCGGCGAGGGCGAGTGGCGGGGAGTCATCCGGCAGTTGCTGGCCCAGGGACTGCTCGCGGTCGAGGGGGAGTACGGCACGCTGGTGCTCACCGAGGCGAGCGGAGCCGTACTGCGCCGGGAGCGGGAGGTGCCGCTGCGCAAGGAGCCGAAGAAGCCGGTGGCCTCACGGACCTCGTCCGCCGGGCCCTCCGGCCGGGGCGAGCGCAAGGCGAAGACGGTCGCGGCCGAGCTGCCGGAGGAACTGCTCCCCGCCTTCGAGGCACTGCGCGCCTGGCGTGCCGAGCAGGCACGTGAACAGGGCGTTCCCGCTTACGTCGTCTTTCACGACGCCACACTCCGGGAGATCGTCACGGCATGGCCGACTTCGGTGGCGCAACTGGGCACCGTCGGGGGTGTCGGGGAGAAGAAGCTGGCGACGTACGGCGAGGCTGTCCTCGAGGTCCTGTCCTCCCTGGACGCCCCGACCGCGGACCGTCCGGCCCCGGCCACCGCGGACGAGGACTGGCCGGAGCCGGACGAGGAGCCGGAGCCGGATCCCGACTGGATATAGGGCCGGAGCGCGTCACACCCCCCGCGCCGCGTACGCCCTGACGTCCGCGTCCGCGTCCGCCGTGACCGTGGCGAGGGCCATCCGGGCCTCCGCTGTGGCGTTGTGCCGGGTCAGGGCGAGCACCGCCGCCTTGCGCACATCGGCATTCGGGTCGGCGAGCGCCTTGGCCAGAGCGGGCACGGCCGTGTCGGCGGACGCGGCGGACAGGGCCGTGGCGGCACCGGCGCGTACCTGCCACGCCGGGTCGGACAGGGCCGCCACGGCACGCGCGGCGAGCGGTGCCGGGCAGCCGACCCTGGCCAGAGCCCCCAGCGCGGCACCGCGCACCAGCGGATCGGCGTCCACGATGAGGCCGTCCAAGGTGCCGGTGAGCAGCCCCAGAGCGCTAGTGGCCGGCGCTGCCGAGTTGACTGCGGACAGCGCCTTGGCGACGGTGACGCGCACTTCCCGGGAGGGGTCGTCCGCCGCACCGGCCAGCGGTTCGACCGCGTCCACCGAGACAAGTGCACGTACGGCCTCGATACGGACGGCGATGTCGGCGTCGTCCAGTGCCCCGGCGAACAGGTCGGCGTTCCCCAGGCGCAGGGCGCGGAGCACGTCCAGGGCGGCGGCGCGGACAACGGGGTCGTCGCCGGCGAGTGCCCTGGTGAGGGCGGCACCGAGAGCGGGCTCGGCCGGAAGGGTCTCGACCAGCTCGCGCAGAGAGGCCGCGGCGGCCGCCCGTACGCCGGTGTCGGGGTCGTTCAGGGCACTGGCGAGTGCCTGCCCGGTGCCGGGCGGCACGGTCTCGGTGAGGACCGACACCGCCGTACGCCGCACGGAAGGGTCGGGGTCGGTCAAGTACGGCTCGATCGCGGTCAGTTCGGGCTCCTCCTCGGCCAGTTCCAGCAGCTGAAGCAGCCGGGGTGAGGCGGTCCGTCCCGAGTCGCGGTCCGCGGCTTCGGCGACGCGTGCGGAGTCCGGGCCTGTCGCCACCGGCGCCACGTCCCGGGGCCCTGCCGTGGCCATGTCCTCGGCCTGGACCTCGCCCAGGTACCGGGACGGGCCGCCTACCGGGGTGAATTCATCGACCGGAACCAGATAGGGAGCCACGGGACGTGCCGTGAACTCCATCCCACCAGAGGGGGACTTGTGCAGATCGAGATGATGGAACCAGGACGCGTCGTCACGCCGGGGATGGTCGAGACGGTCGTGGTAGAGACCCCAGCGGGACTCCGTGCGGGCGAGGGAGGCGCGAGCGGCCATCTCCGCGCAGTCGCGGATGAAGGTGACCTCCGCGCACCGCATCAGCTCGTGCGGGGTGCGGGCGCCCATGTCCGCGATGTCCACGTGCATCCGCTCGAAGGCCTCCAGGGCCAGCGACAGCCGGGCCCCGGACTTCGGCGGGGTCACGTAGTCGTTCACGAAGCGGCGCAGCTTGTACTCGACCTGGGTTTGCGGCGGGCCGTCCGGGTTGCGCAGCGGGCGGTAGATCAGCTCGTGCGCCTCCCTCAGTTGGTCCTGCGGAAGCTCCCCTTCGTACGCCCGGTACCGGGAGGCGTCCGCCCCGGCCAGATCGCCGAAGACGAAAGCCCCGATCATGTAGTTGTGCGGGACGCATGCCAGGTCACCGGCGGCGTACAGGCGCGGGACGGTGGTACGGGCGTGGGCGTCGACCCGCACGCCGGAGGCGGAGTGACCGCCGCACAGGCCGATCTCGGAGATGTGCATCTCGACGTCGTGGGTGCGGTAGTCGTGGCCGCGCCCGGCGTGGAAGGTGCCGCGGGTGGGCCGCTCGGTGGAGTGCAGGATGGACTCCAGAGCGGAGACCGACTCCTCGGGGAGGTGGCTCAGCTTCAGGTAGACCGGGCCGCGGTCGCTGGCGACCTCGGCGGAGAACTCGGCCATCATCTGCCCGGACCAGTAGTCGGAGTCGACGAAGCGCTCGCCGTGCCGGTTGACCTGGTAACCACCGAAGGGGTTGGCGACGTAGGCGCAGGCCGGCCCGTTGTAGTCCTTGATCAGCGGGTTGATCTGGAAGCACTCGATACCGGTGAGCTCGGCGCCCGCGTGGTAGGCCATGGCGTACCCGTCACCGGCGTTGGTGGGATTTTCGTAGGTGCCATAGAGGTAGCCGGAGGCGGGCAGGCCGAGGCGGCCGCAGGCGCCGGTGGCGAGGATCACCGCGCCCGCGCGGACGGTGACGAACGCGCCGGTGCGGGTGTGGAAGCCGACGGCGCCCACGGCCCGCCCGTCGTCCGGCGCCGTCAGCACGCGCACCGGCATCACCCGGTTCTCAATGCGTATCCGCTCCCGCATCTCACGACGCCGCAACTGCCGGTACAGGACCTTCTTGACATCCTTGCCTTCCGGCATCGGCAGTACGTACGAACCGGAGCGATGCACCTGGCGGACCGCGTACGCGCCATGCTCGTCCTTCTCGAACTTGACCCCGTACGACTCCAGGCGCTGGACCATCGCGAAGCCGCGGGTGGCCGTCTGGCGGACGGTGGACTGGTCGACGATGCCGTCGTTGGCGCGGGTGATCTCCGCGACGTAGTCGTCGGGCTCGGCACGGCCCGGGATGACCGCGTTGTTGACGCCGTCCATGCCCATGGCCAGCGCGCCGGAGTGGCGGACGTGGGCCTTCTCCAGGAGCAGGACGTTCGCACCTCGCTCGGCGGCGGTCAAGGCGGCCATCGTGCCGGCGGTTCCGCCGCCGATGACCAGGACGTCGCAGGTCAGCTCCTCGGCGTCGGTGACGGCGGGGATCGCCAGGGGAGCCTGCGCGGGGGCGTTCGCGGAGATGGTCACCAGGGTGCCTTTCAGGTGCCGAGCGAGGAGAGGACGGTGCGGCGCAGGGCCGTGCGGGCCGGGTCGTCGAGGGCGCCACGATCGCGAGGGCGCGGTACCTCGCGTACGGCGGCCACGCGGCCGGCGCCGAGGAGGACGACCCGGTCGCCGAGGAACAGCGCCTCGTCGACGTCGTGGGTGACGAAGACGACCGTCGCGCCCGTGCCGCGCAACACCTCCACCAGCAGGTCCTGCATCCCGGAGCGGGTCTGGGCGTCGAGCGCGCCGAAGGGCTCGTCCATGAGGACCGCCCGGGGGCTGCCGGCCAGCGCACGGGCCAGCTGCGCCCGCTGGCGCTGCCCGCCGGAGACGCGGTGCGGCAACTGCCGTGCCTGTGACGTGAGTCCGACACGGGAGAGCCAGGACTCGGCCTGGGAACGACGCTCGGAGCGCGGAACTCTCCTGATGGCCAGCGGAAGTTCGACGTTGGCGCGCAAGGTGCGCCAAGGCAGCAGGGCGTCCTCCTGGAAGACCAGCGCGCGGTCGGCGCAAGGCCCGGCCAGCGGGCTGCCGTCCTGCTCCACCGACCCGGCCAGCGGGGACAGCAGCCCGGCCAGCGTGCGCAGCAGCGTCGACTTGCCGCAGCCGGAGGGGCCGACGACCGTGAGGATCTCGCCGGGGGCGACGTCCAGGCGGACGTCGTGCAGGACGGGGCCGTCCGACCGGCCGAGGACGGCGGCGCGCAGGGTGAGCCGGGTGCCGCGTACGGGCTGCGGTGCTGTCGCCGCCGGTGCGGCGGAGGTCTCGACCGTGTCAGACGAGGTGCTCATCGCGCGCCTCCTGCTCGGACTCGTCATGGCCCTCGTGCTGGGCCTCGGGCTGGTTCTCGGGCTTGCCGTCGGCTGGCACGGCCGGGACAGTGACTGGGGGAGCCGGAGTGCGGGATCGGCCGCCGGAGACGTACGAGGTGCGCGGCAGCCAGCGGGTCAGCCGACGGCCGAGAAGTTCGACGAGAGTCGAGGTCACCCAGCCGAGTACGCCGATGGTGACCATGCCGACGAACACACCCGGGTAGTTGACGATCGTGTAGTCCTGCCAGGTGCGGTAACCGACGCCGTACTGGCCGGAGATCATCTCGGCGGAGATCACGCAGATCCACGAGACGCCGATGCCCACCGACAGGCCTCCGAAGATGCCGGGCAGCGCCCCCGGCAGGACCACGGAGCCGAGGATCCGCCACCGGCTGCCGCCCATGGTGCGTACCGCCTCCTCCCAGACCGGGGTGAGTGCCCGGACCGCGTGCCGGGTGGAGACCAGCACGGGGAAGAAGGCGGCGGTGCAGGTGATGAAGACGATGCCCTGTTCGTTGGAGGGGAAGAGGAGGATCGCGACCGGGACGAGAGCGATCGCCGGGATCGGCCGGATCACCTCCAGGACCGGTCCGAGCAGGTCCTCGGCGAGGTGCGAGCGGGCCACGAGCACGCCCGTCGCCACGCCCAGGACGGCCGCGAGCGCGAAGCCGGTGACAATCCGGGTGAGGCTGTCGGTCAGGTCGGTCCAGTAGTCGCTTCCGGAGAGCCGGTCGGCGAAGGCATGGGCGACGTCGGTGACCGTGGGGAACTGCGAGAAGCGCAGCCACAGATCGACTTTCATGGTGGTCAGCAGCTGCCAGAGGCCGAGCGCGGCGGCCAGGGACGCCACCCGCAGCGCATACCGGGCGAGCGGGCGCCGGGCGGTCACGACGCCCGCCCGAGAGCGTCGGCGTACGAGACGGTGCGGGCGCCCTGGTGCGCGGCGACGTATGCCTCGGCGGTCGCTGGGGTGACGAACGGGAGCAGTTGGTCGCCGTCGGCCACCCACACCGCCTTGTCGGCGAACCACAGGGTGCCGGTGGTGGCGTCGGGAACGTACGCGGCGCGGATGCCGTCCCTGTGCCCGGCCACATAGGCGAGCAGCGCCTTCGGGGACTTGAAGCTCGTTGTCTTCTCGGCCCCCTTCGTCCACACCTCGCTCGCGGACGGTGCGGGGGCCGCGGCGAGCTCCTTGGTGTAGGAGGAGCCGAGGGCCTTCTTCACGTACTGGTCGTCCACGAAGGAGTCGACGTCGATGTCACCGGTCAGCTTGGCGGCTTTCAGGACCGACACGTCCTGCTTGAGCGCGGAGACGAGCTGCGGCTTGACGGCGGGGTCGAAGGTGGAGATGCCGTGGGCGCCGTTGTAGAGGTAGACGACCTCTGCGGGCAGGCCGGTGGCCTTGGCGACCTTCTCGGCGGCGAGGACGGGATGGGTGTCGAGGTAGCCGGTCGCCTGGGCCTGGGCTTTGAGGAAGGCCTGCAGGACGGCGGGCCGCTGCTTGGCGAAGTCATCGCGGGCGGTGACGCCGTGGAAGGTGGGAAGGTTCAGCTGGGCGCCGTCGTACAGGGCCTTCGCTTTGCCCTGGTAGGCGAGCAGGCCGGGCCAGGCCACGAACTGTGACAACGCGTCGATGCTGCCCGCCGAGAGGGCCGAGGCGCCGACCGCGGGCTGCTGGTTGAGTTTGGATATGCCCTTGTTCGGGTCGATCCCGGCTCGCTGCAGGGCCCGTACCAGGGTGCCGTCGGCGGCGGAGCCGATGCTGGTGGAGACCTTCTTGCCCTTGAGGTCCTTCAGGGAAGTGAGTTTCGAGTCCGGGGCGGTGACGATGGTGTTCAGGCCGCCGCGGAGGTTGTAGCCGGTGACGGACACCAGGTGGGTGGGGCGGCCGAGCTGCTTGCCGCGGGCGGCGTTGAGCAGCAGCGGGAAGTCGCCCATCGAGCCGATGTCGATCTTCCCGGCGGTCATCTGGGCGGTGATGGGGGCGCCCGTGGCGTAGTCCTGCCAGTCGACCTTGTAGGTGTGGCCGTCGTGGAGGGCGTTGAGCTGCTTCTCGAAGTAGCCGAGGGAACGCAGGAGCGTGCCCGCGGTGACCGTGTTGATGGTCTTGGACTGGTAGCCGACGGTGATGGTGACCGTGGAGCCGTCACCGGCCTCCGCTGTGCCGCCGCAGGCGGAGAGCGGGAGCAGCAGGGATGCCGCGGACAGGGCGATCGCCGTGCGTGTTGCCGTGCGCTTCATGAGAGTTCGGGCCTTTCACCGGAGCAGGTAGGGCATGTTGACCGTGACGGCTCCGGTGGGGCAGCGGGCCGCGCACGGGCCGCAGTACCAGCACTCGTCGACGTGCATGTACGCCTTGCCGTTGGTCTCGTCGATGGCGAGGGAGTCCAGCGGGCACATGTCCACGCAGAGGGTGCAGCCGTCGATGCACTTCGACTCGTCGATGGTCACGGGCACGTCGGCCCGCTGGGGCGCCAAGGGCATGGCTGTCTCCAGGAAGGTCGAGCTCTAGGGGAAGAGGGGTGTCAGAGGCAGCGGTGCAGCAGGCCGCTCATGGTGATGCGGTCGCCGCGGAAGCGGATGAACTCCAGGTCGACCGGGCGGCCGTCGGCGAGGTGGGTGAGCCGTTCCAGCATCAGCACGGCCGCGCCGCGCGGGGCCTCGAGGACGGTGGCGGAGTGCGCGTCCGCGTTCACCGCCTCCAGCGTGATCTCGGCGTGGCCGAGGCGCCGGCCGGTGGTGGCCTCGAGAAGGCGGAACACGTCGGTGTTCTCCAGGTCGGCACCGAGCAGGTCGGTGCCGATGTCCAGTGGGATGTAGGTGAGGTCGAGGGAAAGGGGCAGGCCGCCCAGACGGCGCAGACGTTCGATGTAGAGGACGTCGGCGCCGGCGGGGATCCGGAGGCGTTCGGCCACCGGGGCGGGCGCGGGAGCGGGGCCCATGGTGCGGACCTCGTTGGTGACGCGGCCGTGTTCGCGGAGGGTTTCCGCGAGGCCCATCAGACGGTCGAGCCCGTGGGGGTACTTCCGGGCGACGACCACGGTGCCCACGCCGGGCAGGCGGTCCACGAGTCCCTCGGCGCGGAGCAGGTCGAGGGCCTGGCGGACGGTGTTGCGGGAGGCGCGGTAGTCGGCGGCGAGGGCGGATTCGTGGGGGAGTGTGCCGTCGGGGTGGGCGCCGCTGAGGATCTGATGGCGGAGGAGATCGGCGAGCTGCCTGGCCTGGTCCGCACGCAGCCGGCGACGCGTCCGGTGGGCGGCGACCGTGGTGGCGGCGCCTTGACCGGCGAGGTCTCGGATGCGGTCGGCGGGTGGCATGTCGTGAACCATACCGAGCCGGTAGGGAAAGTCGTGTTGCTGGAGTGTTGCGCCATCTGACGCAGCGACCGGTTGTGGTGCTGAGCTGGGATTTTGCCTGCGGCTGGAAAGAGATGCGCCACTTGCGGCGTGATCGGCAGGCCCGCCAGGCGGCGTCAGGACAGTGCCGACAGGCCAGGAGCGAAGGTGATCAGCAGCGGCAGTAGCGGCACCAGTGCCGCCACCGTGGTGGTCAGCGCGCGCTGCCTGCGCAGCAGCCGCGGCGGGGGTTCCAGGAGGCGGTCGACGCGTTCGCCCAGGAGCCGGCGGCTGGAGGAGCAGGAGAGCACACCCCGGTGCTGGTTCAGCTCGATCAGGGCCAGGGCGGTGGTGAGGTGGCCGCAGCGGCGGGAGGCGGCGTCGTCGGCGGCCAGCTCGACCAGGCGGTGGGTCTGGTCGCAGAAGTGGGCGAACAGCGGGACACGCGGGAAACCGGTGGCGAGCGCGGTGGACAGGTGCAGCAGCCAGTCGTGGTGGGCGCGCGCGTGGCCGCGCTCGTGGGTGAGGACGGCGTCCAGCTGGTGGTCGGTGAGCCGCTGCAGGGCGCCGGTGGTGACGACCAGCTGGGGCGGGTGCCCCGGCATCCACCAGGCGTCGGGGTACTCGTCCTCGAGCACCAGCATGGGGCCCCGCGCGGCAGGCAGCCCGGCGGGCAGCTCCGGCGCGCGTTCGCGCAGATGGGCCCGGGTCACGCCGCGACGCCGACGGGCCTCGAAGAGCTCGCGGCCGAGCATCGCGGTGGTCCACGCGGCCCCGCAGGCGAGCAGCACGGTGAGCGAGACGGCCCAGACCGGGGCCGCGGACAGGTCGTACGCGGCGGTCACTGCGGGCGGCGCGGGCGCGAAGACGCGGTCGCGGACTGTGTGGAAGACGGCGGCGGCACCGAGCACGAGCGCGGTCAGACAGCACAGCAGCACGGTGGCGACGAGGCACTGCCAGACCCACAACGCGACCACGGGATCCCGTTCGGGCCACGCGGCCCGGGTCAGCGCGCGCGGCACCGGCACGGCGGCCGTCAGGGCGACGACGCTGAGCAGGAGCAGGCAGACGGTCATGCCGGGGGCTCCGGTTCCTGGTCGGAGACAGGGCGGACGGAGGGCTGGTCCGGGTGGCGGTTCAGATGGTGCACGCTGTTACGCCAGTATGACGCCGACGGGGCCCGGAGTCAGTCGTCGGCGGCAAACACAGGCCGATCTCGCCCCCCCGCCCGCTATTCCCGCAACATCCCCCTGAGAGCCCCCGCACCTCGTGGCCCGCCGCGCCGAGAGCTCGGGCCTCCGCCGTCAACCTACGTGCCGGATCGGCGAGTTCGGCCGGATCGGGACGCCCTGCCGGTGCCGGCGGCCTGCCCGGGTGAGCAGACCGTGCCCAGGGCAGGGCACGGTCACCAGGGCCACAACCGCCGGCGGTCGGAGCATGTCGTTCGCCGTGGCGCCCACGAAGGCGTCGCACGTCATGGTCACGGGTGCGCCCGAGGCGGCCGAGGCCGCGCCCAGCAAAGAGGAGGAGAGCACCAGTCCCCGGGCCGCGAGATACGGACTCCGGGGAACTCGTGTCAACTGCTTGCCACAACCCGGCCGCTGACCTCGCCCAGCCCCACCCGGGCCCCGCCCGCCCCGGGGGCCCACGCCGACAGCGTCACCAGGTCGCCGTCCTCCAGGTAGGTTCGCTTGCCGTCCGGGAGTTCGAGCGGGTCCCGCCCGTTCCAGGTCAGCTCCAGCAGCGAGCCGCGCTGCCGCTCCCCGGGCCCGCTCACGGTCCCCGAACCGTACAGGTCACCGGTGCGCAGGGAGGCTCCGTTCACGGTCATGTGCGCCAACTGCTGGGCGGCCGTCCAGTACATGGTGGAGAAGGGCGGCTCGGACACCGTATGACCGTTGATCGCGACGGAGATCCGCAGGTCGTAACCGCCGGGCCCCTCGCCGGAGTCGTCCAGGTAAGGGAGCACCGGGTGGGTCCGCGCGGGCGGCGCCACCCGTGCGTCTTCCAGGGCTTCCAGCGGGGTGATCCACGCCGACACCGACGTGGCGAAGGATTTGCCGAGGAACGGTCCGAGGGGCACGTACTCCCAGGCCTGGATGTCCCGCGCCGACCAGTCGTTCAGCAGGGTCAGTCCGAAGACGTGCTCGCGGAAGTCGCCGAGCGGAACCGCTTCGCCCCACGTCGAGGGCACGCCCACGACGAAGCCGACCTCGGCCTCGATGTCCAGGCGGGTCGACGGCCCGAACACGGGGGCCGGGTCCCCGGGAGCCTTGCGCTGGCCGTGCGGCCGTACGACGTCGGTGCCCGACACCACGACCGTGCCAGAGCGGCCGTGGTAACCGATCGGGAGGTGCTTCCAGTTGGGGGTCAGGGGTTCCTCGGCGTCCGGGCGGAAGATGTGCCCCGCGTTCAGGGCGTGGTGTTCGGAGGAGTAGAAGTCGACGTAGTCGGCGACCTCGAAGGGCAGGTGGAGGGTCACCGCGGACAAGGGATGGAACAGTCGTTCGATATCCTTCCGGTGCGCGGGTACCGTCACCCAGGCGGTCAGGGCCCGTCGCACGTCCGACCACGCCGTGCGCCCGGCGGCGAGCAGCGGGTTGAGGGTGGGGTGCGCGAGCAGGGAGGCGTAGGGCGAGCCGAGTGCCCGCGCCGCCGCGCCCGCGTCGAGCACATGGTCGCCGAGCCGGACGCCGACGCGCCGCTCGTCCGAGCCGGCCGGGGAGAACACGCCGTACGGGAGGTTGTGCGGGCCGAAGGGGTCGCCTTCGGGGACGTCGAAGGGGGGCATGGAGTGCTGCCTCGCTCTCATCCAGTGCCGTCACTGCAGGCCGTTGCATGTGGTCGGGCCACACGTTACGGGTGAGTCTCGAGTCCTGGCAGGGTGTCAGGCAGGGTGGCGCATTTGTCTGAAGAGTTTGCAATGTCTGACGGTTACAGGGGGAGCGGCCAATTGCCACCACACGGCCCCGGCCTCCGGTCCCGGCCTCGGGCCCCGGCCTCGGGCCCCGGCCTCGGGCCCCGGCCTCGGGCCCCGGCCTCGGGTCCCGGCCTCGGGTCCCGGCCTCGGGTCCCGGCCTCGGGCCCCGGCCTCGGGCCCCGGCCTCCGGCCCCTTCTCGATCGGCCTTCTGGTTTCACCGGCCCCCCGGCCGCGGCGTCCTGCCGGTCCCGGCGTGCGCTTCGTTCGCGGCACCGAGGTGACTCACAAAGCCCGGCGAAGTACCTGGCGGCGGCGCAAGGCTGAGGCTGGAAACGGCGGTGAGTTGCCGGGGCACGGTGTCCGTATTCTCTGGTCATGGCCGCACCCCCCGGATATCCGCTCCCCGCCTTCACCCTCGTCGCGACCGATCTCGACGGAACGCTCCTGCGTGGCGACGACACCCTCTCCGACCGTTCCCTGGCCGCCCTCGCGCGGGCCGGGGAGGCGGGCGCCCGCCACCTCGTGGTGACCGGGCGCCCGGCGCCGCGGGTGCGGCCGCTGCTCGACGACCTCGGTGGCGGGGGACTCGCTGTGTGCGCGCAGGGGGCGCAGGTGTACGACGCCGGTGCCGGCCGCCTGGTGTGGTCGGTCACCCTGGACCGGGAGCTGGCCGAGACCGCGCTCGGCAAGATCGAGGCAGAGGTGGGGGAGGTGTACGCGGCCGTCGACCAGGACGGAGTCGACGGGCTCACGCTCATCGAACCCGGCTATCTGATGCCCCACCCGACGCTGCCCGCCGTACGGGTCCGGCGGCGCGACGACCTGTGGTGCGAGCCGATCAGCAAGGTCCTGCTGCGCCACCACACGCTGACGGACGACGAGTTGGCTGCCACGGCCCGCGCGGCCGTGGGCTCGCTGGCGACGGTCACCATGTCGGGACCGGGAACGGTCGAGTTGCAGCCGTGCGGCGTGACCAAGGCGACCGGGCTGGCGCTGGCCGCCGACCACCTCGGGCTGAGCGCCGAAAAGGCGGTCGCCTTCGGGGACATGCCCAACGACATCCCGATGTTCGACTGGGCCGCGCACGGGGTGGCCATGGCCAACGCCCACCCGGAACTGAGGGCGGTGGCGGACGAGATCACCCTGTCGAACGAGGACGACGGCATCGCCGTCGTCCTCGAAAGACTCTTCCCCTGAGGGAACCGGCCAGCCGGTCAGTACGCGCCGTACACGTTGTCGATCGAGCCGTAGCGGTGGGCGGCGTAGTTGCAGGCGGCCGTGATGTTCGCGATCGGGTCGTAGACGTCCCAGGAGGTTCCGGACACGTGGTACGCGTTGAACGTCGGGGCGATGACCTGCAGCAGGCCCTTGGACGGGGTGCCGGCGGCGGCGTTGGAGTCCCAGAGGTTGATCGCCCGCGGGTTGCCCGAGGACTCGCGCATCACGTTGCGGTAGATGCCGTTGTAGGTGCCCGGGATGCCGTGCCGCGCCATGACAGCGAGCGAATCGCGGATCCAGCCGTCCAGGTTGTTCGGGTACGTGACCGTGCTGGGCGCGGTCGTGGGCGTGGCGGCCGAAGCGCCGGTCGCGCCGACCAGCGGGAGGGCGAGCACGGCGGCACCGGTGCCGGCGACGGCGAGCTTGCGGGCGAAGCGGGTGAAGCGGGCAGGGCGGTGCTGAGCGGCAGCAGGCATGGCGAAGTTCCTCTCCGTCGCCTGCGAGGTGAGCTGTCGGGTTCGGGCTGGGAGGTGCCCGGCCGTGCCGTCCGAAGACGGCGCGACTTCACCCCGAGCCGTCCCGGAACGACGGGTGTCGCCCGGACCGGCGGCTTACCTGGGCCCCCCGCTCCTGCCGTACGCGAATGAGTTCGTCGATGGGTGTGACGGGCGGCGGCAGGATTCGGCGTCCGCCCGACGGCCGGGAACGTATGCGAGAGCACATGTCCGGAACAAGCGTCGGATTCACATAAAGTCCTAGTTGACCTTGTTCCGTGGCGTATTGGGGGCTTGATCCTTTGCGTTTGCCAAGCCTCAACTGGCCCACCGTGAACGGGGAGACGCGATCCGGGGTGGCGGACTCCCCCCGGGGGTGGCGTGACCCAATTCACGAAATGGCAATCGCGGCAAAAAGGGCATGAAGGGCGCGGTGTCGGGTAGGTGCTGCGGGCGTGGCGCTCGGAGTCGATCGCCGGAGTCGAGGCACTCTGGTCGTACTTCTGGGTAAGCGGATAAATATCCGTCCTTATCGACCGATCGAAAACATAACGGTCGTGATCTGATAGCGCCCGTCCTGTAACGGTGGGCGCCCTCGGTGATCGAAAGCTGACCGGATACGCTGACTCGAGTGAGGGCAGCGACCTATCGACAAACCGCGTAATCGCCAGCAGACACCAGCAGACAGGAGACCCCTCGTGACCGTCGTCGGGCCATTCGGGCTGAGCGTGCGGGACCAGGCTCTGGAAGCCGATGTCCAGGCCGGAATGGCGGCTGTCGAGGAGGGCCTGCTCGAAGCCACCAAGAGTGAGGTCCCGTTCATCACCGAGGCCGCGCAGCACCTCGTGCGCGCGGGCGGGAAGCGTTTCAGGCCGCTGCTCGTGATGCTCGCGGCACAGTTCGGGGACCCGTACGCGCCCGGGATCGTGCCCTCGGCCGTCGTCGTCGAGCTCACCCACCTCGCGACGCTGTACCACGACGACGTCATGGACGAGGCCGCGGTGCGCCGCGGCGTGGCCAGCGCGAACACCCGCTGGGGCAACTCCGTCGCCGTCCTCACCGGCGACTTCCTCTTCGCCCGCGCCTCGCAGATCCTCGCCGACCTCGGCCCCGAGGCCGTACGGGTGCAGGCCCTGGCGTTCGAGCGGCTGGTCACCGGACAGATCCTGGAGACCGCGGGACCGCAGGACGGCCGGGACCCGGTCGAGCACTACCTGGACGTGCTCAGCGGGAAGACCGGCTCGCTGGTGGCGGTCTCCTGCCGCTTCGGCGCGATGATGTCCGGGGCCGACGAGACCGTGGTGGACGTCCTCACCCAGTACGGCGAGCGGCTCGGCGTCGCCTTCCAGCTCGCGGACGACGTCCTGGACATCGCGTCCGACTCCCACGAATCGGGCAAGACCCCGGGCACCGACCTGCGCGAGGGCATCCCGACCCTGCCGGTGCTGCGCCTGAGGGAGCGGGCGGCGAGGCTCGGCCTGGCCGAGGACATCGCCCTGTGCCGTCTGCTCGACTCCGACCTGACCGACGACGCCCGGCATGCCGAGGCCCTCGCCGGCCTGCGCGCCCACCCGGCACTGGAGCAGGCCCGCCGGGACACCGTGCGTTACGCCGAGGACGCGCGTGCCGCGCTGGCCCCACTGCGCGAGTGCGACGCGAAGGCGGCGCTGATGGAACTGTGCGACGCGGTGGTGCACCGGGCCGGTTGACGGGGCGCCCCGCTATCTGTGCCCCCGACCCCTACGGGTCGGGTGGATATCCCGCCTCCCCGTGTCATACCGCAGGCGTACGTCGAGTTGCCTCCCGGGGGTGACGCATCCTCACCGCCGATTTGGTCAGATGGAAACCACGGAAATCACCACTCCTCACCGATTCGGGTGAGAATGGCGGCTCAGGGTGGGACCAAATGTGCGAGGACGGCCGCCGCCGACGACGGAGGTAAGGCACACATGGCACCGTACGAATCCGACGACACCACGGCCGACGACACCACGGCCGACGACACCACGGCCGACGACACCGCGGCCGCCGGACGCCGCAAGGCGGCCCGCTATGTCGTACCGGTCGCGGTGGTGGGGGTGGCGGCGGCGACCATCGGGCTGGTCCCGGCGCTCGCCGACTCGGGTGACCCCGATCTGCCGAAGATCACCGCGCAGCAGCTCATAGACAAGATCGCCAAGTCGGACGTGCAGCAGCTCTCCGGCACGGTGCGGGTCAGCACCGACCTCGGTCTGCCGGACCTCGGCGGCCTGGAGAGCGGCCTGCTGTCCGGGACCGGCCAGGGCGGCGGCGGATCGTCGGCGGACCCGGAGTCCAAGTTCACCGAGCTGCTGACGGGCAGCCACACCCTGCGCGTGGCTGCCGACGGACCGGACCGCCAGAAGGTGTCGCTGATCGAGCGCGCCGCCGAGTACAGCCTCATCCACGACGGCAAGGACGTCTGGGGCTACGACAGCAAGTCCAACGAGGTGTACCACGGCACCGCCGATCAGCACGGCAAGGAGCAGCGGGAGAAGACGCCCGCCACGCCGAAGGACTTCGCCGACGAGGCCCTGAAGTCCGTCGACGGCACCACTTCCGTGACCGTCGACGGCACCGTCCAGGTCGCGGGCCGGGACGCCTACAAGCTGCTCGTCAAGCCGAAGCAGTCCGGCACCACGGTCGGTGCGATCAGCATCGCCGTGGATGCGAAGACGGGTCTGCCGCTGAAGTTCACCCTCACCCCGGCCGGCGGCGGTGCCGCCGTGGTGGACGCGGGCTTCACCCAGGTCAGCTTCGCCAAGCCGGCTGCCTCGACCTTCGACTTCGTCCCGCCCAAGGGGGCGAAGGTCACCCAGGAGGACGACGCCGCCAAGGCGTCCGGCAAGAGCTTCCCGAAGCCCGGGAAGAGCTCCCCCAAGCCGCCGGGGGACCTCGCCAAGGGGGCCGACGGCTTCAAGGTCGTCGGCCAGGGCTGGAACTCGATCGCCACCTTCGACAGCGGCAGTGGGGGCGGCCTGCCCTCCGGTACCGGCGGCGGCGACCTGGGCGGCTTCCTCGGCTCGATCGGCGACCACGTCACCGGTAAGTTCGGCAAGGGCACGGTGTTCTCCACCCGCCTGGTCAACGCCCTGATCACCGACGACGGGAAGGTCTACGTCGGCGCCGTGACCAAGAACGCGCTGGTGAAGGCGGCCGACACGGCCCGGTAGGCACCGGCCGGGCAGAGACGCAGGTACCCGCGCCCGACCGCACGCACGACGAATCGGGGAAGCCGATGGACGAACCGTCCGCCACGGAGCCGGACGCGCGGGACGCGGATGACAGCGTCATCCGCACCCGTGCGCTCACCAAGCGCTACCGCGGCGGACAACTCGCCGTCGACGGTCTGGACCTGACCGTCCCGGCGGGCAGCGTCTTCGGCTTCCTCGGTCCGAACGGCTCCGGCAAGACCACCACCATCCGCATGCTGATGGGGCTCATCGAACCGACCGCCGGCACCGCGCGCGTCCTGGGGCACCCCATGCCCAGGGCCACGCGCACCGTACTCCCGCAGGTCGGTGCGCTCATCGAGGGACCGGCCCTGTACGGCTTCCTCACCGGCCGGGACAATCTGCTGCGGTACGACGCCGCCGACCCGACAGCCGACCCACGCACCCGGCGCGCCCGCGTCGCGGCGGCGCTGGACCGGGTGGGGCTGACGGCCGCCGCCGGCAAGAAGGCGAAGGCCTACTCCCTGGGCATGAAACAGCGCCTGGGGCTGGCCGCCGCACTGCTCCAGCCGCGCAGGCTGCTGGTCCTGGACGAGCCGACCAACGGGCTCGACCCGCAGGGCATGCGGGAGATCCGCGCCCTGGTCCGGGAACTGGCCTCGGACGGCACCACCGTGTTCCTCTCCTCCCACCTCCTCGACGAGATCGAGCAGGTCTGCACCCACGCGGCGGTGATGTCCCGCGGCCGGCTGATCACCCAGGGACCGGTGGCAGAGCTGGCGGCCGGTACACGAGGGCGGCTGGTGGTCACCACGCCGGATCCGGGCGAAGCCGCCCGGGTGCTGAAGGAGCAGGGGGTCGGGGACGTGGTCGTGGCCGACGACCGGGTCAGCGGTGAACCGCCCGACCGTGACCTTGCCGAGCTGAACGCGGCGCTGGTGACGGCCGGGGTACGGGTGCGCGGCTTCGGAGTGGAGCGGGCCTCGCTGGAGGACGCGTTCGTGGCGCTGACGGGGGAGGGCTTCGATGTCGCCGGCTGAGGCAGTGGCCGTACGCCGTCCCACGCCGCTGTGGACCTTCGGGCTGCTGCGCAACGAACTGGCCGTCACCTTCCGTCGCTGGCGCACCCTGGCACTGCTGGGTGTGCTGGCCGCGGTGCCGGTCCTGGTCGGGGTCGCCGTGAAGATCGAGACGCGGGGCGGCTCGTCGGCAGGCGGCCGGGGCGGCGGGGGCCCGGCGTTCATCGCGCAGATCACCAACAACGGGCTGTTCCTGGTGTTCACGGCCCTGGCGGCGACGCTCCCGTTCTTCCTGCCCATGGCCGTCGGTGTGGTGGCGGGCGACGCGATCGCGGGCGAGGCGGGCACCGGGACGCTGCGCTACCTGCTGGTCGCCCCGGCCGGCCGTACCCGGCTGCTGCTCACCAAGTACACGACGGTCATGGTCTTCTGCCTGGCCGCCACCTTCGTGGTCGCCGCCTCCGCCCTCCTGGTGGGCGCCCTGCTGTTCCCGCTCGGCGACCTGACGACCATCTCGGGCACGCGGATCGGCTTCGCCGACGGTCTCGGACGTGCCCTGCTGATCGCCCTGGCCGTCGCCGCGTCACTGGTCGGTATCGCGGCGCTCGGCCTGTTCGTCTCCACGCTGACGGGCAGCGGCATCGCGGCGATGGCGACCACGGTCGGCCTGCTCATCACCGTCCAGATCCTCGACCAGATACCCCAACTGCACGCCCTCCAGCCCTACTTCTTCTCCCACTACTGGCTGTCCTTCGCCGACCTGATGCGCGATCCGGTGTACTGGGACGACCTGGTGAAGAACCTCGGTCTTCAGGTCCTGTACGCGGCGGTGTTCGGGTCGGCGGCCTGGGCGAGGTTCACCGCGAAGGACATCACCGCGTAGCGGGCGGCGGTAATCAGCGGGCCTGGTACGGGAAGCAGGCGAGCGGCGCCTAGCCCGTCCGGGTATCGAATGCCGAGTGCCGACCGGCTGGTGCGAGGCTGTGACGTCGTGGTGACGCGGGGACGGGGGTGTAGCGGGGACACTCGGGGGCAGGGACGCGTACGACCGGATCGTGATGCCGGGGGAGTGAGGAAACCGATGGCTCGACTCAGCTTCGAGAAGAAGCGGGACCAGTGGAGCGACCTCCACCCGGCAGCCCCGCTCGATGTGCGCGTCTCGGGCTCGGGCAGCGCCTCCGTCGGCGGCGTGGCCGTCGTCGCGGCCTCCGGCCAGGAGATCCAGCAGGCCGTCCTGAACCACCTGCAGCGCCTCGCCATCAGCCTCGGCCGGTCCGTGCAGGCCACGGTCCACGACGAGCGCGTCGGCTGCGTCGTCCCGCTCGAGGTCGACGTGGACGGCGCGAGCCGCTTCACGGGTGAGCCGGAACTACGCGGACGGGCCACTCCCGCGCAGCCGCCGCGGCCCACGGCCCCGCAGCCGCCCCGGACCACCGCCCCGCCGCAGCCCACCGCCCCGCAGGCCCCGAGGCCCACCGCCCCACGGCCGGCCCACGACGACACACCCGTGCCGCTCCCGGCGCGGGACCGGGAGCCCGACACCCGGCATCACACGCCCGCCCGAGGCTTCGACGCGGTCGCCGAAGCGGTCCTCGGCGACGGACCGGTGACCGCAACCGCGGAGGGCGCCGAACTGCTCACCGAGCCCATGACGCGGATCAACGAGGCCGTGAAGGACGGCCGGATCGCGACGGCCGCCGAACTCGCCGAGCGCACCGTCGTCCAGGCGTCGGACGTACTGGGCGGCGGCCACCCCGAGGTGCTCCGTCTGCGCGAACTGACCGCCTACATCGCCTACCTGGCCGGCGACCCGCTCCGTGCTTTCCATCTCTCCCTGGATCTCGCCCGCCTCCACCACCGGGCCCGCAACACCGAGGCCGCGTACGGCAATGTCCAGAGCGCCGCCACCGCCTGGCGCGCGGTCCGCGACCCCGAGCACGGCCTGCGCCTCGGGCGTGACCTGATCGACCTGTGGACCGGCCTCGCGGCGGAGCCGGGCCCGGCGGCCGACGACCTGGAACGCCTGGAGTCCGCCCGGTCCCGCATGGTCCGCCTGAGGGACCGCGCCGCCAAGGCGGCGTCGGGCGTCTGACCAGCTACTGCACCCAGTTGACGGGATACCGCATACCGAAGACCAGGTACCGCACCCGGCAGACCGGCTACTGCACGCAGAACTCGTTCCCCTCGGGGTCCGCCATCAGCACCCACTGACCGGCGGGCTCCTGCACCCGCCGCAGCAGCCGGGCCCCCAGCGTCTGGAGCCGCTCGACCTCGGCCTCGCGCCGCCCCTCAACCGGGTGCAGATCCAGGTGCAGCCGGTTCTTGCCGGTCTTCGGCTCCGGCACCCGCTGGAACAGCAGCCGCCGCCCGAGCCCGGTGCCGCGTTCCTTGTCGTACGGGTCGTCCGGATGCCGTACGGCGATCAGGTCCCGGAACGCCGGGCGGCCGTGGTGCTCCACGGTGGCCTCGCCCGGCAGCGCGCCGAGCTCCAGCAGCCGTTCGACGAAGGCGCTGTTGTCCTCGATCTCGTAGTGCAGCGCGGCGGCCCAGAAGTCGGCCTGTGCGTGCGGGTCGTGGGCGTCCACGACGAGCTTGAAGTGCAGCGGTGCCGGTGTGGTGGCAGGCGTCTGTGTCATACCGTCCACCTATAGCCGAACGGGACCGTTCAGGAGGCCGGTTCCGCTTCTGATGCGGACGCCACACCCTCCGGTTGCCGCACCACTGTGCCGGTGGGGGTGACGGGCTCGGTCGGGGCGACCATGTCCGCCGGCGCGGCGGTCGGGGTGCGGGCCGCCAGTTCCCGGGCCGTCCGGTGCGCGGTGCGCAGCGCGTCCCAGGTGAGCAGGGTCAGAGCCAGCCAGACGAGCGCGAAGCCGGCCCAGCGCTCGGGCGGCATGGCCTCGTGGAAGTAGAGGATGCCCAGCAGGAACTGGAAGACGGGCGCCAGGTACTGCAGCAGGCCCAGCGTGGACAGCGGCACCCGGATCGCGGCCGCCCCGAAGCAGACCAGCGGCAGCGCGGTGACGACGCCGGTCGAGGCGAGCAGCGCGGCGTGCCCCGTGCTGCCGGTGCTGAACGTCGACTCGCCCCGCGCGGTCAGCCACAGCAGGTAGGCGAGCGCCGGCAGGAACTGGATCGCGGTCTCCGCGGCCAGCGACTCGACACCGCCGAGGTTGACCTTCTTCTTCACCAGTCCGTAGGTGGCGAAGGAGAAGGCGAGGCACAAGGAGATCCACGGCGGCCGCCCGTATCCGACGGTGAGGACGACCACGGCCGCGAAGCCGACGCCGACCGCGAGCCACTGCGCGGGCCGCAGCCGCTCCTTCAGGAGCAGCACGCCCATCGCTATGGTGACCAGCGGGTTGATGAAGTACCCCAGCGAGGCCTCGACCACGTGCCCGCTGTTCACGGCCCAGATGTACACGCCCCAGTTGACGGTGATCACTGCGGCCGCGACCGTGACCAGCGCCAGCCGCCGCGGCTGCCGCAGCAGCTCACCGGCCCATGCCCAGCGCCGTACGGCCAGCAGTGCCGCCGCGACGAAGGCGAGGGACCACACCATCCGGTGGGCGAGGATCTCCGCCGCGCCGGCCGGCTTCAGCAGGGGCCAGAACAGGGGGACGAGGCCCCACATCCCGTACGCCGCGAAGCCGTTCAGCAGGCCTGTCCGCTGCTCAACCCTCGACTCCCGCGCCATGGGCTCCTCCTGCTCACTCCGTGCGTCCTGTCCGCCCGCTCGAAGGTAACGCCGGACACCCCCGCCTGTCATGCCCGTATCGCCATACGGTCATGACAGGCGGGGGTGGGAGGCCCAAAGGGCCGGGCGGGGGACTTCAGCCCTTGAGTGCGGCGCTGACCGCCTCGGCCAGCGGAGTGGTCGGACGGCCGGTCAGCCGGGAGAGGTCGCCGCTGGAGACGACCAGCTCGCCCTTCTCGATGGACGCGTCCACGCCCGCCAGGATCGCGGCGAACGGGGCCGGCAGGCCGGCGCCCGTCAGGATGCCCTCGAAGGCCTCGACGGAGACGGGGTTGTAGACGATCTCCTTGCCGGTCTGCCGGCTCAGCTCGGCCGCGTACTCGGCGAAGCTCCATGCCACGTCGCCGCCCAGCTCGTACGTCTTGTTCTCGTGCCCCTCGCCGGTCAGCACCGCGACCGCGGCGGCGGCGTAGTCGGCGCGGGAGGCGGAGGAGACCCGGCCGTCACCGGCGGCCGCGACGACCGCGCCGTGCTCCAGCACCGGGGCAAGGTTCTCGGTGTAGTTCTCGTGGTACCAGCCGTTGCGCAGCAGTGCGTACGGCAGGCCGGAGGCCAGCAGTGCCTTCTCGGTGCCGCGGTGGTCGTCGGCGAGCGCGGCGGTCAGGCTGCCCGGTGCGCTGGTGTAGGCGAGGAGGGCGACACCGGCCGCCTTCGCGGCGTCGATGACGACCTGGTGCTGCTGTACGCGGCCCTTGTCGAACTCGTTGCCGGAGACGAGCAGCACCTTGTCGCCGGAGGCGAAGACGCCGTCGAAGGTCTCCGGGGCGTTGTAGTCGGCGACCGCGATGCGCACGCCCCGCTCGGCGAAGTCGGCGGCCTTCTCGGGGGTGCGGACCACCGCGGTGATCTGCTCGGCCGGGACCTTCTCCAGCAGCTGCTCCACGACGTGGCGGCCCAGGTGTCCGGTGGCTCCGGTGACGACGATGCTCATGATTCAGCGAACTCCTTGTGGGGTGCGTATCTGACACTCACCCTAGAGGCTGCGCTAACTTCCGGAAAGTACCCACTTTGAAGTAAGGTACTTGCATGGCAGTAAGCAAGCTGGACCCCGTGGGTGAGGCGATGTGCCCCTACCGCCTCGTCCTGGAGCACGTCACCAGCCGCTGGGGTGTGCTGGTGCTGATCCACCTCCTCGACCGCCCCCACCGCTTCAGTGAGCTGCGCCGGGCGATCGGACGGGTCAGCGAGAAGATGCTCACCCAGACCCTGCAGACCCTGGAGCGCGACGGCCTGGTCCACCGGGACGCCCAGCCGGTCATCCCGCCGCGCGTCGACTACTCCCTGACTGGACTGGGCCGCGAGGCGGCGGAGCAGGTGCGGGGGCTCGCGTTGTGGACGCAGCAACGGATGGACGACGTGGAGCAGGCCCGCGCCGCA
Organism: Streptomyces sp. NPDC001348; assembly: GCF_053597535.1. Taxonomy (NCBI): domain Bacteria; kingdom Bacillati; phylum Actinomycetota; class Actinomycetes; order Kitasatosporales; family Streptomycetaceae; genus Streptomyces; species Streptomyces sp. NPDC001348. The sequence continues at coordinate 80,830 of NZ_JBSFIK010000009.1, read as the reverse complement.
TACGACGAGGCCCGGGCGGCACAGACCCGGGCCTCCTGAGACATCCCCCTCGTTCAGCCGACGACGGTCCAGGTGTCGCCACCGGCCAGCAGGGCGGCCAGGTCGCCCTTGCCCTGCCGTTCGACGGCCGTGTCGAGCTGCTCGGTCATCTGCTCGTCGTAGACCGGACGGTCCACGGAGCGGAACACGCCGACCGGAGTGTGGTGCAGGGTGTCGGGGTCGGCGAGCCGGGAGAGGGCGAACGCGGTGGTCGGGGACGTCGCGTGGGCGTCATGGACCAGGATGTCGGCCTCGTTCTCGGGGGTGACGGTGACCACCTCGAGATCGCCGGTCCGCTGGTCGCGCACGACCCCGCGGCTGCCGTCGGGCCCGAAGCGGATCGGCCGGCCGTGCTCGAGGCGGATCAGGGCCTCCTCCGCCTGCTGCCTGTCCTTGAGGGCGTCGAAGGCACCGTCGTTGAAGATGTTGCAGTTCTGGTAGATCTCGATCAGCGCCGTGCCCGGGTGGCCGGCCGCGGCGCGCAGGACCTCGGTGAGGTGCTTGCGGTCGGAGTCGATGGTCCGCGCCACGAAGGACGCCTCCGCGCCCAGCGCCAGTGACACCGGGTTGAAGGGGGCGTCGAGGGACCCCATCGGCGTGGACTTGGTGATCTTGCCGACTTCGGAGGTGGGGGAGTACTGGCCCTTGGTCAGGCCGTAGATCCGGTTGTTGAACAGCAGGATCTTGAGGTTGACGTTGCGGCGCAGGGCGTGGATGAGGTGGTTGCCGCCGATGGACAGCGCGTCGCCGTCACCGGTGACCACCCACACCGACAAATCCCGGCGGCTGGTGGCCAGGCCGGTGGCGATGGCGGGGGCGCGGCCGTGGATGGAGTGCATCCCATAGGTGTTCATGTAGTACGGGAAGCGCGAGGAACAGCCGATGCCGGAGACGAAGACGATGTTCTCCCTCGCCACGCCGAGCTCGGGCATGAACCCCTGCACCGCGGCCAGGATCGCGTAGTCACCGCAGCCCGGGCACCAGCGCACCTCCTGGTCGGTCTTGAAGTCCTTCATCGACTGCCTGGCCTCGGCCTTCGGCACGAGGGAGAGCGCCTCGATCGTGCCCGTGCCTTCCGTGGACGTCTCAGCCATCGATGGCCTCCTTCAGCGCGGTGGCGAGCTGTTCGGCCTTGAACGGCATGCCGTTGACCTGGTTGTAGGAGTGGGCGTCGACCAGGTACTTCGCCCGGATCAGCATGGCGAGCTGCCCCAGGTTCATCTCGGGGATCACCACCTTGTCGTATCTGCGCAGCACCGCACCGAGGTTGCGGGGGAAGGGGTTGATGTGGCGCAGGTGGGCCTGCGCCACCGACTCCCCGGCGTTGCGCAGACGGCGTACGGCGGCGGTGATCGGCCCGTAGGTGGATCCCCAGCCCAGGACCAGGGTGGATGCCTCGTGCGGGTCGTCGACCTCGACGTCGGGGACCTCGATGCCGTCGATCTTCGCCTGACGGGTGCGGACCATGAAGTCGTGGTTGGCCGGGTCGTAGGAGATGTTGCCGCTGCCGTCCTGCTTCTCGATCCCGCCGATGCGGTGCTCCAGCCCGGCCGTGCCCGGTACCGCCCAGGGGCGGGCCAGCGTCCGCGGATCCCGCTGGTACGGCCAGAACACCTCACTGCCGTCGTCCAGCGTGTGGTTCGGGCCGGTGGCGAACCGCACCCGCAGATCGGGGAGTTCGTCCGGTTCGGGGATCCGCCAGGGCTCGGAACCGTTGGCCAGGTAGCCGTCAGAGAGCAGCATCACCGGTGTGCGGTACGTCAGCGCGATCCTGGCGGCCTCCAGAGCGGCGTCGAAGCAGTCCGCGGGCGTCTTCGGGGCGATCACCGGGACCGGGGCCTCGCCGTTGCGGCCGAACATCGCCTGCAGCAGGTCCGCCTGCTCGGTCTTGGTCGGCAGCCCCGTGGACGGGCCGCCGCGCTGGATGTCCACCACCAGCAGCGGCAGCTCCAGCGACACCGCGAGACCGATCGTCTCGCTCTTGAGCGCCACACCCGGACCGGACGTCGTCGTCACCGCGAGCGAGCCGCCGAACGCCGCGCCCAGCGCCGCGCCGATCCCCGCGATCTCGTCCTCGGCCTGGAAGGTCCGCACGCCGAAGTTCTTGTGCTTGCTCAGCTCGTGCAGGATGTCGGAGGCCGGGGTGATCGGGTACGAGCCCAGGAACAGCGGCAGATCCGCCTGCCGGGAGGCGGAGACCAGCCCGTAGGCCAGAGCCAGGTTCCCGGAGATGTTGCGGTAGGTGCCCACCGGGAACGCCTTCGCCGCCGGCGCCACCTCGTAGGAGACCGCGAAGTCCTCCGTCGTCTCCCCGAAGTTCCAGCCCGCCCGGTACGCGGCGATGTTCGCCGCCGCGATCTGGGGCTTCTTCGCGAACTTCGTCTTCAGGAACTTCTCCGTGCCCTCGGTGGGCCGGTGGTACATCCACGACAGCAGACCCAGCGCGAACATGTTCTTGCTGCGCTCGGCCTCCTTGCGGGAGAGATCGAACTCCTTGAGCGCCTCGACGGTGAGGGTCGTCAGCGGCACCGGGTGCAGGCTGTAACCGTCCAGCGAGCCGTCCTCCAACGGGTCGGAGGCATAGCCGACCTTCTGCAGGGCCCGCCTGGTGAACTCGTCCGTGTTGACGATGATCTCCGCACCGCGCGGCAGGTCGGCGATGTTCGCCTTCAGGGCGGCCGGGTTCATCGCCACCAGCACGTTCGGGGCGTCACCCGGGGTGAGGATGTCATGGTCGGCGAAGTGCAGCTGGAACGAGGACACACCCGGCAGGGTTCCGGCGGGAGCACGGATCTCGGCCGGGAAGTTCGGCAGGGTGGACAGGTCGTTGCCGAAGGACGCCGTCTCCGACGTGAAACGGTCACCGGTGAGCTGCATCCCGTCCCCCGAGTCGCCGGCGAACCGGATGATCACTCGGTCGAGGCGGCGGACGTCCTTCACCCCCGCCGGTTTGCGCTGCTCTCCCACGACGGCTCCGTCGGCCTGTTCCGCTGCGCTGCTGACCTGGCTGGTCACTGAACTGGACCTCCTCGAGGCGGCTGTCCGGGGCGTGGTCGTCCCGTGGACCTTCCCAGGATCAACCCTACGTCGCTTAGGGTCGCCTTCCCTCGGCCATTCGCATGATGGACGGCGATTCGCCGGGGACCGGACGGATCAGGAATTCAGATAGGTGAGGACCGCCAGCACCCGCCGGTGGTCGCCGTCGCTCGGCGACAGGCCGAGCTTCAGGAAGATGTTGCTGACGTGCTTCTCCACGGCTCCGTCGCTGACCACCAGTTGCCGGGCGATCGCCGAGTTCGTCCGGCCCTCGGCCATCAGCCCCAGGACCTCCCGCTCCCGCGGAGTGAGCCCGGCGAGCACATCCTGCTTGCGGCTGCGCCCGAGCAGCTGCGCGACCACCTCCGGGTCCAGCGCCGTACCGCCCCCCGCCACCCGCACCACCGCGTCCACGAACTCGCGTACCTCGGCGACGCGGTCCTTGAGCAGGTAGCCGACGCCGTGACTGGAACCGGCCAGCAGTTCGGTGGCGTAGCGCTCCTCCACGTACTGTGACAGCACCAGCACACCGAGTCCGGGATGCGCCCTGCGCAGCCGAACGGCGGCCCGGACACCCTCGTCGGTGTGCGTCGGCGGCATCCGCACGTCGGCGACCACCACATCGGGCAGGGAGCCCTGCGCCTCCAGGTCGTCGATGGTCTTGATCAGTGCCTCGGCGTCCCCGACACCGGCGACGACCTCGTGACCGCGATCGGTCAGCAACCGGGTCAGGCCCTCTCTGAGCAGCACTGAATCCTCGGCGATGACCACCCGCACCCTGTACTCCACGATCTTCCGGCCCCCCACGCCCGCCGTCCCCGTCTGTTCCTACGAGGTTCAGCATTCCAGCATCGGGAGCGGGCCGTGGCCGGACAAGGGATTTCCTCGGAGGTCAGCGGCGCCAGGGCAGCTCGGCCGTCACCCGGGTGGGGCCACCGGCCGGGGAGTCCACCACCAGGATCCCGTCCACCGCGTCCAGCCGCTCGGCCAGCCCGGCGAGCCCGGAGCCGGGGGACACGCCGGCCCCGCCGACCCCGTCGTCCACGACCTGGAGCATCAGCCGGTCCTCCGACCGCCACACGTCCACGGTGGCCGACGAGGCGCGGGCGTGCTTGCTGACGTTCTGCAGCAGCTCGGACACCGTGAAGTAGGCGATCCCCTCGATGGCCGGGGCGGGTCGTTCGGTGAGTTCCACCTCGACCTGGACGGGCACGGTGCAGCGGGAGGCGACGGAGGACAGGGCGGCGTCCAGACCGCGGTCGGTGAGGACGGCCGGGTGGATGCCCCGAGCCAGATCCCGCAGCTCCTGCAGGGCCGTCTTCACCTCGCCGTGCGCGTCCTCGACCATCCGGGCCGCCGCCTGAGGGTCCTCGGTGAGCTTCTCCTTCGCCAGCCCCAGGTCCATGGCCAGTGCCACCAGACGGGCCTGAGCGCCGTCGTGCAGGTCACGCTCGATGCGCCGCAGGTCGGCCGCCGCCGTGTCGACCACGACACCCCGGTCCGACTCCAGTTCCACCACCCGCTTGGCCAGCCGCGACGGCCCGAGCAGCCCCAGCACCAGCAGCCGGTCCACCATCGTCAGGGCGCGGACGATCCACGGCGTGGCGATCGTGAAGAGCAGCCCGACCAGCGCGGTCACGGTGATCTCGAACGGGTTGTCGAGATAGACGCTGTGATGGGTGTCGCCGTACAGCTGGAGCCCGCCCTGCCCGCCGTACATTGGGAACACCCAGAACCACAGCGGGTACGTGAGCAGCGTCCAGCCGCACGTCCAGAAGCTGAGGGCGACGGAGAAGGAGAACACCGCCCACGGGAAGTGCAGCAGGGTGTACAGCAGGTGCCGCCAGGACGTGCCGCTCTTCAGGACCGCCCCCATCCAGGCCAGCGGGCCGTTCTTGCGCACCCGCAGCGGCTCGGGGTCGGCCATCTCCAGCCGGAGCAGTCCGCGCGCCCGCGCCCGCTCCATGGTCCCCAGGCTCCGGCACCCCGCCAGCGCGCCGGCCAGCACCGGGATGCCGAGGAACGTCACCAGCAGGCCCGCGCCCAGCGCCACCATCGTCACGGCGTACGTGAACGTCACGACCGCGACCGGCAGGTTCAGCAGCACGTAGCCGAACTCCCGCCAGCTGCGCGCCTCCAGCGGCGTCCGCAGCGCGGCGGGCAGCCGGCGCCGGCGGTGACCCCAGTCGTCGGTGCCGCGGTGTCCGGGGCGGTCACGGTGCCCGTAGCCCTGCCCGTACTCCTGTCCGTACCCCATGGTCATCGGTGTCGTCCCGTTCTCCTCGTCCGCCGGCGGTCCTGCCGTACGTCCAGACTGGTGCGGCGCAGGTCGACGGGCCATGGAGGCCGTCGGCGTCTTCGGTGGGGGGTTTTCCCTACCCGCGTCCGGGGGGCTCCGTCCGGTCCCGCCAGGGCAGCTCGGCGGTGACAGTGGTGGGGCCGCCCGTCGGCGAGTCCACGACGAACAGCCCGTCGACGGCACCGAGCCGTTCCGCGAGCCCCCGCATCCCGGTGCCGCCCTCCAGCCGCGCGCCCCCGCGTCCGTCGTCCCGGACCTGGATCAGCAGCCGGTCCCCGGACCGCCACACCTCGACGGAGGCGGTCCTCGCCCCGCTGTGCTTGCTGACGTTCTGCAGCAGCTCGGAGACGGTGAAGTAGGCGATCCCCTCGATCGCGGCGGCGGGTCGTTCCGTCAGGTCGGCGGTCACCTTCACCGGCACGGTGCAGCGGGAGGCGACGGAGGACAGGGCGGCGTCCAGGCCACGGTCGGTGAGGACGGCCGGATGGATGCCCCGGGCCAGGTCGCGCAGCTCCTGCAGCGCCAGTTTCACCTCGCCGTGCGCCTCCGCGACCATGACGGCCGCCGAGTCGGGATCCTCCAGCAGCTTCTCCTTCGCCAGGCCGAGCCCCATCGCCAGGTTGACCAGGCGGGCCTGCGCGCCGTCGTGGAGGTCGCGCTCGATGCGTCGCAGGTCGGCCGCCGCCGTGTCCACCACCAGCCCGCGATCGGACTCCAGTTCGGCGATACGGCGTTCGAGTTCATTCGAGGGCGACAACAACCCGCGCACCATCGCCCGGTCCGCGTTCGCCAGGCCCCGCGCGATGAACGGCAGCACCGGCCACAGCACGAACAGCGAGGTCAGCGTGGTGACGAAGGTGAGGATGCCCCAGGGCAGCCGGATGAAGTCGTACAGCAGAGTCCGCCAGCCGACCGGATCCTTCAACGCCATCCACAGCCGCTGGAACAGCCCGCCGCCCTTCCTGAGCGGCAGCGGGGTCGGCTCCTCCACCCGGACCCCGAGCAGCACCCGCGACCGGCCCCGCTCGAGCTTCCCCAGCTGACGAGCGCCCAGCAGACTCGCCGCCAGCAGCGGGAACCCGACCACGGTGACGGTCAGCAGGCCGCTGACGAACAGCACGCAGACGACGTAGGTGAAACCGAGGAGCGCCACCGGCAGATTGGCCAGGAGATGGGCGATCTCCTTCCAGGTGTGCTTGTCGTAGGCGAAGCGCGCCGGCGGCAAAGGGCGCTCGTCGGCAGTCGAGTCGGGTGCGGTCATACCGCGTAGCGTGCCGTGCCCGGCGCCGCGGCGCCATGAGGTCCGCCGCCCCCCGTGAGCGGGGGAAAACCCCACCCTCGCCGTGCCCACCCCGTCTCACGCCGTGACGGGCTGCTTACCCGCTCTTTATCAGGGCCTAGACTCCCGTGCGTACACATCGTCGAATCGCGTCAACCACCACGGTGCACGATTCGTCGCGGTCACCAGGTCAGGGAGCGAGGGACGCACGGTGCGGGAGACGTTGGGGGGCTCGACCGTAGTCGCGGCGGACTATTTCCGGTCCTATTCGGTCGTCGGACTGCTGGCCCTGGTCGGCGTGCTGTTCGTCGCGGTCGCCTTCGGCGCCGGCCGTCTGCTGCGGCCGGTCGTCCCCACCCCGGAGAAACTGCTGACCTACGAGTGCGGCGTCGACCCCGTCGGCGAGGGCTGGGCCCACACCCAGGTCCGCTACTACGTCTACGCCTTCCTCTACGTGATCTTCGCGGTCGACTCGATCTTCCTGTTCCCCTGGGCGACCGTCTTCGCCGCCCCCGGCTACGGCGCGACCACGCTGGTGGAGATGTTCATCTTCCTCGGCTTCCTCGCCGTCGGCCTGCTGTACGCATACAAGAAGGGCGTCCTGGCATGGACGTGACCCCCACTCCTTCCGAGCCCGTCCTGCTTCCCGAGCCGAAGCGGCTGGGCGCGCTCGCCCGCCTGGCCCCCGAGCCGATGAAGGTGGTCCTGAACTGGGGCCGCCGGTACTCGCTGTGGGTCTTCAACTTCGGTCTCGCCTGCTGCGCGATCGAGTTCATCGCCGCGTCCATGGCCCGCCACGACTTCATCCGCCTCGGCGTCATCCCGTTCGCACCGGGCCCGCGCCAGGCCGACCTGATGGTGGTCTCCGGCACGGTCACGGACAAGATGGCCCCGGCCGTCAAGCGCCTGTACGAGCAGATGCCCGAGCCCAAGTACGTCATCTCCTTCGGCGCGTGCAGCAACTGCGGCGGGCCGTACTGGGACTCCTACTCGGTGACCAAGGGCGTCGACCAGATCATCCCGGTCGACGTGTACGTGCCCGGCTGCCCGCCCCGGCCCGAGGCCCTCCTCCAGGGCATCCTGAAGCTCCAGGAGAAGATCGCCCGGGAGTCGCTCGGGGAGCGCTACGGCACCGGCGAAGCCGCACGCCCCTCGGCGGCGGCACTGCAGAGCGGCCTCGTGCGACCACCGGCGCGGCCGTCCGGCGAGTCCGGCGAGGGGGGCGACGCCCGATGAGCACCGTCGGCTGGCTCCCCGCCCCCGTCGAGGACCTCTTCGGTGCGCAGGCGACGGCCGAGGAGTCCTACGAGGTCCTGACGGTCGACGTCCCGCCGTCCTCCTGGATCACCGCGTTGGAAACGGCGCGTACGACGCTCTCCTGCACCTACTTCGACTGGCTGAGCGCGGTCGACGAACCCGGCACCGGCTTCCGCGTGGCGGCGCACGTCGTCGCCCTCTCCCCGGTCCGCCGTCTGCTGCTGCGCACCACGGTCGCGCACGAGGCACCGACGCTCGCCTCCGCCGTCGGCGTGTACGCGGGCGCGGCCTGGCACGAGCGCGAGACGCACGAGATGTTCGGTGTCCGCTTCGACGGCCATCCCGCCCTGGACCACCTCCTCCTCCCCGAGAACTTCGAGGGTCACCCCCTGCGCAAGGACTTCGTCCTGGCCGCGCGGGTCGCCAAGGCCTGGCCGGGCGCCAAGGAACCCGGCGAATCGGACCACGGCGGCCCCAAGCGCCGCCAGATGCTTCCCCCGGGCGTCCCCGACCCGAACGAGTGGGGCCCGCTCAAGGGCCAGCTCCCCCCTGCCCCGGCCCGCCCGGCCCGGGGGGCCGGCCGTGCGGCGGCCGCCGGGGAACGGCCCGTGCGCGCGGCGGGCGAACGGCCGGTACGGCGGACCCGCACGGCCGGGGAGGGCTCGGTGAGCCAGGCCCCGGAGACGGAGGCGGCCCCCACGACACCCCGCCGGGCGCGCAGCGCGTCGCAGGGGTCGGCCAGCCAGCGGGACGCCGCCGGCCCGGCCGGGCCACGCCGGGCGCGCAGCGCGAGCGCGGGGTCCGCCTCGCAGCGTGCGCAGGGCGCGGAACCGGCGGAACCCGCGGAGCCGGCCGTGCCACCGCCGGGTGCCTCCACCAGGCCCTCGCGCGGCGCCGCCCCCCACAGCTCGGACGCACCCTGGCACCACGCCCGCCCGGCTTTCGACGAGCCGGAGGCCAAGCGCGAGCCGCAGCCCGAGCCCGGGACGGCACCCGAGACGGGGCCTGGAACCGGGCCGGAGACGCAGCCCGGAGCTGCTCCCGAGACCAAGCCCGATTCCGGTGCCAGGCCCGATTCCGGGAACTAGCCCGATTTCGGGAATGAGCCTGTGCCCGAGCCCGGGAACGAGCCCGAGACCAAGCCCGAGCCCGAGACCAAGCCCGATTCCGGGAACGGACCCGAGACCAAGCCCGGAACCACGCCCGACCCTGGGAACGGACCCCGCGAGGAGTCCTCACCCGGGGACGCGCGTAACGACTCCCCAGGAGGCCCGCAGTGAACGGCGCGCTCGACGTCGCCCTGCGACTCCTGGTCGTGTTCGTCGTCTTCCTCACCTTCCCCCTGATCGTCGGCCAGACCGAGCACAAGGTGATGGCCCACATGCAGGGCCGCCTCGGCCCGATGTACGCGGGCGGCTTCCACGGCTGGGCGCAGCTCATCGCGGACGGCGTGAAGTTCGCGCAGAAGGAGGACGTCGTACCCGCGGGCGCGGACCGCCGCATCTTCCAGCTGGCGCCCGCCGTGGCCCTCCTGCCGTACCTCCTGGTGCTCCTCGCCATCCCCGTCGGCCCGAGCGAGAGCGCGGTCGGCCAGGTGCTGGACGCGGGCGTGTTCTTCGTGCTCGCGGTGATGGGCGTCGGCGTCCTCGGCTCGCTCATGGCCGGCTGGGCCAGCGCCAACAAGTTCTCCCTCCTCGGTGGACTGCGCACCGCCGCCCAGCTCCTCGCCTACGAACTCCCGATGCTCCTGGCAGCCGCCTCGGTGGCCATGGCGGCCGGGACCGTGTCGATCCCCGGCATCCTCCACGCCTTCCACTGGTGGTGGCTGCCCTGGCAGATCGTCGGCGCGGTCGTCTTCTTCGTGGCGGGACTGGCCGAACTGCAGCGCCCTCCCTTCGACATGCCCGTCGCCGACTCGGAGATCATCTTCGGTGCGTACACCGAGTACACCGGCCTGCGCTTCGCCCTGTTCCTGCTCGCCGAGTACGCCGGCATCGTCGTCCTGTGCGGCCTGACCACCGTCCTCTTCCTCGGCGGCTGGCACGGCCCGTGGGGCGCCGACGGCCTCGGCTGGGTCTGGACCCTGCTGAAGACCGCGATCCTCGCCTTCGTGGTGATCTGGCTCCGCGTCACCTACCCGCGCCTGCGCGAGGACCAGCTGCAGAAACTCTCCTGGACGCTTCTCGTGCCCCTTTCCCTCGCCCAGATCGCCCTCACCGGCATCGTCAAGGTGGTGATCTCCTAGTGGCCCCCATCCCCGGCTCCGGCCTCGCCAAGGGCCTGGCCGTCACCCTCCGCACGATGACGAAGAAGACCGTCACCGAGCAGTACCCGGACGTCCAGCCCGACCTGCCGCCCCGCACACGAGGCGTCATCGGCCTGTTCGAGGAGAACTGCACGGTCTGCATGCTGTGCGCCCGTGAGTGCCCGGACTGGTGCATCTACATCGACTCCCACAAGGAGACGATCCCGGCGGCGACCCCCGGCGGCCGTGAACGCAGCCGCAACGTCCTCGACCGGTTCGCCATCGACTTCTCGCTCTGCATGTACTGCGGTATCTGCATCGAGGTCTGTCCTTTCGACGCGCTCTTCTGGTCCCCGGAGTTCGAGTACGCCGAGACCGACATCCGCGACCTCACCCATGAACGCGACAAGCTCCGCGAGTGGATGTGGACGGTCCCGGCCCCGCCCGCCCTCGATCCAGGCGCGGAGGAGCCGAAGGAGATCGCCGCCGCCCGCAAGACCGCCGAGAAGCTGGCGGCCCAGCAGCAGGAGGCGGCCCAGCAGGAGGTGGCCCAGCAGAGCGCCGCAGCCGGCGAGCCGCATGCCGGCGAGCCGCACGCCGACGAGCAGGCCCGCGCCGCCGAGCAGCCGACCCGGCCGGCGGGGGACTCCAAGCAGCAGACGGACCAGCCGAGGCAGGAGGGCCGGGAATGACCCTCGCCGCAGCCACCGGCCTCGTCACGGCGCACTCCACCACCGCCGCCGAAGCGCACGGCTTCCTATCCCCGAACGGCGTCGAGATCGCCTTCCTCCTCGTCGGCCTGGTCACCTTCGGCGCCGCGCTGGTCAGCGTCACCACCCGGCAACTGGTACACGCCGCCCTGTGGCTGGTCGTCGCCCTCGGCGGCCTCGCCGTGGAGTACCTCCTGCTCACCGCCGAGTTCATCGCCTGGGTGCAGGTCCTCATCTACGTCGGTTCCGTCGTCGTCCTCCTCCTGTTCGGCCTGATGCTCACCAGGGCCCCCATCGGCCGTTCACCGGACGCCGACTCCGGCAACCGCTGGGCCGCCCTCACCGTGGCCGTCGCCGCCGCGGCCGCTCTGGTCTGGGTGGTCGTCGACGCCTTCCGCACCACCTGGATCGACCTGGACGGCCCGGCCGCCGGATCGACCAAGGTCACCGGCGCGAGCCTCTTCCAGAACTGGGTCCTCCCCTTCGAGGCCCTCTCCGTCCTCCTCCTCGCCGCCCTGGTCGGCGCGATCGTGCTGTCCCGCAAGGCCAAGGCGGACACGGCCGGCACTCCGGACGCCCCCGGCACGCGGCAGGACCAGGCCGACAAGGAAGGTGTCCGCTGATGCACCTCGCCTATCCCGCCGTACTCTCCGCCCTCCTGTTCTGCACCGGCCTGTACGGCGTACTCGCCCGCCGCAACGCGATCCTGGTCCTGATGTCGGTCGAGCTGATGCTCAACGCCGTCAACCTCAACCTGGTCGCCTTCGACGTCTGGCTCAGCAAGGCCGCCCGGGAGACCCTGCACTCCGGCCAGGCCCTGACCCTGTTCACCATCGCCATCGCCGCCGCCGAGATCGGCATCGGTCTGGCGATCGTCCTCTCCGTGTACCGCAACCGCGGCACCTCCGACATCGACCGCCTCCGCGACACCGCCGAGGGGCACGGCACGGACGGCCCCGACAGCGACGCCCCCACGGCCGAGAAGGCTGAGGCCACCGCGTGAGCACGACCACCCTCGCCCTCCTAGTCCCCCTCCTTCCGTTCCTGGGTGCGGCGGCCGGCCTCCTGCTGGGCCGCACGGCCCCCGGATTCGTCCGCCCGCTCGCCGTCCTGCCGACCCTGGTCTCCCTGGTACTCACCGTGCTCGTCGCCGTCCGCCAGGGCGGGGGCCAGGCGATCACCTCCGCCACCGAGCTGACGCCCACCGGCTCCGTCCCGATCGAGCTGGCCCTCTACGTCGACGGCTTCGCCGCCCTCGTCGCGATCCTGGTCGGCGTCGTCGCCACCTGCGTGCAGGTCTACTCGACCGGCTACCTCCGTGACGACCCGCGCTACCCCTCGTACGCGGCTCTCGTCTCCTTGTTCACCTCCGCGATGTTCCTGGTCGTCTACTCGGGCGACCTGATCGTGCTGCTGGTCGGCTGGGAAGTCATGGGCATCTGCTCCTACTTCCTCGTCGGCCACTACTGGGAGACCCCGGAAGCCCGCGCCGCCTCCCTCAAGGCCTTCCTGGTCACCAAGCTCGGCGACGTGCCCTTCCTCATCGGCCTGTTCGCGCTCGGGACCGACGCCGGGTCCTTCCGGATCACCCGCGTCCTCGGGACCGTCGCGAGCGGCGGCCTCCACCACCCCACGCTGATCGCCCTGCTGCTCCTGGCGGGCGTGGCCGGCAAGTCGGCACAGTTCCCGCTCCACACCTGGCTCCCCGACGCGATGGCGGGCCCCACACCCGTCTCCGCGCTGATCCACGCCGCGACCATGGTGGCCGCGGGCGTCTACTTCATCGCCCGTCTCCTCCCGGTCTTCGAAGCCTCCACGGCCGCGATGCTCGTCCTCGCCGTCATGGCCGCCGTCACGATGACCGGTTCGGGCCTGGCCGCGCTCGCCCAGGACGACATCAAGCGCGTCCTCGCCTACTCGACGATCGGCCAGCTCGGCTACATGACCGGCGCCCTCGCCGTCGGTGACCGCGGCGCCGCCGTCTTCCACCTCCTCTCGCACGGCGCCTTCAAAGCGCTGCTGTTCCTCGCGGCCGGCGTGATCATCCACGCCGCCGGCACCAACTCGCTCGCCGGCATGTCCCGCATGAGCCATCTGCGCGACCGCATCCCCGACGCCTACTGGACGATGACCGTGGCGCTCCTCGCGCTCGCCGCGATCCCGCCCTTCAGCGGCTTCTTCTCCAAGGAGTCCGTCCTCGGCGCGGCCGAGCACGTCGCCACCGGCCACACCGAGCACGCCCCCGCCGCCGCGGGCTGGCTGATCCTCGTCGCCGGACTGCTCACCGCCCTGCTCACCGCCGCCTACGCCACCCGCCTGTGGCTGCTGGCCTTCCGCGGACGCGGCGCCGAGGCCCCGGAGCACGGCCGCCAGCCGCTCAGCATGACCGTCGTGCTGTGGGTGCTCGCCGTCCCGTCCCTAGCCTTCGGCGCCTTCGCCTACCGGACGCTGCCCGGCTGGTTCGACGGCCGCGACCTCACCCCGACCCTCCTCACATCCATCCTCGGGACCGGCCTGGCCCTGGTCGGCGGACTCGTCACCTACGGCGCCTGGCAGCGCACCACCGCACTCGCCGCCCGCGCCCCGCTGGGCGCGGTCGCCGCCCACCCGGAGGGCGACGCCGCACTGGTCGAGGCGGAAGCCATCGCCAGCCACGCCCCCGTCTACGGAGACGTGGCCTACGCGCCCGACCCGGCCGACCCCGGACGGCTGCTGCTCGGTCCGCTGCACCGGCACGCGGCCGTCGGCTTCCACCTGGACGCCGTGTACACGGCGCTGTTCGTCCGCCCGGTCCAGGCCGGAGCGAGCCTCGTCCGGTTCCTGGACCGCGAGGTCGTCGACACCTACGTACACGGCGCGGCCGCACTGCCCCGCCTGCTCGGGGCCGCCGTACGGCGAGCCCAGACCGGCAACGTCCAGACCTATGTGAGCGCGCTGCTCGCCGGCACCGTCGTCCTGGCGGTCGCCGTCCTCCTCGTCGCCTCGGGAGCGTGAGCAGGCGTGATCGATATGAACGAGTCCGTGATGCAGTTCCTTCTGGCGTTCGTCGTCGTCGGCCCGCTCCTCGGCGCCGTCGCCGCCCTCCTGCCCGCCCCGCCCGGACTGAAGGGGAAGTCCCCCGAGCAGGCCGTACTACGGCACGGCGTCACCGTCACCGGCGCCGTCCTCATCGCCGCGATCGTCCTCGCGCTCGGCTTCGACCACCACCATCCGTCGAAGATGCAGGCCACGACCGACATCAGCTGGATCCCCGCACTCGACGTGCGGATCCACCTCGGCATCGACGGCATCTCCCTCCCCCTTCTGGTACTGACCGCGCTGCTGACCTTCCTCTGCGCGCTCTACTCGTACTTCAAGCCGCCCGCGGGCCCGACCCCGAAGGCGTTCGTCGCACTGCTGCTCGTCCTCGAGTCCGGCACCCTCGCGACCTTCGCCGTCCTCGACCTGCTGCTGTTCTTCCTCGCGTTCGAGACGGTGCTCATCCCGATGTACTTCCTCATCGCCCGCTGGGGCGGCGAGGGGCGGACCCGGGCCGCCTGGAAGTTCATCCTCTTCACACTGCTCGGGTCCGTCGTCATGCTGCTCGGCCTGCTCCTGATCGGGATCAAGGCGGGCACGTTCGACATGGTGGCACTCGCCACTGACAACGGCCGGTCGCTGAGCACATCCGTGCAGGTCATCGCCGTCCTGGCGATCGGGATCGGACTCGCGGTCAAGACCCCGATGTGGCCGCTGCACAGCTGGCTGCCGGACGCCCACACCGCCGCGCCCACCGTCGGCTCGGTCCTGCTGGCCGGCGTCCTGCTGAAGATGGGCACGTACGGGTTCGTCCGGATCCTGCTGCCGGTCGCACCCGACGGCTTCCACACCTTCGCGCCCTACCTCGCCGCCCTCGCCGTCGTCGGGATCATCTACGGCTCCCTGGCCTGCCTGGCCCTGGCCAAACAGGGCGTGAAGGGCGACCTGAAGCGGCTCATCGCCTACTCGTCCGTCGGCCACATGGGCTTCGTCCTGCTCGGCATCGCCACCACCACCCCGACCGGGGTCAACGGCGCGCTGTTCGCCAACATCGCCCACGGACTCATCACCGGCCTCCTCTTCTTCCTGGTCGGCGCCCTGAAGGACCGCACCGGCAGCACCGACCTCGACACCCTTGCCGAGGAAAGCGGCGCCGCGCTGTACGGCAAGGCCCCCCGCCTCGGCGGTCTGCTCGCCTTCGGCGCCGTCGCCTCGCTCGGCCTGCCGGGCCTCGCCGGATTCTGGGGCGAGATGCTGGCACTGTTCGGTGCGTTCGACCCCGCCGCCGGCCTCAGCCGTCCCGCGTTCCTCACCTTCATGGCGATCGGCGCGTTCGGCACACTGCTGACGGCCGCGTACATGCTCGTCGTGGTCCGCCGCGTGTGCATGGGCTCCGTACCGCGGGACCTTCCGAAGCTCCCCGACGTCCGCGGCTACGAGTTCGCGGCCTGGACCCCGCTCGTCGCCCTCACCGTCGTCGCCGGGCTCTGGCCGAAGGTGCTCCTCGGCCTGACCGACCCGGCCGTGCAGCAGCTCCTCGCAGGAGGCACCCGATGAGCGCCCTGGCCCAGCCCCTGTTGGCCGAGTCGGCCGTCCAGTCCGTCGACTGGCTCGCGATCGCCCCGCCCACCCTCGCGGCCGTCGTAGCCCTCGCCGTCCTCGTCGCCGACCTGTTCGTGCCGGACGCCCGCAAGGCGGTCCTCGGCTGGGTGTCCGTCGCCGGGCTCGCCGCATCAGCCGTCCTGCTGCTGCCCCTCCTGGACGGCGACCGCAGCACCTTCTGCCTCACCGGTTCCACGCACGCGTGCAGCTACACAGCCGACCGGTTCACCCTCGTCATCCAGTTCCTCGTGCTCGGCGGCGCCCTCCTCGCGGCCCTGCTGTCGGTCACCACGCTCAAGGACGCGGACCGGCGCGTACCCGAAGGGGAGTACTGGTTCCTGCTGCTCTCCTCGGCCGCGGGCGCCGCCCTCCTGCCCGCCTCCCGTGACCTCGCGACGCTGATCGTCGCCCTGGAGGTCGCCTCCCTGCCCGCCTTCGCCCTCGTCGGCATCCGGCACGGCGACCGGCGCTCCTCCGAAGCGGCCCTGAAGTTCTTCCTGTCCTCCGTCACCGCGACCGCGGTCAGCCTGCTGGGCATCAGCTTCGTCTACGCCTCCACCGGCACCCTCTACCTCACCCAGGTCGCCGACCGGATCCAGCACGTCGACGGGCAGCTCCACACCCTCGCCCAGACGGGCGTCGTCCTCACCCTGATCGGTTTCGCCTTCAAGACGGCCGCCGTCCCCTTCCACTTCTGGGTGCCCGACACCTACGTCGGAGCCCCGCTGCCCATCGCCGCCTACCTGTCGGTCGTCGGCAAGGCCGTCGGCTTCTCGGGCCTGATCCTCGTCACCGTCGTCGCCTTCCCGTCGTACGCCGACGTCTGGGGCCCGGCGCTCGCCGTACTGGCCGCCCTCACCATGACCGTCGGCAACGTCGGCGCCCTACGGCAGCAGGCCACGCGCGCGTACAGCGCCGTACGGCTGCTCGCCTGGTCCTCCGTCGGCCAGGCCGGCTACCTGCTGGTGCCGATCGCCGCGGCCGGATACACCAAGGACGCCCAGAGGGCCGTCGGCTCCACCGTCGCCTACGCGCTGATGTACGCCGCCGTGAACCTCGGCGCCTTCGCCGTGGCCGCACTGGTGGGCCGTACCAGGCCCCGCAACCGGATCACCGACTACCGGGGCCTTTACGCGTCGAACCCGCTCACCGCCCTCCTGCTGGCCTTCTTCCTGCTGTGCCTCGCCGGACTGCCGCCGGGCATCATCGGCCTGTTCGCCAAGGTCACCGTCTTCTCCGCGGCCGTCGACGCGGGCCTCGGGTGGCTCGCCGTCGTCATGGCCGTCAACGTGGTGATCGCCCTCTTCTACTACCTCCAGTGGACGGCCGTGCTCTTCCGGGCCCCCGAGGGCGAGCCCGGCCGCCACCTGATCCCGGCCCCCCTCACCGCCGCGCTCACCCTCACCGGCGTCCTCGGCGTCGCCCTCTCCGGCGCACCCCAACTGGTCCTGCGCTTCGCCGCCACCGGCCTGTTCGGATGACTCGCCACGCGCGCACGGGGCACCCGTAGCCCCACGCGCGCGGGGCCATAAGGGCACGTCACCCGTACGGCCGACACGCGCCGCCGCCTGTACCAGGGAACTCGCGGCGGCCACCTGGCGTTGACCAGAGCGGGAGGGTCCACTGGACCAAAGGGTTCCCCTGATGCACGACTTGGAGGGCGCACCGTGCACCGCCGGCACAACGGGCTCAGGACCGCAGTACTCCTCGGGGGACTGTCCGCACTCATCATCGTCATCGGCAGCCTCTTCGGCCGCACGGGGCTGATCATCGCGGTCATCGTCGCCCTCGGGACGAACGCGTACGCGTACTGGAACAGCGACAAGCTGGCGCTACGCGCGATGCGCGCCCGGCCGGTCAGCGAGTTCGAGGCCCCCGGGCTGTACCGCATGGTCCGCGACCTCTCCACCCAGGCCCGCCAGCCCATGCCGCGTCTGTACATCTCCCCGACCGAGGCACCCAACGCCTTCGCCACGGGCCGCAACCCGCGCAACGCCGCCGTGTGCTGCACGGAAGGCATCCTGCGGATGCTGGACGAGCGCGAGCTGCGCGGAGTCATCGGCCACGAGCTCAGCCACGTCTACAACCGCGACATCCTCATCTCGTCGGTCGCCGGCGCGCTCGCCTCGGTGATCATGTTCCTGGTCAACTTCGCCTGGCTGATCCCGGTCGGCCGCTCCGACGACGACGAGGGCCCCGGCCTGCTCGGCATGCTGCTGATCATGATCCTGGGCCCGCTCGCCGCGTCCCTGATCCAGCTGGCCATCAGCCGGTCCAGGGAGTACGAGGCCGACGCCTCCGGCGCCCAGCTCACCGGTGACCCGCTCGCCCTCGCCAGCGCCCTGCGCAAACTCGAGTCCGGCACCCAGCAGCTTCCGCTGCCCCCGGAGCCCCGCATCGAGACCGCCAGCCACATGATGATCGCTAACCCCTTCCGCCCGGGGCAGGGTCTGTCGAAGATGTTCTCCACCCACCCGCCGATGGCGGACCGCATCGCCCGGCTCGAGAAGATGGCAGGTCGATACCAGTGAGAACCATTCTGAACGTCATCTGGCTGATCCTGAGCGGCTTCTGGCTGTTCCTCGGCTACCTGCTCGCGGGTGTGCTGCTCTGCATCACCATCATCGGGATCCCGTTCGGCATCGCTGCTTTCCGTATCGGCGTCTACGCCCTGTGGCCCTTCGGGTACACCACGGTCGAGCGCCGCGACGCGGGTGCCGCCTCCTGCGTCGGCAACGTCCTGTGGCTGGTCCTGGCCGGCTGGTGGCTGGCCATCGCCCACATCGTCACCGGTATCGCCCTCTGCCTCACGATCATCGGCATTCCGTTCGGCATCGCGAACTTCAAGCTGATCCCGGTCTCCCTGTTCCCGCTGGGACGCGAGATCGTGCCGACGGACGAGCCGTTCGCGACGCGCTGACGGCTGACCACCTCGCCTGACCGGCCTTCAGGGGCGTTCCGTCCGCGCCGGGTTGTCCACAATCGGCTCGTCGTCCACAGGCCCGCCCGGTTGTCAGTGGCGGCCCGCATCATGGGTACCGAGTCCCACCCACCGCCGTACCGCGAAGGCCAGCACTCCCGCCGCCAGCACACCCGCCCCCACGGCCACCGAGACCGCCGGCAGGGCGAACGCCAACGTCACGCACCCCACCAGCCCGACCGCCGGCACCGCACGGGCCCACAGAGCCGGGCTCAGCGTCCAGGCCGACGCGTTGGCGATCGCGTAATAGACCAGCACACCGAAGGAGGAGAAGCCGATGGCGCCCCGTACGTCCACTGTCGCTGCCACCACGGCGACCACTGCGCCCACCGCCAGCTCCGCGCGGTACGGGACCTGGAAGCGCGGGTGCACGGCGGCCAGTGCCCCGGGCAGATGGCGGTCGCGGGCCATGGCCAGCGTGGTCCGTGAGACGCCGAGGATCAACGCGAGCAGCGAGCCGAGCGCGGCCACAGCCGCCCCCACCCGCACCAGTCCCGCCGCCCCCGCCGCCCGTACCGCGTCGGCCAGCGGTGCCTCCGCGTGCCCCAGACGGCCCGCGCCGAGCACGGACAGGGCGGCGACGGCCACGCACGCGTACACCACCAGCGCGATACCGAGGGCGAGCGGGATCGCGCGGGGGATGGTGCGCGCCGGATCCCGCACCTCCTCACCGAGGGTCGCGATCCGCGCGTACCCCGCGAAGGCGAAGAACAGCAGCCCGGCCGCCTGAAGCACCCCGCCCCCGCCGGACGACAGCCCGATGCCCAGCCTCCCCGCGTCGGACCGTCCGGACGCCAGGCACACGACCACCACGCAGGCGAGGACCGCCAGCACCACGGCCACGATCACCCGCGTCAGCCAGGCGGACTTCTGGATGCCGCCGTAGTTCACGGCGGTCAGCACCACGACGGCCGCGACCGCCACCACGTGCGCGTGCCCGGGCCAGACGTACGCGCCCACGGTGAGTGCCATCGCCGCGCAGGAGGCTGTCTTCCCGACGACGAAGGCCCAGCCCGCGAGGTAGCCCCAGAAAACCCCGAGGCGTTCCCTCCCGTACACGTACGTACCGCCCGAGGCCGGATACAGGGCCGCGAGCCGAGCGGACGAGGTGGCGTTGCAGTAGGCCACCAGGGCCGCGACGGCCAGCCCGAGCAGCAGGCCCGACCCGGCGGCGCGGGCTGCGGGCCCGAGTGCGGAGAAGACGCCCGCCCCGACCATCGAGCCGAGTCCGACGATCACGGCGTCTCGTACCCCCAGGGTGCGGCGCAGCTCTGAACCGGAGAGTGCCATGCGCTGGACCCTACTGACCGATGCAACCACCCGGTGTGCCCGGGACGTCCTGTTCATCAACACGGCACGAACACGTGCACGCCGGACAGCCGGTCCTCACCGAATTCTCAAGCACCGGACAGTGCGGGCACAGTACGGAAGGGCAGGTTCACGGCATGAGCATCGTCGGTTGGATCATCCTCGGGCTTCTGGCCGGAGCCATTGCCAAGGTCCTGCTGCCCGGGCGCGACCCGGGCGGTTTCATCGGTACGACCCTCATCGGCATCGCGGGCGCGTTCATCGGCGGCTGGATCTCGGCCCGCTGGCTCGACCACCCGGTGTCCAAGCACTTCTACGACGGCGCGACCTGGGCCGCCGCGATCGGCGGCTCGCTGGTCCTGCTGATCGTCTACCGCATCCTGTTCGGCAACTCGCGCGACTGACTCGACGGAAAGGGCGGGCGCCGTCGGGTGCCCGCCCTTCCTGGCAGGGGAGTTCCCTGTCGGAGTCCTCTACCGGTAGTTCACGAACTGCAGCGCGAAGTCGAAGTCCTTGCCCTTCAGGAGTGCGATCACGGTCTGCAGGTCGTCGCGGCTCTTGGAGCTGACGCGCAGCTCGTCGCCCTGCACCTGCGCCTTCACGCCCTTCGGGCCCTCGTCGCGGATGATCTTCGCCACCTTCTTCGCGTTCTCCTGGGAGATGCCCTCCTCGATCGACGCGAAGATCTTGTACTCCTTGCCGGAGAGCTGGGGCTCGCCCGCGTCCAGCGCCTTCAGCGAGATGCCGCGCTTGATCAGCTTGGACTGGAAGACGTCGAGGATGGCCTTGACCCGATCCTCGGAGTTCGCCTCCATCAGGATCTTCTCGCCGGACCACGAGATGGAGGCGCCCACGCCCTTGAAGTCGTAGCGCTGCGAGATCTCCTTGGCGGCCTGGTTGAGGGCGTTGTCGACCTCCTGCCGCTCGACCTTCGAGACGATGTCGAAACTGGAGTCGGCCATGTCCTGTGGCTCCTTGTGTCCGGGGGTGTATCGGGTGCGTGTCGGCGTGCGCGGCGGCGGCCGCCGAGCCCGGCACGGGGCCGGACCGCATCCGCACCAGCCTAGCCACCCCGCGTCGTCGAGGGGCCGATCAACGGAGTGGCGAAGCACCCCTCCCCATCGGGTATTGTTTACGTCGTTGCCAGGGAGCACCGCCGAAAAGCGGTTCGACCGGCATCACCCCCGGCGGTGTGCCCGAGCGGCCAAAGGGAGCAGACTGTAAATCTGCCGGCTCAGCCTTCCCAGGTTCGAATCCTGGCGCCGCCACACGGGAACGAGGGGCCCGTGACCTGCGAATTGCAGGTCACGGGCCCCTCGTCGTGCTCATGGGCGATCAGTGGACTGTGCCGCAGGCGGGCCGAGGTCTTCGCGTTCGTCACGGTTCTTCCCGCAGGGCCTGGAACACGCGGCCGTACTCGCACGCCTCCCCGTGCAGCGGCGTGACCCGCTGGAATGCACAGTTTCGGACCCTCCGACGGTGGCGGTCAGTGCCAGTCGGTGTCGTGGGTGAGTCGGTTGTCGTGGGTGTCGTACTGGTCGACCGCGGTGATGGTCTGTCCGTTGGGGATGGGTGCGGCCCAGGCGCGGTAGGTGGTGCCGGGGAGGGTGACGGTGGTGGCTTTGACCTGGGTTCCGTCGGTGAGGGAGATCACGCCGTAGGCGACTTCGGCTTCGGGGTTGGAGACCATGAGGCGGCTTCCGCTGAGGCCTTTGTCGTGCAGGCCCCACAGTCCCATTTCGCCTGCGGCGCGGGGGTCGTGTGTGCCGGTGACGGGTTGGCAGTCGGCCCAGGGGCCGCCTTGGTGGTCGATGCGGACGCCGCCGATGTACATGCGCTGGCACAGCAGTGAGGTGCCCTGTGCTTTTGTTCCGTCGGGGTATGTGGGCAGGGTGTAGTCCTTGGGCAGTGTCCGGTGGAACTCCAGCGCCACCGACCAGCGGTGCCCGTCCATTCGGCCGCTGCCGATCACCTGCGTGACCACCGGCGGCTCCTGCCGGTGAGCGGAAGCAGACCGTTTGGCGACGCCGGAGGCCGGTGCGGACGCCGGGTGGACCGTCGGGCCCGACGCCGCTTCGCTCGCGGAGGCGCCGAACGAGACCCCTCCGAGCGCGGCGACTGCGACGGTCGCCATGACTGCCTTCCTGGCAAAGCTGAGAGCCACGGAGCATTTCTCCTTCAAAGCCGCCGCCCGGCACCACGCCGGGCGGTCCTCGACGGCCGGCACGCCGGGCCCGCGTGCCGACCTGCGGCGACCACCGGGAGCGGTGGCCGCCGCTTGGACGTCCGCCCATAGGTACTCCCAAACACTCACTGTGGGTTGCACGCCGCGCGACATCGCTTCGCGGCATCCCCGCTCGCTCGGGTCGGGGACATGTCAGGTGCCGGGGCCGGCCGGTGGAAGCAGGCTTTGCTCGTGTGGTGGCCGTCCGCCGCGATCGCGAAGGGGGCGCCGAAGGTGATCAGAACAGGAACAGGGGTCCCCTGTGCCGGGCCGACGCCCGGCATGGCGAGTTCTCCCAAGTGCGCGGCCGAGGCCTGTGATCTCCCTCGTCGCCCGAACGTCGTTGATCGCAGACGGGCTGTGAGTCCGGCCGGTACGCCGTTGCCCGCACGGGGGACACTGGCCGTATGTCATCCCGTCGCAGAACCTGCCCCGTGTGCCGCCGCGAAATCGCCGTCGTCGCGGGGCGCTTCGCGCGACATGATCCGCCCGGCGCGCGGCGCAGCGGGGAACTCGTCTCGTGTTCCGGGTCCCGGCGGCAAGCGGAACTCGGAGCCGCCCAGCCGTCGTTGGACGGGTACGAGCTGCCGGAATTCCCCGGGCAGCTGCCCCTGTTCTGAGTGCCGCCCACCCGCTCGGACCCGGATGTCAGGCAGTCGACTCAGTTGTCAGGCAGTCGACTCAGTTTCCCGCCACGGACTTCACCGCCACCGTCACCGGGGTCGACCCGCTGATCAGTTCCAGCGTCAGGCCCGCCGTCGCCGGAGTCTCCACGAGTTCCACCAGGACGGCCGCCACGTCGTCGCGGGGGACGGGGCCGCGGCCGGTGTGTGCCTCCAGGCGGACCAGGCCGGTACCGGAGTCGTCCGTCAGCGAACCGGGGCGCAGGATCGTCCAGTCCAGGGCGTCCAGGCCACGGACGTAGGCGTCGGCCTCGCCCTTGGCGCGCAGGTACACGTCGAAGACCTCGTCGCCCTGGTGGGCCGGATCCGCGCCCATGGAGGAGACGACCACGAACCGGCGTACGCCCGCCCGCACGGCAGCGTCCGCGAACAGCACGGCGGCCCCCTTGTCCACCGTCTCCTTGCGGGCCGTGCCGCTGCCCGGGCCGGCGCCCGCCGCGAAGACCGCCGCGTCCGCGCCGTGCAGATACGCCGCGACCTCCTCCACCGACGCCGACTCCAGATCGAGCAGAACCGGTTCGGCGCCGACCTCCCGCAGGTCGTTGCCCTGTTCGGCCTTGCGGATGATGCCCGCTACCTCGTATCCGCGCACGGCGAGCAGCCGCTCCAGCCGCAGCGCGATCTGACCATGGCCCCCAGCGATGACAATGCGCATGTTTCCGACCGTACGCCCGAAGGGACGCATCCGCCGCACGACTTCGGCTCCGCCCCACCGGCGGCCACCGGTGGCTCCCGGCCGCCGGTTTCAGGACAGCTCGCCCCGGCCCTGCCGCGGCAGCCCCAGTTCCGCCGCCGCGGCCGAGTTGCAGTACTCGCGCACCGCGCTGGTGCGTGCCACCACACGCCCCCGGTGCACCACGATGCGGCTGTACGCCAGGGACAGCGCCGCGGCGAGCTGGTCGCCGCGCACGGCGAGCAGCTCGGCGGGGAAACCGGCCTCGACGCGCACTTCGGGCAGGCCGAGCACCGCGCGGGCGGAGGCGCTGACCGTGTCGTAGGCGTCCTCGGGGCGCAGGCCGTGCCGGGAGGCCAGCAGGTAGGCCGCTTCCAGGGGGTCACCGCGCCCCACCGGGTTGGACACGTCCCGCAGCGCGCCGCTGCCGGCCGCTACCCGGACCCCGGCCGCGCGCAGCAGCCGTACCGGAGCCGTGCCGAGTCCCTCGACGCTCCCGCAGCCGCCCTGGGGCAGGCAGACGACGGTCACGCCGGCCGCGGCCAGCCGGTCGGCGATGCGTGCGGCCGCCTCGGTGGGCAGCCGGGCCAGCCCGGCGCACGGTCCGAGCGTCACGCCGGGGCGCAGGCCGCCCGCCATGGCCGCGAGCCGGGACAGACGGGCCGGGTCGGCGGCGTCCGTGTGCAGGTCGACGGGGCAGCCGTGCTCGGAGGCGATCTCCAGCACCGCCTCCACGTAGCCGGTCGGGTCAGGGTCCAGATCCGGACATCCGCCCACCACGGAGGCGCCCATCTTCATCGCGTCCCGCAGCACCGCCAGCCCGTCCGCCCCCGCCACCCCGGTCAGCACGCGCGGCACGGCCACGGCCGACAGCTCCACCAGCCCGCGCAACGAGCGCCGCGCCCGCAGCACGGCGGTCAGCGCGCCCAGACCCTGGACGTCGCCCACGCGCACGTGCGCCCGCAGCGCCGTCGCCCCGTGGCCGAGCTGCAGCAGGGCGGCCTCGGTGGCCCGGCGCTGGACGTCGTCGGGTGTGTACGAGACCGGGCCTTGGCTCTCGGCCGACAGGGCCGTGTCGCCGTGGGCGTGCGGCTCGGCCGGGGCCGGGAGCAACAGGTACCCGGCGAGGTCCACGCGCGCGAAGCCGGCCCGGGCCGGTCCCGGCGCGAGGCTGCCGGCCGTACCGACCGCCTCGATGCGTCCGCCGCCCAGCCGTACGTCCACGGTCCGGCCGTCGGTCAGCCGTGCCCCGCACAGCAGGAGGGGCGCGGCGTCGGGCTGCCCCGGCGAGCCCGGGGAGCGGGACGACGGGTCCGACGACGAGGAAGGCGGCTGCGGCTGGCTCTCGGGCATCGCGCTCCAGGGTTCGGGGCTGCGTGAACGGGGGGCATGATCACGCAGAGTGAGTCGAGCCTAGGGCGGTGAGTCGAGCCCGGCGGGGAGGAGCGCAATAGTCGTACCGGCGTGGTCCCGCGCGGGCGGTGCTGGTCGCGGGGCACACGGGAGGGGCCGAGGGGGCCGGGAGAGCCCTGCCGGACCGGGGCGGGTCGGTCGCCCGCAATGGATTTGGGTGAACGGCAGCCGAGCGTGTAATGTCTTCATCGCTCGCCCCAATAGCTCAGTCGGCAGAGCGTCTCCATGGTAAGGAGAAGGTCTACGGTTCGATTCCGTATTGGGGCTCTGATGGGAGAGGTTCCCGCCGTGAGGCGGGATCCGATCGCATCGCAGCGGTGTAGCTCAGTCGGTAGAGCAAGCGGCTCATAATCGCTGTGTCACCGGTTCAAGTCCGGTCACCGCTACACACAGTAGCCGATTGCGGGGTCGGTCCTTCAGTCGGCTACTCTTTCTTGCGTTGAATAACCTACCCGTTCGTCAAGGAGCACTCACGTGGCTGCCACCGACGTCCGCCCGAAGATCACGCTGGCCTGCGTGGAGTGCAAGGAGCGGAACTACATCACCAAGAAGAACCGGCGTAACAACCCGGACCGTCTTGAGATGAAGAAGCACTGCCCGCGTTGCAATGCGCACACCGCGCACCGCGAGACGCGATAAATCAGGCTCGTACGTGAGGCCGTCCCCGAGTATCGGGGGCGGCCTCACGTCGTTGAACGACCCGTACCGGTCAGTAGAGCAAGCAGGAGGTGCCGAGCCCATGGCGCTCGACCAGTCCTTCGTGGGGCGGACCTACCCGCCCACCGAGCCCTATGAGGTGGGCCGGGAGAAGATCCGCGAGTTCGCCGAGGCGGTGGGGGACACCAACCCGGCGTACACGGACGCGGAGGCCGCCAAGGCGCTCGGCCACCCCGACGTGATCGCCCCGCCGACCTTCGTCTTCGCGATCAGCTTCAAGGCCGCGGGGCAGGTCATCGAGGACCCGCAGCTCGGTCTCGACTACAGCCGGGTCGTGCACGGCGACCAGAAGTTCGTCTACACCCGCCCCGTGCGCGCCGGTGACCGGCTCACGGTCACCTCGACGATCGAGGGGATCAAGTCCCTCGCGGGCAACGACATCCTGGACATCCGCGGCGAGGTCCACGACGAGGCGGGCGAGCACGTCGTGACCGCCTGGACCAAGCTCGTGGCCCGTGCGGCGGACACGGAGGCGTGAGGAAGCGATGACGGCGAAGATCGCGTACGAGGACGTCGAGGTCGGCACCGAACTGCCGGCGCAGACCTTCCCTGTGACCCGTGCCACCCTCGTGCGGTACGCGGGTGCCTCCGGGGACTTCAACCCGATCCACTGGAACGAGCGGTTCGCCAAGGAGGTGGGTCTGCCGGACGTCATCGCGCACGGCATGTTCACCATGGCCGAGGCGATCCGCGTGGTCACCGACTGGACCGGGGACCCGGCCGCCGTCGTCGAGTACGGCGTCCGCTTCACCAAGCCCGTCGTCGTCCCCGACGACGACGACGGCGCCACGATCGAGGTCAGCGCCAAGGTGGCGGCCAAGCTCGACGACAACACCGTCCGCGTCGACCTGACGGCTACCAGCGCAGGGCAGAAGGTACTCGGCATGTCCCGGGCGGTCGTACGACTCGCCTGAGGGCCCGGCCGGAGGACGGACGGCAGACGTAAGGGGCACCCGCACTGGTCGGGTGCCCCTTACTTGTGGGGTGCTCGCCCGTGGGGTGCTTGCCTGTGAGGTCCCTGCTTGCTCGGGTCCTCCTTACGCGTCGGACGTCCCGCCCCCGCCGAACAGTGCCCCGGCGACGTGCAGACCGGCCGCCGTGAGCAGGGCGCCCGGCAGTGACCGCTCGGCCATCGGGCCCGCGGCCGCCGCGCCCAGGGCGAAGCCGGCGATCTTCAGGCTGGCGCCGGTGGTGAAGACCTGGCCGCGCAACCGCTCCGGCGCCTCCCGGTGCCGCACCGTGAAAAGCGCGGTGAGCTGTGGCCCCTCCCCGGCGCCGGAGAGCACCACCGTGACGGCCAGCAGCGCCGGGCGGCCGATCGCGGCCAGGGCGAGAGCGGCGGCCTGCAGCAGCGCGCCGACCCGGACCACCGCGTCCGGAGGAAGTCGGCGTCCGGGGGAGCGGGCGAGGGCGGCGTTCGCGGCGAGGGACGCGACGGCGATCCCGGAGAGCAGCAACGCGCCGCGCCCGGCTCCCCCGAAGAACCGCGCCCCGAGTAACGGCGTACAGGTGATCAGCACGCCCTGTGCCGCGCAGGAAGCGACCGACGTGAGCGTGGCCCCGGCCAGGGACGGGCTGCGCCCGATGCACTGCAGACCGGCGGCGAGGTCGGCCAACACCGTGCTTCGGTGCGGTACCCGTGCCGGGTGGCCGGTGCAGCGGCCGTCCGTCACGGCGTCCCGCCGCAGAACCCGCCCCGCCGCCGGTCGCCGCCCCGGCAGTGTCCAGGCGACCGGCAGTGCCGCCCCGATGAGTGTCACCGACAGCAGCACCGCGGCCGGGGCCCCCAGCAGCTCCGCCGTGGTGCCGGCGAGGGCGGGGCCGGTGAGGCTCGCGGCGCCGAAGGTCATGGCGTCGAGGGCGGTGGCGCGTGCCAGCCCGTCCGGCGGGGCGACGCGGGGCAGTTGGGCGGTCCAGCCGCCCGAAAGGGCGGGCCCGAACAGGCCGGTGCCGACGGCGATCACGACGAGGAGGGCGTAGGGCAGGCGCCCCAGTGCCGAGAGGACCAGCAGCAGTCCGGCCGCGTGCAGGGCCGATGCGACCGCCAGCAGCCGGCCCGGTCGCGTCGACCGGTCGAGGAACACCCCGAGCACGGGGCCGCCCACCGCCGCCGCGGCCGTCACGGCCGCGAGCAGCGACGACGCCTGGGTGGCCGGTCCGGCGGCGGCGAGTCCGGCCAGAAGCAGCGCCGGGCCGGACATCTCGTCGCCGGTGCGGGCGGCCGTCGCTCCCGCCAGGTAGACGCTCGTGTAACGCTTTTTCATCCGGCCGACGTTACGTAAGCAACGCAAAAGTGCTCAATATGCGTTACGTTTCCGGCATGCCGCCCCACGCCTCCGACTGGTCCACCCGGCACTCCGTGCTGACCAACGCCCGCCGCGCCGCCGCCCTGGTCAACGCCCTGACCGGCGACCCGGACCCTGATCCGGAGGCGGTCGCCGCCGTACTGCGCGAGTACGGCGAGACCGAACACCCGCACCTGACCGCCCAGGACGTCCGGTGTATGCGGGCGGCCGCGATGCTGCTCCGCGAGGTGTTCGCCGCCGATCACGTGGACACGGCCGCCGCCACCCTCAACCGCCTTCTCCAGGAGTGCGCCCGGCCGCTGCGGCTGACCTCGCACAGGGGTGGCGCGCCATGGCATCCGCATCTCGACCGCGACGACGACGCCCCCTGGGGCGAGTGGCTCCTCGCCTCCTCCTGTCTGGCGCTCGCCGTCCTCGTGTGGGATCACCAGCGCCCACCTGGCCGGGTCTGCGCCTCGCCCGCCTGCGGGAACGTCTTCATCACACAGGGGCAGGGGCCCGAGCGCCGGTACTGCTCCCGGCGCTGCGCGACCCGTGAACGGGTCGCGGCCCACCGTCGTTCACGGCCGGGTGCACAGACCCCTTGACGTAGTTAGTGATTGAGTACTAACTTATGGGCATGGTCAGGATGAGCGCAGACGAGAGGCGTGAGAGCGTCATCCGCGCGGCGATGAGCGAGTTCGCGCGGGGCGGCTATCACGGGACGTCCACCGAGGCGATCGCCAAGCGGGTCGGTGTCTCGCAGCCGTATCTCTTCCGGCTCTTCCCGGGCAAGAAGGCGATCTTCCTCGCGGCGGCCGAGCGGTGCATGGAGGAGACCATCCGTGCCTTCGAGGAGGCCGCCGACGGGCTGAAGGGCGAAGAGGCCCTGCATGCCATGGCGACCGCGTACATCCAGGTCATCGAGGAACGGCCCGAGCGGCTGATGATGCAGATGCAGATGTACGTCGCGGTCGCGGCGGCCGAGGAGGAGGGTGACACCGCCTTCGGCGAGTCCGTGCGGGCCGACTGGATGCGTCTTTGGGACGTCGTGCACCTGCCGCTCGGCGCGGACGTGAACGAGACGACCACCTTCATGGCGTACGGGATGCTGGTCAACTGCCTGGTGGCCATGGGTTTTCCTCCCGGGCACCGGGTGTGGGAAGGGCTGTACCCGTCGGCGCGCGTCACGGGCCGGCCGGAGAAGTAGCGCGGGTCGAGGGGGTGGCGTCGCCGCCGCATGGCCGCCAAAGTTAGTCAGTAATAACTAAGTAGCGAACCGTCAGCACTCCCAGGGGGAGAGATGTCAGAGCAGAGCACACGTCGCGGGGGAGCCGTCTGGGCCCTCGTCATCACCAGCGTCGCCGGATTCATGGCGGCCCTGGACAACCTCGTCGTCACCACCGCGCTGCCCTCGATCCGCAAGGACCTGGGAGGCGCTCTGGACGACCTGGAATGGACCGTGAGCGCCTACACGCTCACCTTCGCCGTCCTGCTGATGTTCGGAGCGGCCCTCGGCGACCGCTTCGGCCGCCGACGGCTCTTCCTCGCCGGGCTCACCGTCTTCACCGGAGCCTCCGCGGCCGCCGCCATGGCGCCCGGCATCGGTTCCCTCATCGCCGCCCGTGCGGTCCAGGGCGCCGGCGCGGCCGTGATGATGCCGCTCACCCTGACCCTGCTGACCGCGGCCGTGCCCGCCGCCAAACGCGGGATGGCGTACGGCATCTGGGGCGCCGTCAACGGCCTCGCGGTCGCCTCCGGGCCGCTGATCGGCGGCAGTCTCACCGAACACATCTCCTGGCACTGGATCTTCTGGCTGAACGTGCCGCTGGGCGTCGCCCTGCTGCCGCTCGCCCGTCTGCGCCTGGCCGAGTCCCACGGCGCCGGTGCCCGGCTCGACGTCCCCGGCACCCTGCTCGCCAGCGGCGGCCTCTTCGGGGTCGTCTACGGCCTGGTCCGCGGACCCGCCGACGGCTGGACCGACTCCGTCGTCCTCACCGGTCTGCTCGTCGGCACCGCGCTGCTGGCCGGGTTCGTGCTGCACGGCTCCCGGGCCGAGAACCCCATGCTCCCGATGCGGCTCTTCCGCTCCCGCGCCTTCGCCGGCATCAACGCCGCAAGCCTGCTGATGTTCCTCGGCATGTTCGGCTCGATCTTCCTGCTCAGCCAGTACATGCAGGGCGTGCTCGGTTACTCGCCCACCGAGGCCGGTCTGCGGATGCTGCCCTGGACCGGGATGCCGATGCTCGTCGCACCGATCGCCGGAATCCTCTCCGACCGCATCGGCGGCCGCCCGGTCGTGGCCGCCGGGCTGTTCCTCCAGGCAGTCGGGCTGGGCTTCCTGGCCGCCGTGGACACGGTCGACGTCTCCTACGCCGCGCAGCTGCCCGGCCTCATCGTCAGCGGCATCGGCATGGCCCTGTACTTCGCCCCGGCCGCCAACCTGGTGATGTCCAGCGTCCGCCCGCAGGAACAGGGCATCGCCTCCGGAGCCAACAACGCACTGCGCGAGGTCGGCGGCGCCCTCGGCGTCGCGGTCATGTCCTCGATCTTCTCGGCACAGGGCGGCTACGAGTCCGCACGGAACTTCGTCGACGGACTGCGGCCCGCCCTCGTGACCGGCGCCGCGGTGGTCGCCCTCGCGGCGGTCGCGGCCCTGGTGATCCCCGGGAGGCGCAGCGCCTCCCGCACCGCGGAGGCGACCGGTGACCAGACCGGCGAGCAGCCCGCCGACCAGACCGGCGAGCAGCCCGCCGACCAGGCCGGCGAGCCGGCCCTGCAGCCCGCCGCCCACTGACCGCCCACCGCCACCGCCCACGGCACGCGCGCGTACGGCCCCGTCCAGCCGACGGGGCCGTACGCGCGCGTGGCGGTCCGCCACGGGCTCGCCCGGGGCGAGCGGGCAGGGCTGTCGGTGCCGTCTCGTAGTCTTGAGCGCGTGCAGGAACTCCACGACGCCCCCCTCGCCCCGCTGACCACCTTCCGGCTGGGCGGCCCAGCGGCCCGCCTGGTCACCGCCACCACCGACGCCGAGGTGATCGACACCGTCCGCGAGGCCGACGCCACCGGCACCCCGCTGCTGGTCATCGGAGGCGGCTCGAACCTGGTCATCGGCGACAAGGGCTTCGACGGCACGGCCCTGCGCATCGGCACCACCGGCTTCGAACTGCGCGACAGCACGCTGGAGCTGGCCGCGGGCGAGGTGTGGACCGACGCCGTGGCCCGCACCGTGGAGGCCGGGCTCGCGGGCATCGAGTGCCTGGCCGGGATCCCGGGCTCGGCGGGCGCGACACCGATCCAGAACGTCGGCGCCTACGGCCAGGAGGTCTCCTCGGTCATCACCGAGGTGACCGCCTACGACCGCCGGGCCCACGAGACGGTCACGCTGACCAACGAGGAGTGCGCCTTCTCCTACCGCCACAGCCGCTTCAAGGCCGACCCCGAGCGCTACGTGGTGCTGCGCGTCCGCTTCCGGCTGCAGGACGCCGACGGACTGTCGGCGCCGATCAGGTACGCCGAGGCGGCCCGTGCGCTCGGCGTCGAGCCCGGCGAGCGGGTGCCGCTCGCCGCCGCCCGCGAGACCGTCCTGAAGCTGCGCGCCGGGAAGGGCATGGTCCTGGACCCCGACGACCACGACACCTGGTCGGCCGGATCGTTCTTCACCAACCCGATCCTCGAGGACGCCCGGTTCGAGGCCTTCCGCGCGCGCGTACGGGAGCGGCTCGGCGACGGCGTGGAGCCGCCGGCCTACCCCGCGGGGGAGGGCCGCACCAAGACCTCGGCCGCCTGGCTGATCGACAAGGCGGGCTTCACCAAGGGGTACGGCACCGGGCCCGCCCGGATCTCCACCAAGCACACCCTCGCCCTCACCAACCGGGGCGGCGCCACCACCGAGGACCTGCTGGCCCTCGCCCGCGAGGTCGTCGCCGGAGTCCGCGAGGCCTTCGGCATCACGTTGGTCAACGAGCCGGTGACAGTGGGCGTGAACCTGTAGGCAAGCCCCCCGGGGCCGCTTCATCGCGCTGTCAGTACGCCACCCCCACCCCCTGCCTCACCGTCCCCGGATCCTCGATCATCCGCAGCATCGCGTGGGCCACGTCCGCCCGCGCGATGAAGCGGCCCCGGGGCGGGAAACCGCCGACGACCGTCCGGTACGAACCGGTGAGGGGCTTGTCCCGCAGCCGTGGCGGCCGTACGGACGTCCAGTCCGTGCTACTGCGGGCCAGCTCGTCCTCCGTATCCCGCAGGTCGGCGTAGACGTCCTTCAGCAACGCCGACACGATCCTGCGCACACCCCTGTCGAGGAAGCCGTCACCCTCCGGCTCGGGCCCGACGGGACCCGCGCTCACCACGAGCACTCGCCGCACGCCCTCGGCCCCCATGGCCCGCAGGACCGTACGTGTCAGCCGGGCCGCGACCCCGGCGTCCTTGCGGCTCCGCGGGCCCAGGGCCGACAGGCGGCGGGATGGGGACCGCGCCAGAAAGGTGTCGCCGAGGGCCACTCGGTGCTGATGTCCGGGCTTCCGGTGCCGGCGCAGCCGCCCGGCGGCGGGCATCCAGTGGAGGTGCTGATCTGCTACAAGAGGGATCCTCACCACGACCGGTTCAGGCGGCCGGGCCGGCCAGCCAGTCGTCCACCCCGGCCAGCAGCCGGGCCTTGACGTCCTCCGGCGCAGCCGAACCCCGGACCGACTGCCGGGCCAGTTCCGCCAGTTCGGCGTCCGTGAAGCCGTGGTGCCGGCGGGCGATCTCGTACTGGGCGGCCAGCCGCGAGCCGAAGAGCAGCGGGTCGTCGGCGCCCAGCGCCATCGGGACCCCGGCCTCGAAGAGCGTGCGCAGCGGAACGTCCTCCGGTTTCTCGTACACACCCAACGCTACGTTCGACGCCGGGCACACCTCGCAGGTCACGCCCCGGTCGGCGAGCCGCTTCAGCAGCCGCGGGTCCTCCGCCGCGCGCACGCCGTGACCGATCCGGCTCGCGTGCAGGTCGTCCAGGCAGTCCCGGACCGAGGACGGACCGGTCAGCTCGCCGCCGTGCGGGGCCGACAGCAGACCGCCGTCCCTGGCGATGGCGAAGGCGCGGTCGAAGTCACGTGCCATGCCCCGGCGCTCGTCGTTCGACAGTCCGAAACCGACCACGCCCCGCTCGGCGTACCGCACCGCCAGCCGGGCCAGGGTGCGCGCGTCCAGGGGGTGCTTCATCCGGTTGGCCGCCACCAGCACCCGCATGCCGACGCCGGTGTCCCGCGACGCGGTGTCCACCGCGTCGAGGATGATCTCCAGCGTCGGGATCAGCCCGCCCAGCCGGGGCGCGTACGAGGTCGGGTCCACCTGGATCTCCAGCCAGCCGGAGCCGTCCGCGCGGTCCTCCTCGGCAGCTTCCCGCACCAGCCGCTGGATGTCCTCCGGCTGTCTGAGGCAGGAGCGCGCCGCGTCGTAGAGCCGCTGGAAGCGGAACCAGCCCCGCTCGTCCGTCGCCCGCAGCTTCGGTGGCTCCCCGCTGGTCAGTGCGTCGGTCAGCGCGTCGGGCAGGCGCACGCCGTACTTGTCGGCCAGTTCCAGCAGGGTGGTGGGCCGCATCGACCCGGTGAAGTGCAGGTGCAGATGGGCTTTCGGCAGCTCAGAGACATCACGTACACACGGGGGGTTCGGGGGGTTCCCCCCTGAAGAGCTCAGCATTGGAGGATCCTGCCGTACGTCTCCGGCGTCCCGGTAGCGGATTCCCCGAACGTGGTCTTGCTCGCACAAATGAAGGAGGACGGAGGGTAGTGGAACTACTACCCTCCGTCCTCCTCTGGCGGGGACGTCAGTCCTGCGCCTCCGCCAGCAGCTTCTGGATCCGGCTCACGCCCTCGACCAGGTCCTCGTCGCCGAGCGCGTACGACAGCCGCAGGTAACCAGGGGTGCCGAAGGCCTCGCCCGGGACGACCGCGACCTCGGCCTCCTCCAGGATGAGCGCGGCCAGCTCCACCGTGTTCTGCGGGCGCTTGCCGCGGATCTCCTTGCCGAGCAGGGCCTTCACCGACGGGTACGCGTAGAAGGCGCCCTCCGGCTCCGGGCACAGGACGCCGTCGATCTCGTTGAGCATCCGCACGATGGTCCTGCGGCGGCGGTCGAAGGCCTCGCGCATCCTCTCGACGGCCGACAGGTCGCCGGAGACGGCGGCCAGGGCCGCGACCTGGGCCACGTTGGACACGTTCGACGTGGCGTGCGACTGCAGGTTCGTCGCGGCCTTCACGACGTCCTTCGGGCCGATGATCCAGCCCACGCGCCAGCCCGTCATCGCGTACGTCTTCGCGACACCGTTGACCACGATGCACTTGTCCCGCAGTTCGGGCAGGACCGCGGGCAGCGAGGTGAACTTCGCGTCGCCGTAGACGAGGTGCTCGTAGATCTCGTCCGTCAGCACCCACAGGCCGTGCTCGACGGCCCAGCGGCCGATCGCCTCGGCGTCCTCGGCGCTGTAGACCGCGCCGGTCGGGTTCGAGGGGGAGACGAAGAGCACGACCTTCGTCTTCTCCGTGCGGGCCGCCTCGAGCTGG
Organism: Streptomyces sp. NPDC001348; assembly: GCF_053597535.1. Classification (NCBI taxonomy): domain Bacteria; kingdom Bacillati; phylum Actinomycetota; class Actinomycetes; order Kitasatosporales; family Streptomycetaceae; genus Streptomyces; species Streptomyces sp. NPDC001348. Next base: position 46,520 of record NZ_JBSFIK010000009.1, on the reverse strand, counting down.
TCCACGCTCACCCGGTAGCCGGTCGTCTCGTCCGCGACGACCTCCACCGGGACACCGCCGGCCAGCCGGATCGACTCCGGGTACGTCGTCCAGTAGGGCGCCGGCACGATGACCTCGTCGCCGGGGTCGAGGATCGCGGCGAAGGCCTCGTAGATGGCCTGCTTGCCACCGTTGGTGACGAGGATCTCGGAGACGTCCGGCTCGTAGCCGGAGTCGCGCAGCGTCTTCGCGGCGATCGCGGCCTTCAGCTCGGGCAGGCCGCCGGCCGGGGTGTACCGGTGGTACTTGGGGTTCTTGCAGGCCTCGACGGCCGCCTCGACGATGTAGTCGGGAGTCGGGAAGTCGGGCTCGCCCGCGCCGAAGCCGATCACCGGACGCCCGGCGGCCTTGAGGGCCTTGGCCTTGGCGTCCACGGCGAGGGTGGCGGACTCGGAGATCGCGCCGATTCGGGCGGAGACCCGGCGCTCGGTGGGAGGGGTTGCAGCGCTCATGGGCCCCATGCTTCCAGACCGGAAACCTGCACGGCACGCCGGTTTCACCCACTGAACAGCATCGGGCCGAGTCGTGAACAAGGGTCCGAATTCCCCCCGCGGCCAGGACGATCTTCCGTGCGGTGGTCCCGAACGGGCACTTTCTGTTCGACGCCGGGCGCGGGACCACGTACACTCTCACCTCGTTGGCCTTCAGCAGCCGCGCCCCGACCGGTGCACACCGAGCACCCGGTCGTATGCGGTACGTTGGGGAGCACACAAAGGGTCGTAGCTCAATTGGTAGAGCACCGGTCTCCAAAACCGGCGGTTGGGGGTTCAAGTCCCTCCGGCCCTGCTACACACACCGCCAGGATGTGTGCGCATGTACGTACAGCAATGCACCGCCGTGCGGCTCAGTAACCGGGCGCGGCACGGCCACGACCCGGGATCAGGTGAGGACGAATGACGGACGCCGTGGGCTCCATCGACACGCCTGACGCGGACGAGGTGCAGGAGACCCAGAAGAAGTCCCGCAAGGGCGGCAAGCGCGCCAAGAAGGGCCCCCTGAAGCGCCTCGCCATCTTCTACCGCCAGATCATCGCGGAACTCCGCAAGGTCGTCTGGCCGACGCGCAACCAGCTGTCGTCGTACACCACCGTGGTGATCTTCTTCGTCGCCATCATGATCGCGTTGGTGACCGTGATTGACTATGGGCTCAACCACGCGGCCAAGTACGTCTTCGGCTGAGCCGAGAGCGAAGGGCGCCGTGGTACCGGCGCCCGTTTTCGCATGTTCCACCCCTATGTATCCAGGAAGAAGCAGCCATCGTGTCTGACCCGAACCTGAACGACGACGCCACCGAGCCTCGCGGGGCTGCTGCCGAGACGGTGGACGACGAGCTCGACATCGTCGAGGGCGCGGACGACGAGGACGAGTTCGAGGCTGCGGAAGCCGCACTGGGTGAGCCTGCCGAGGAAACCGCCCTGCACGTCGAGGACGACGAGGCGGAGACCGAGGCCGATGCCGAGGTCGAGGAGGCCGAGGTCGAGGAGGCCGAGCCCGTCGACCCCGTCCAGGCCCTTCGCGAGGAACTGCGCACCCTGCCCGGCGAGTGGTACGTGATCCACACCTACGCCGGTTACGAGAACCGCGTGAAGACCAACCTCGAGCAGCGCGCCGTCTCGCTGAACGTCGAGGACTACATCTTCCAGGCCGAGGTGCCGCAGGAAGAGGTCGTCCAGATCAAGAACGGCGACCGCAAGACGATCAAGCAGAACAAGCTGCCGGGTTACGTCCTGGTCCGCATGGACCTGACCAACGAGTCCTGGGGCGTCGTCCGCAACACCCCCGGCGTCACCGGCTTCGTCGGCAACGCCTACGACCCCTACCCGCTGACCCTGGACGAGATCGTCAAGATGCTCGCCCCGGAGGCGGAGGAGAAGGCCGCCCGCGAGGCCGCCGAGGCGGAGGGCAAGCCCGCGCCGCAGCGCAAGGTCGAGGTCCAGGTGCTGGACTTCGAGGTCGGCGACTCGGTCACCGTCACCGACGGCCCGTTCGCCACGCTCCAGGCGACCATCAACGAGATCAACCCCGACTCCAAGAAGGTCAAGGGCCTGGTGGAGATCTTCGGCCGCGAGACGCCGGTCGAGCTCTCCTTCGACCAGATCCAGAAGAACTAGTTCTTCCTGGACCAACCGCTTCCGCGCAGGTCAGGCGAACGCTCGAGCGGGCGCCTGACCTGCGCGGTTTTCAGCCGCGCATCTATACCCGTTATCGTTGTGCGGTATGCCTGCGTCCGGGTTGTCCCCCGCTCGCAGGCAGGACCCGAACCGAAAGGACCCGGAGAGTAATGCCTCCCAAGAAGAAGAAGGTCACGGGGCTCATCAAGCTCCAGATCAACGCCGGTGCGGCGAACCCGGCTCCGCCGGTCGGCCCGGCGCTGGGTCAGCACGGCGTCAACATCATGGAGTTCTGCAAGGCCTACAACGCCGCGACCGAGTCGCAGCGTGGCTGGGTCATCCCGGTGGAGATCACGGTCTACGAGGACCGTTCCTTCACCTTCGTGACCAAGACTCCGCCGGCCGCGAAGATGATCCTCAAGGCCGCGGGTGTGGAGAAGGGCTCCGGCGAGCCGCACAAGACCAAGGTCGCCAAGATCACCGAGGCGCAGGTCCGCGAGATCGCCCAGACCAAGCTGCCCGACCTCAACGCCAACGACCTGGACGCCGCGTCGAAGATCATCGCCGGCACCGCCCGTTCCATGGGCATCACGGTCGAGGGCTGAGCCCCGTACCCCGTAGCAGTCAAGCGGCCGTAGCCGGTCGCACGTGGCAGGGCCTGCTCGGCCCGTACCACGACTCCTTTCAGAACACACAGGAGCAGTTGTGAGCAAGCGCAGCAAGGCCCTCCGCGCTGCGGACGCCAAGATCGACCGGGAGAAGCAGTACGCCCCGCTCGAGGCCGTCCGTCTCGCCAAGGAGACCTCCACGACCAAGTTCGACGGCACCGTCGAGGTCGCCTTCCGTCTGGGTGTCGACCCGCGCAAGGCCGACCAGATGGTCCGTGGCACCGTGAACCTTCCGCACGGCACCGGTAAGACCGCCCGGGTCCTGGTCTTCGCGACCGGTGACCGTGCCGAGGCCGCGCGTGCCGCGGGCGCCGACATCGTCGGTGCCGACGAGCTGATCGACGAGGTCTCGAAGGGCCGCCTGGACTTCGACGCCGTCGTCGCCACCCCGGACCTCATGGGCAAGGTCGGCCGCCTCGGCCGCGTCCTCGGCCCGCGTGGTCTGATGCCGAACCCGAAGACCGGCACCGTCACCCCCGACGTGGCCAAGGCCGTCACGGACATCAAGGGCGGCAAGATCGAGTTCCGCGTCGACAAGCACTCGAACCTGCACTTCATCATCGGCAAGACGTCGTTCGACGACACGAAGCTGGTGGAGAACTACGCCGCGGCGCTCGAGGAGATCACCCGTCTCAAGCCGTCCGCCGCGAAGGGTCGTTACATCAAGAAGGCCGCCATCAGCACCACGATGGGCCCCGGCATCCCGGTCGACCCGAACCGCACCCGCAACCTCCTCGTCGAGGAGGACCCGGCCGCCGTCTGAGCCTCGCGCTCACCCCGGTAGCCGCGTCACGGACGTGACAAAAAAGGGCGGGCCCCGCAACCTTCCGAGGTGCGGGGCCCGTCCTTCTTTGCGCGGTCTTTCGCGTGGCCGTCAGTGGCCTGGGCTACGGTGCAGGCACACAACTCGCATAGGGGTGGGACGAGATGAAGAGCACGACCGTGCGCCGGGTGACCCTTTCCATAGCGGTGGTGACCGCCCTGACGGGGCTGCCCGCCTGCGGGACCGACGACGGGGGCTCCGGGAAGGCAGACAAGGCGGGTGGCGGGAGCGTCACGCACGTCAGCCCGATCGCCGCCCTGCGCTCGGCCGAGAAGTCCACCGACAAGGCCCTCTCGGCCAAGGTCCGCTCCACCACGACCATCGGCAACGTGATGTCCATGACGGGGAACGGCACCGTCGCATGGGGCGGCGGCATGCGGGGTGACCTCACCATCACCTACACCGGCGGCAAGCTGGCCGACGCGATGCGCCGGACCGGCTCCACGTCGATGGAGGCCCGCTATCTGCCGGACGCCTACTACGCGCAGATGAGCGGGAAGGCCGCCGAGCAGCTGGGCGGCAAGCACTGGCTCCGTTACGGCTACGACGACCTCGCCAAGCTCGGCGGCGCCTCGGGCTCGTACGTGAAGGACCAGATGCAGAACACCACGCCGAAGCAGTCGGTGAACATGCTCCTGGCCTCCGGTGACGTGAAGAAGGTCGGCGAGGAGAAGGTGTCCGGCGTGCGGACCACGCACTACTCGGGCACGGTGAACGTCGCCGACCTCGCCGGCAAGAACAGCAACCTCAGCGCCGGCCAGCTCGCCGACCTCAAGAAGCAGCTCAGGAAGGCGGGCGTCACCACGGACACCGTCGACATCTGGCTCGACGGCCAGGATCTCCTGGTCAAGAAGGTCGAGAAGGCGAACATGACGGTCGGCCTGATGACCAACACGGTGTACTACACCGACTACGGCGTGAAGGTCTCCGTCCAGGCGCCCCCGGCCAGTGACACCAAGGACTTCAAGGACCTGATGAAGTCGCTCGGGGTCCCGGGCGGCGGCAACACCTCCAGCGGGTCGGGCACGAGCTCCTCCTGACCCCGGCCGGGCGGCCCCGAACGGGGCCGAACGGGCGGATTTGCACGACCGCGATCCGTTCACGTACTCTCCTACAGAAGCCAAAGACCGCTGGTCGTTGCCGCGCGCTTGAATGAGGGCGCGGTGGCCGAAGGATCCGCTGAAAATGCGGGCGACCCGCGCAGGTGACTGTGGAAGAGCTCCCGGAGCAGGCGCGCAACAGCGCCGTCACCGGTCGAGCCCGCCCCGTGCGCCTGCGCCGGGGCGTTTCGTTTTCCCCAGTCCTCCTTCGGGTCCGCGCGGTCAGAATCACCCGGAAGGAGGCCGAGGCTCTATGGCGAGGCCCGACAAGGCTGCCGCGGTTGCCGAGCTGACGGACAAGTTCCGCAGCTCCAACGCCGCCGTGCTGACCGAGTACCGCGGTCTCACCGTGGCGCAGCTCAAGACGCTGCGCCGGTCGCTCGGTGAGAACGCCCAGTACGCCGTGGTGAAGAACACGCTGACCAAGATTGCGGCCAACGAGGCCGGGATCACGCTGGACGACCAGCTCTTCGCTGGTCCGACGGCTGTCGCCTTCGTCACCGGTGACCCGGTGGAGTCGGCGAAGGGTCTCCGTGACTTCGCCAAGGACAACCCGAATCTCGTCATCAAGGGCGGTGTCCTTGACGGCAAGGCGATGTCCGCCGACGAGATCAAGAAGCTTGCGGACCTCGAGTCCCGCGAGGTTCTGCTCTCCAAGCTGGCGGGTGCCTTCAAGGGCAAGCAGTCCCAGACTGCGCAGCTCTTCCAGGCGCTTCCCTCGAAGCTCGTCCGCACCGTGGACGCTCTTCGCGCCAAGCAGGACGAGCAGGGCGGTGCCGAGTAATTCGGCTCGCTTTCTGACCCCGGCCGCCTGACGCGGCAGAGGTCACAGCGGGCCAACGTACGCCCGCCACTCATGTACATCCGGCACCAGCCGAATTAGTGGAAGGATCGCCCATCATGGCGAAGCTCAGCCAGGAAGACCTGCTCGCGCAGTTCGAGGAGATGACCCTCATCGAGCTCTCCGAGTTCGTGAAGGCGTTCGAGGAGAAGTTCGACGTCACCGCCGCCGCCGCGGTCGCCGTCGCGGGCCCGGCCGGTCCGGCCGCCGCCGCCCCGGTCGAGGAGGAGAAGGACGAGTTCGACGTCATCCTCACCGGCGCCGGCGACAAGAAGATCCAGGTCATCAAGGTCGTGCGTGAGCTGACCTCCCTGGGTCTGAAGGAGGCCAAGGACCTCGTGGACGGCGCCCCGAAGCCCGTTCTCGAGAAGGTCGCCAAGGACGCCGCCGAGAAGGCCGCCGAGTCCCTGAAGGGCGCCGGCGCCTCCGTCGAGGTCAAGTAAGACCGCATTCAGGTCGAGCACGACCTGAGCGACGGCCGAAACGGCCCCCTGGGGCTGTAACGGTCACGCACCGAGGAGCGATCATCCATCCGGGTGGTCGCTCTTCGGCGTTCCGGGGGTCCGGCCACGGTTGCCTTGCGCCCGTGACGGCGAGGGGTAAGGTGATCTTCGTCGTGGCCCCGGGGTATCCGCTTCGGGCTCTGGGGGGCCTTGACGAACCGCACGCAGCGCGCAATTCTCAGGACGCGTCGTCACAACGATCCGAAATCCGAGGCATGGATCGACGACGAAGAGGGCAGTATCAACGTGCGTTGAGGGCAGGATGCCAAGGGCGTTGACAAGAGCGGTGAGCACAGCGAGGGTCTCGAGAAACCCGCACTGGACATCAGTGTGCCAAGTGGCTACACTGACCCTTTGCGCTGCCTGTTAGCTGTCCCCTGCCCGTCACCAGGGGTCTGCCCTCACTCGTACATCGTCGACGAACGTTCCCCGACCTGGGACTTTTGTCGCTATGTATGAGAGAGGGGCCGGTACGCGCGTAGTGAGTCCGAGCCCTCGGAAGGACCCCCTCTTGGCCGCCTCGCGCAACGCCTCGACCGCGAATACGAACAACGGCGCCAGCACCGCCCCGCTGCGCATTTCCTTTGCAAAGATCAAGGAGCCTCTCGAGGTTCCGAACCTGCTCGCGCTGCAGACCGAGAGCTTCGACTGGCTGCTCGGAAACACCGCCTGGCAGAGTCGGGTCGAGGAGGCTCTGGAGAACGGTCAGGACGTCCCCACCAAGTCCGGCCTCGAGGAGATCTTCGAGGAGATCTCCCCGATCGAGGACTTCTCCGGGTCGATGTCGCTGACGTTCCGCGACCACCGCTTCGAGCCGCCCAAGAACTCGATCGACGAGTGCAAGGAGCGCGACTTCACGTACGCCGCGCCCCTCTTCGTGACGGCCGAGTTCACGAACAACGAGACCGGCGAGATCAAGTCCCAGACCGTCTTCATGGGTGACTTCCCGCTCATGACGAACAAGGGCACCTTCGTCATCAACGGCACCGAGCGTGTCGTGGTGTCCCAGCTGGTCCGTTCGCCGGGTGTCTACTTCGACTCCAGCATCGACAAGACGTCCGACAAGGACATCTTCTCCGCCAAGATCATCCCGTCCCGGGGTGCCTGGCTGGAGATGGAGATCGACAAGCGCGACATGGTCGGTGTCCGCATCGACCGCAAGCGCAAGCAGTCCGTCACCGTCCTGCTCAAGGCGCTCGGCTGGACGACCGAGCAGATCCTCGAGGAGTTCGGCGAGTACGAGTCCATGCGCGCCACCCTGGAGAAGGACCACACCCAGGGCCAGGACGACGCGCTGCTCGACATCTACCGCAAGCTGCGCCCGGGCGAGCCCCCCACGCGTGAGGCCGCGCAGACGCTGCTCGAGAACCTCTACTTCAACCCCAAGCGCTACGACCTCGCCAAGGTCGGCCGCTACAAGGTCAACAAGAAGCTGGGTGCGGACGCTCCGCTCGACGCGGGCATCCTGACCGTCGAGGACGTCATCTCGACGATCAAGTACCTGGTGAAGCTGCACGCCGGCGAGACCGAGACCACCGGTGACTCCGGCGAGACGATCGTCGTCGAGACCGACGACATCGACCACTTCGGCAACCGTCGTCTGCGCAGCGTCGGCGAGCTCATCCAGAACCAGGTCCGTACGGGTCTGGCGCGTATGGAGCGCGTCGTGCGCGAGCGCATGACGACCCAGGACGTCGAGGCGATCACGCCGCAGACCCTGATCAACATCCGGCCGGTCGTCGCCTCCATCAAGGAGTTCTTCGGCACCAGCCAGCTGTCCCAGTTCATGGACCAGAACAACCCGCTGTCCGGGCTGACGCACAAGCGTCGTCTGTCCGCGCTCGGCCCGGGTGGTCTCTCCCGTGAGCGGGCCGGCTTCGAGGTCCGTGACGTGCACCCCTCGCACTACGGCCGCATGTGCCCGATCGAGACGCCCGAAGGCCCGAACATCGGTCTGATCGGCTCGCTCGCCTCGTACGGCCGGGTCAACGCGTTCGGTTTCGTCGAGACCCCGTACCGCAAGGTCGTCGACGGCCAGGTCACCGACGAGGTGGACTACCTGACCGCCGACGAGGAGGACCGCTTCGTCATCGCGCAGGCCAACGCCACGCTCAACGACGACCTGCGCTTCGCCGAGGCCCGCGTGCTCGTCCGCCGCCGTGGCGGCGAGGTCGACTACGTCGGCCCCGAGGACGTGGACTACATGGACGTCTCGCCGCGCCAGATGGTGTCGGTCGCGACCGCCATGATCCCCTTCCTCGAGCACGACGACGCCAACCGTGCCCTCATGGGCGCGAACATGATGCGTCAGGCCGTGCCGCTCATCAAGTCCGAGGCCCCGCTCGTCGGCACCGGCATGGAGTACCGCTCCGCCGTCGACGCCGGTGACGTGGTCAAGGCCGAGAAGGCGGGTGTGGTCCAGGAGGTCTCCGCGGACTACATCACCACCGCCAACGACGACGGCACGTACATCACGTACCGCCTGGCCAAGTTCGCCCGCTCCAACCAGGGCACCTCGGTCAACCAGAAGGTCGTCGTCGCCGAGGGCGACCGGATCATCGAGGGCCAGGTCCTCGCCGACGGTCCGGCCACCCAGAACGGTGAGATGGCGCTCGGCAAGAACCTGCTCGTGGCGTTCATGCCGTGGGAGGGTCACAACTACGAGGACGCGATCATCCTGTCGCAGCGCCTCGTGCAGGACGACGTCCTCTCCTCGATCCACATCGAGGAGCACGAGGTCGACGCCCGTGACACCAAGCTCGGCCCCGAGGAGATCACCCGGGACATCCCGAACGTCTCCGAGGAGGTCCTCGCCGACCTCGACGAGCGCGGCATCATCCGCATCGGCGCCGAGGTCATCGCCGGCGACATCCTCGTCGGCAAGGTGACCCCGAAGGGTGAGACCGAGCTGACCCCCGAGGAGCGCCTGCTGCGCGCGATCTTCGGTGAGAAGGCCCGTGAGGTCCGTGACACCTCGCTTAAGGTGCCGCACGGCGAGACCGGCAAGGTCATCGGCGTGCGCGTCTTCGACCGCGAGGAGGGCGACGAGCTTCCCCCCGGTGTGAACCAGCTGGTGCGCGTCTACGTCGCGCAGAAGCGCAAGATCACCGACGGTGACAAGCTCGCCGGCCGCCACGGCAACAAGGGCGTCATCTCCAAGATCCTGCCCATCGAGGACATGCCGTTCCTCGAGGACGGGACCCCGGTCGACATCATCCTCAACCCGCTGGGTGTGCCGTCCCGAATGAACCCGGGACAGGTTCTGGAGATCCACCTCGGCTGGCTCGCCAGCCGCGGCTGGGACGTCTCCGGTCTCGCGGACGAGTGGGCCCAGCGCCTGCAGGCCATCGGCGCCGACCGGGTCGACCCGGGCACGAACGTCGCGACCCCCGTCTTCGACGGTGCGCGCGAGGACGAGCTCGCGGGTCTGCTGCAGCACACCATCCCGAACCGCGACGGCGAGCGCATGGTGCTCCCGTCCGGCAAGGCGCGGCTGTTCGACGGCCGCAGCGGTGAGCCGTTCCCGGACCCGATCTCGGTCGGCTACATGTACATCCTGAAGCTGCACCACCTGGTCGACGACAAGCTGCACGCCCGCTCGACCGGTCCCTACTCGATGATCACCCAGCAGCCGCTGGGTGGTAAGGCCCAGTTCGGTGGCCAGCGCTTCGGCGAGATGGAGGTGTGGGCCCTCGAGGCCTACGGCGCCGCCTACGCCCTCCAGGAGCTGCTGACCATCAAGTCCGACGACGTCACCGGCCGCGTGAAGGTCTACGAGGCCATCGTCAAGGGCGAGAACATCCCCGAGCCCGGCATCCCCGAGTCCTTCAAGGTGCTCATCAAGGAGATGCAGTCGCTCTGCCTGAACGTGGAGGTGCTGTCCAGCGACGGTATGTCCATCGAGATGCGTGACACCGACGAGGATGTCTTCCGCGCTGCGGAGGAGCTCGGCATCGACCTGTCCCGGCGCGAGCCGAGCAGCGTCGAAGAGGTCTGACGGGAGTCCGGTAGGGGCCTCGCCACCGTGTGAGGCCCCCGCCGACCCCCAGGCCCCCGTTTCAGACCAAAGACTTACAACCCTGAGAGGGATTGACGCATAGTGCTCGACGTCAACTTCTTCGACGAGCTCCGGATCGGCCTGGCCACCGCTGACGACATCCGTCAGTGGAGCCACGGCGAGGTCAAGAAGCCCGAGACGATCAACTACCGCACGCTCAAGCCCGAAAAGGACGGACTCTTCTGCGAGAAGATCTTCGGTCCGACCCGGGACTGGGAGTGCTACTGCGGCAAGTACAAGCGCGTCCGGTTCAAGGGCATCATCTGTGAGCGCTGCGGCGTCGAGGTGACCCGCGCCAAGGTGCGCCGTGAGCGGATGGGCCACATCGAACTGGCCGCGCCCGTCACGCACATCTGGTACTTCAAGGGTGTCCCGAGCCGGCTGGGCTACCTGCTCGACCTGGCTCCCAAGGACCTCGAGAAGGTCATCTACTTCGCGGCGTACATGATCACGTACGTCGACGAGGAGCGCCGTACCCGCGACCTGCCCTCCCTGGAGGCGCACGTCTCCGTCGAGCGGCAGCAGATCGAGAACCGCCGCGACGCCGACCTCGAGGCCCGCGCCAAGAAGCTCGAGTCCGACCTGGCCGAGCTGGAGGCCGAGGGCGCCAAGGCCGATGTGCGCCGCAAGGTGCGCGAGGGTGCCGAGCGCGAGATGAAGCAGCTGCGCGACCGCGCGCAGCGCGAGATCGACCGCCTCGACGAGGTGTGGACCCGGTTCAAGAACCTCAAGGTCCAGGACCTCGAGGGCGACGAGCTGCTCTACCGCGAGCTGCGTGACCGCTTCGGCACGTACTTCGACGGTTCGATGGGTGCCGCTGCGCTGCAGAAGCGCCTGGAGTCCTTCGACCTCGACGAGGAGGCCGAGCGTCTCCGCGAGATCATCCGCACCGGCAAGGGCCAGAAGAAGACCCGTGCGCTGAAGCGGCTGAAGGTCGTGTCCGCGTTCCTGCAGACCTCCAACAGCCCCAAGGGCATGGTCCTGGACTGCGTGCCGGTCATCCCGCCGGACCTGCGTCCGATGGTGCAGCTGGACGGTGGCCGCTTCGCGACCTCCGACCTGAACGACCTGTACCGCCGTGTGATCAACCGGAACAACCGACTGAAGCGCCTTCTCGACCTCGGTGCGCCCGAGATCATCGTGAACAACGAGAAGCGCATGCTCCAGGAGGCCGTCGACGCCCTCTTCGACAACGGCCGTCGCGGCCGTCCGGTGACCGGTCCCGGTAACCGCCCGCTGAAGTCCCTCAGCGACATGCTGAAGGGCAAGCAGGGCCGTTTCCGTCAGAACCTGCTCGGCAAGCGTGTGGACTACTCCGCGCGTTCCGTGATCGTCGTCGGTCCGCAGCTGAAGCTGCACCAGTGCGGTCTGCCGAAGGCGATGGCGCTGGAGCTGTTCAAGCCGTTCGTGATGAAGCGCCTGGTCGACCTGAACCACGCGCAGAACATCAAGTCGGCGAAGCGCATGGTGGAGCGCGGCCGCACGGTCGTGTACGACGTCCTCGAAGAGGTCATCGCCGAGCACCCGGTGCTGCTGAACCGTGCTCCCACCCTGCACCGCCTCGGCATCCAGGCCTTCGAGCCGCAACTGGTCGAGGGCAAGGCCATCCAGATCCACCCGCTCGTCTGCACCGCGTTCAACGCGGACTTCGACGGTGACCAGATGGCCGTGCACCTGCCGCTGTCCGCGGAGGCGCAGGCCGAGGCCCGCATCCTGATGCTGTCCTCGAACAACATCCTCAAGCCGGCCGACGGCCGTCCGGTGACGATGCCGACCCAGGACATGGTCCTCGGTCTGTTCTTCCTCACCACCGACGGCGAGCTGCGTGACACCAAGGGCGAGGGCCGGGCGTTCGGCTCCACGGCCGAGGCGATCATGGCGTTCGACGCCGGCGAGCTCGCGCTGCAGTCGCCGATCGACATCCGCTTCCCGGTGGGCACCATCCCGCCGCGCGGCTGGACCCCGCCGGCGCGCGAGGAGGGCGAGCCCGAGTGGCAGCAGGGTGACTCGTTCCGCCTGCGCACCACCCTGGGCCGCGCGCTCTTCAACGAGCTGCTGCCCGAGGACTACCCGTTCGTCGACTACTCGGTGGGCAAGAAGCAGCTCTCCGAGATCGTCAACGACCTGGCCGAGCGCTACCCCAAGGTCATCGTGGCGGCGACGCTCGACAACCTGAAGGCGGCCGGCTTCTACTGGGCGACCCGTTCCGGCGTCACCGTGGCCATCTCCGACGTCGTCGTTCCCGAGGCGAAGAAGGAGATCGTCCGCGGTTACGAGGCGCAGGACGAGAAGGTCCAGAAGCAGTACGAGCGCGGTCTGATCACCAAGGAAGAGCGCACTCAGGAGCTCATCGCGATCTGGACCAAGGCGACCAACGAGGTCGCCGAGGCGATGAACGAGAACTTCCCCAAGACGAACCCCATCTTCATGATGGTTGACTCGGGTGCCCGAGGAAACATGATGCAGATGCGGCAGATCGCCGGTATGCGTGGTCTGGTGTCGAACGCGAAGAACGAGACCATCCCGCGTCCGATCAAGGCGTCCTTCCGTGAGGGCCTCTCCGTGCTGGAGTACTTCATCTCCACGCACGGTGCCCGTAAGGGTCTGGCGGACACCGCCCTGCGTACCGCCGACTCGGGTTACCTGACCCGTCGTCTGGTGGACGTCTCGCAGGACGTCATCATCCGCGAGGAGGACTGCGGCACCGAGCGCGGTCTGAAGCTGAAGATCGCCCACCGCGGTGCCGACGGCGTGCTGCGCAAGGCGGACGACGTCGAGACCAGCGTCTACGCCCGCATGCTCGCCGAGGAAGTCGTCATCGACGGCAAGGTGATCGCGCCGGCCAACGTGGACCTCGGCGACGTGCTGATCGACCAGCTCGTGCACCACGGTGTCGAGGAGGTCAAGACCCGCTCGATCCTGACGTGCGAGTCCCAGGTCGGCACCTGCGCCATGTGCTACGGCCGTTCGCTCGCCACCGGCAAGCTGGTCGACATCGGTGAGGCGGTCGGCATCATCGCCGCCCAGTCCATCGGTGAGCCCGGTACCCAGCTGACGATGCGTACCTTCCACACCGGTGGTGTGGCCGGTGACGACATCACCCAGGGTCTGCCGCGTGTCGTCGAGCTCTTCGAGGCCCGTACCCCGAAGGGTGTCGCCCCGATCTCCGAGGCCCAGGGCCGCGTGCGGATCGAGGAGACCGAGAAGACCAAGAAGATCGTCATCACGCCGGACGACGGCAGCGACGAGACGGCGTTCCCGATCTCGAAGCGCGCCCGACTCCTGGTCAGCGAGGGCGAGCACGTCGAGGTGGGCCAGAAGCTCACCGTGGGTGCCACCAACCCGCACGACGTGCTGCGCATCCTGGGCCAGCGTGCCGTCCAGGTCCACCTGGTCGGCGAGGTCCAGAAGGTCTACAACTCGCAGGGTGTGTCGATCCACGACAAGCACATCGAGATCATCATCCGGCAGATGCTGCGCCGTGTGACGATCATCGAGTCCGGCGACGCCGAGCTGCTGCCCGGCGAGCTGGTCGAGCGCTCGAAGTTCGAGACCGAGAACCGTCGTGTGGTCCAGGAGGGCGGTCACCCGGCCTCCGGTCGTCCGCAGCTCATGGGTATCACCAAGGCCTCGCTGGCGACCGAGTCCTGGCTGTCGGCGGCGTCCTTCCAGGAGACGACCAGGGTCCTCACGGACGCGGCGATCAACGCCAAGTCCGACTCCCTGATCGGCCTCAAGGAGAACGTCATCATCGGTAAGCTCATCCCGGCCGGTACGGGTCTGTCCCGCTACCGCAACATCCGGGTCGAGCCGACCGAGGAGGCCAAGGCCGCGATGTACTCGGCCGTCGGCTACGACGACATCGACTACTCGCCGTTCGGCACCGGCTCCGGCCAGGCCGTTCCGCTGGAGGACTACGACTACGGTCCGTACAACCAGTAAGCGAGCGATCGCATGACGGAGGGCGGCCATCCCGTTACGGGGTGGCCGCCCTCCGGCGTGTGCGAGGGGCCCACGGCTGAGTGTCAGCCGTACTGCTGCAGGTAGGGCTGCAGATGGTGCAGCCGGGTGTGGTGGTCCGGGTGCGAGGACAGCAGCCTGGCCAGGGAGCTCTCCTCGACGGGGACGCCGCCGTTGCGTGCGGTGAGCGCGGCCTTCTCCTGCTCCTCCGCCTGGTGGAGCTTGTGCAGCACGCCGACCAGCATGGGCGCGAAACCGAGGGCGGCCGCGTGCTCGTCGGCGCGCAGCTCGGAGCGCCGGCCGACGGCGGCGAGCGCGTACGGCACACCGAGGATCAGCAGCGGCAGACCGTACAGCGTGGTGACGGTCGCCGCGGCGAGGCCGCCGACGAGCATCACGACGAAGGCGACGCCGAGGCAGCCGAAGGCCTTGGAGACGTGGAAGGCGACGGTGGAGACGGCCTTCAGCACCCGCCAGGCGATGCGGCCGGGCAGCGCGTACCAGTAGCCGAGCAGGCCCGACCAGGCGTGTCCGCCCACGTGGTGGCCCAGCTCGTGGGCCAGAACGGCGGCGAGTTCGCCGTTGGGCAGGTTGTTCATGGCGAACCGGGTGACGCCGACGATATGACCGGCCGCCGCGACCGCGTTCAGGGCGTCGCTGTCCTCGACCCAGAGTTCGTAGGTGCGTCCCTCGATGCCGGCCCGTGCCGTGACTTCCCGCCAGACCGGTTCGAGTTTGGCTCGTTCTTGTGGAGTGGGGTAGCGCAAACGGAGCAGATGGCGCGCGAGGGCGCTTTCCGTGGGGCGGTGGAAGACGAGTGCGCCGCTGGCGAGCCAGAGCAGGATCACGACGAACGCGAGGTTGCCGAAGAAGAGGGAGATCAGGCCGATCACGAAGAGGCTGCAGAGGAAGTTCGGCAGGTAGAGCAGCAGGGCGCCGACCGCCGTGGCGTCCGTGCGGCGCTGGTGGGCCGAGATGTGGACGCGGCGGGCGTCGGTGCTGATGTGGTGGGGATGAGCGGTGTCGTCGGCCGCCGTCGGGGCGGACGGCGGGGCGCTCGGCGGGGCCGCGGGGGGCGTGAGCGGGTACTGCGGGGGCTGCGGGTACTGCGGCGGTATGGGCGCCGAGGACGTCGGGTACTGGGGCGCTGCCTGGGGATACTGCGGGCCGGACGGCTGCGGGTACTGCGGCGTGGCCTGCGGGTACTGAGGTGTGGCCTGCTGCGGGTACTGGGGCGCTGACTGCGGGTACTGGGGCGGGTGCTGGTGTCCCGGGTACTCCGGTGGTGAGGGCGGCGGCTGGGTCATGGTCGTTCCTTCGGTTCGTACTTGTCGAGCGGTGTGCGTCGTACTTCGGGGGCGGGGCCGGTGGGGCGGGGCGGTCAGCCGATCAGCAGGGAGGCGGGCAGCAGGACCGTGCCGGTGCAGAAGGCGATCAGCCCGGTGCGGATCCACTCGTGCTTGCGTGCGGCGATGCGGCTCATTTCGGCGAGGGCGGCCGTCAGCCCGGTCGTCGGGTCGCGGTGGGTGTCCGCGAGCGCGGTCTCCAGCCGGCCCGTCCGGACGGCCTGGCGGATGTCGCCGAAGTAGGACAGGGGACGGCCCGGCTCCCACGTCCCGGAGCCGAAGCGGGGCAGGACGGCCAGCAGCAGGGCGAAGAGCGACAGGCCGAGCGCCACGGTGCCGGCCCACCACAGCGCCGTACCGGCCCAGGACAGGTCGGACGGCGTCCAGTCGCGCCCGGCCAGCAGGCCGCTGAACACGCCCGCGGTCATCCCGAGCGCCGCGACCAGCACGGATGCCTTGCTGTCGGCCCTGGCGACCTCGTTGCGCAACTCGGCGAGGAGCCGCTCGCACACGGGGACCAGATCGGCGGGGGCGGGCGGATCCGGCGGCGGCGCGGCGGGCGCGGGGCCGGGCGCGGGGCCGGTCATGAGCCGCCGCCCGCCGGGTCACCGGGGCGAGTGTCACCGTCCGCCGCCTCGACGACGCCCGGAGCGCCCTCCTCGGGCCGGGTGGGAGCACTTCCGTAACCCGGCGGCGGCTGCCACGCGGGAGGCTCGGACGGCGGAGCGGGCGCGGGAGCGGGCGGTTGCGGGCCCGGTGCGGGCGCGGGGGCCGGGAAGCCCGGGTACGGCGCCGGAGCGGTCGGGGGCGCCGTCGGCGGCACGGGCGGCACGGGCGGCACGGGCGGCGGGAAGGCGCCCGCAGCGGGCGTCCCGTAGGGGCCGGGGAAGGGCGGCGGCGCGGCGGGAGTGCCGTACGGGCCCGGGAAGCCGGGCGCGGGGTGCTGCGGTGCGGCGGGCGGTCCCTGCCCGGGGCCCGTGGGCATCGACGGCGCCGCGCGGTGCTCCGCGTCCTCGGGCGTCGCGGCGGGCCCCGCCTGCGGGTAGGCCGGCCCGTCACCCGCTGCCAGCGGCGGCGGGGTCTGCGGCACGCCGGGCAGGCGCTGGTTGAGGATGTCGTTGACCGTGCGCAGGGCCAGTTGCTTGGGTCCCTCCAGCTCCCAGTTCTCCGCCGCGTCACCGTTCAGCAGCTGCTTCACCAGGTCCATCTGCGCCTGGATCATGCGGAGTTGGTCCTCCCGCATGCTGTTCATCACCAGCCCGGAGTCCTCGGGGTGCTGGGCGAGATGCAGCGCCCAGGCGTGCACGCCGCCCTGCTGGAGGTGGTACTGGTAGAAGTCGATCTTCTCGGCTTCCAGGCGCTGGAGTTCCAGCTGCTGCCGGCTCGCCAGCAGCGCCTGCTGGTGCTGCCACTGCTGCTGCTGGAGCAGATACGCCTGCTGCTGCTGGCCGTACGCCATCGCCCGTTCGATCTGCAGGGCGTCCTGCTGGCGGCCCCGCAGATCGATCGCGAGGTCGATGTCCATGCCCCGCTGCGCGGCCAGGATCTGCTCGGCGGCGGAGTGGCCGATGGCCTGCTTGCGCAGCTCGTGGTCGATGTTGGCCTGGTCCCGGCGTACCCGCAGGGTCCAGGTGACCTGGAGGCCGGCGGTCGACCCGAGGGGGGCCAGCAGTTTCATCCGCTCCAGCAGCTCCGCCTCCGCGGCCGCGCTGTCGGTCACGGCGAACCGGCGGGTCACCGGCCGGGCCGCCTCCTGGAGCTCGCCGAGCAGCAGCTTCGGCACGTCCCGGTACCCGGTGGCCACGAACCGGGCCGGGTCCAGCACCTGCCAGGACAGGTCGACCGCCGCCGTGAACTCGAGCGCGTCGTTGTCGCTGGGCAGCAGCAGGTCGGCGGTGTGCGGGTGCACGCCCATGTCGACCTCGTAGACGGACGTGTAGTGGTTGGCCACGATCTCGGCGCGCGTGGGCCGCTCGGGCGGCAGGTACGGCCGGTACTCACCGCGGGCGGTGGAGAAGACCAGGGCGTTGTCGATGCGGACGTACGACTTGAGGTTGAAGTCGAAGCGGGACAGCTGGCGCACGGTCAGGACCGGGTCGATCAGTTGCGAGTGCCGGTCGGCCTGTTGCTGCCAGTCGGGCTGGCGGAAGGTGGGCATGGGCGGATCTCTCCTGTGCGGCCCCGCGGACGGGCGGGAGGTGTTCTGGGCTCAGCGGGTGGGAAGCGTGGTCAGCAGACGGGCCGCCACCTCGGGCGGGGGATCGCCGTCCTCGCCGGGCATGGTGCGCAGCAGGTGGCTCAGCCGCTGGTGTTCGGTGGGCGACGTGACGAGCGTGGGCAGCAGCGCGGCCAGCGCCCACTCGGTGGCGGTGGCGCGGTCGGCGATCAGCACCCACTCGCGCAGCACCTCGAGCGCCGGCCGGGTGGAGCCCGGGTCTGCCAGCGCGGCCCGCCACAGGTACGGGATGCCCCGCGCCGCAGGGTCCCCGGCGGTCGCGGCGCGGGCGTACCAGGCGAGGACCAGCGGGGTGCCGTAGCGCTCGTCGCCCTCCTTGCGGCGGCAGGCGCCCACGAAGCCGGCGAGGGTGAGGTCGCGGACCGCACGGTCGTCGTCGAGGTGGCCGCGCAGTTCGGCGAGGACCCGCTCGCTGGCCGGGGACAGCAGCAACAGCTCGACCGCTTCGGCGAGTTCACGGGCCATCGACTCGTCGAGGTCGCCGGGTCCGTCCTCGTACAGCCGCCGTACGGCTCCGCGCAGCGCGGCCAGTGCCTGTTCCGGGCGCTCGGGGCCGATGAGGCCGTACGACCGCACGGCCACCCAGCGCAGCCGCGCGTCGTCGCCCTCGCACCAGGTGTCGAGGATGCGCGGGATGTTGGGGGTGTCGATGAGGTGGGCGAGGGTCAGCGCGTTGACCGCCACGAGCCGTTGCCGGAACCGTTTGGACGTCGCCCATGGCTCGATGACCAGGGCCATCGCCGACGGCAGGTCGGTGCGGGCGAGAACGGCGACGGTGGAGGCGGCGCGGGTGCGCACCAGCGGGCGGCCGTCGTCGGCGAGATGGCGCAGCCAGGCGATGAGGGCGGGCCGGGCGGAGGGGTGGCCGGTCCACACCTCGCGCAGCAGGACCAGGGAGGCCCGCTCGTCGCGGAACCTCGCCTTCTGCTGGGTGACGGGACCCCACTCGGTGTGCTCGTCGTCCTCGAACCGCTCGGCGCGGGCGAGTTGGAGGCGCTTGCCGACGTGTGTGCCGAAGACGGGGACCTCGGGGACGCGGGAGGGGTTCTCGGTCTCCTGCAGGAACCGGTAGAGCAGGTCGCTCAGTTCGGCGGTGAGCGCGTACGGGCCGCCGTCGAAGGCGGCCAGGGCGACGAGGAACGCCTTGTCGCGCAGATGGATCGCGCTCTCGTCCTCCTCGAACCACTCCTGGACCTGGCTCTCCAGCGAGCCCAGCGAGAAGTCGGCGACGGCCTGCTCGGACGCCTCTCCGGCCGCGTACTGGCCGAGGACCTGGGCGAAGGCGGTGACCTCGCGCAACTGGTGTCCGCGCGCCAGGAAGTCGGTGACGGCCGTGAGCCCGAGCAGCTTCTCGGCGGTCGCCTCGTCGGTGCGGGTGCGCAGCTGCGCGGCGAGGACGTCGGCGGCGGCGGGCGGCCGCCACTCCACGGCCGACACGTCCTCCAGCACGGCGGTGGGGCCGAGGGTGACGACCAGGTAGGCGTCCCGCTCGGCGAGACGGTCCCTGGCGGCGAGCAGATGCGGTTCGCGCAGCGGGCGGTCACGGCGGGTGGCGAGGTCGCACAGGACGTAGCCGCGGGCCTGGTCCTCGGCGGTGAACCGCTCGGCGAGCGCGCTCGGGTCGGTGTCGCGCACCAGGGTGCGCACGGGGTCGGCGGCCAGGCGGTGCAGCAGCATCAGGGCGGCGGTGCGCCGGCCGGTGAACCGGGCGCCGGACAGGACCAGTACGCGGTCGCGGCGCAGCCGGTCGAGCAGGCCGGCCATGAACTCCTCGTCGGCGACGAAGGTCCGCGCCAGGCGTTCCAGTGTGGTCCGCGGGACCTCGCCGGAGGCGGAGGCGGGCGCGGACAGGCCGGGTATCGCGAAGTGGTACTCGGTCTTGCTGCCCATGATGACGTCGCCGGTGACCCGGCCGCCGCTGACGCCGTGCTGGTCGCGCCCGGCGAGGCCGCCGCCGAAGCGGGACCGGTCGCCGACGTTCATGGTGCGCGGGCTGTGGTCGATGAGGTCGCGGCGGGCGGCCCACGCGTCCTGCGGCTGGTCGCGTTCCCCGTCGGTCTCGGCGGGGCGCTGCTGCCGTTCCTCGTCGGGGGCGGGCGGCTCGGCGGGCTCCGGGCCGTTCCCCGGGGCGGGTCTGCCGCTCTCCGGCTGTTCGGACGTGCTCACGCGCGCTCACCCCGTTCGTGGCCGCCCAGGCTGACGTCGCCGTTGACGGTGCCGCCGCTGACGCCGTGCTGGTCGCCGCCCACCAGGCTGCCGCCGAAGGAGGGCGCGCCGCCGTTGAAGTGGAAGACCGCACCCGGCGCCGGGGCTCCCCGTTGTCCGTCCGGCGCCGGGCGGTCCTCGGGGGGCCCGCCCTGCATGGGCACCCGAGGCGCCGGGCGGTCCCCCGATCCGCCCGGCGCCTCCCCGTCCCCCGTCCCACGGTGGTTCGTGACGTCTTCGGCTGCTGCGGACTCTCCGGTTCCTTCGGCAGCTTCGCCGGCTTCGGCAGCTTCGCCGGCTTCGGCAGCTTCGGCGCCGGCCGGCACCGGGCCGTGCAACCACGCCGTCAGCGGGCCGTTCTTGCTGCGCACGGTCACCCGGTTGAAGTCGGTGACCGGGATGCCCGGGTGGTCGTGGCGCACGACCCCCTCGTACAGGGCGTGCGAGACGCACAGGGCGAAGTCGCCGGTGCGCTCGCGCAGGGCGGCGCGCAGCATGTCCGCGTCCAGCAGGCGGCAGGCGTGGTTGAGGTCGGAGCCGACCCAGCCGCCGTGCCGGTCCACGGCGACCCAGCCGGTGGCCAGGACTCCGCGCAGCCGGATCTGCGCGGAACGGGACGCCATGCGGTTGACCGTCCGCAGCTGGGCCGGCACCTCGGTGAGCAGGGCCCGCAGCAGGGCGATCACCGGGGCACCCGCGTCGATCAGTTCCATCACGGAGTCCCCGCGGTCGGCCCGCAGCCGCCGGGTCACGTCGACGCCCGCGCTCTCCAGCGTGCGGTCCGTGATGTCGTAGAGCATCCGCCGCAGATAGGCCTGCTCCACATCGTCCCGGTCGCTGAACCTCTCGATGTCGAGCAGCAGGATCGTCCGGATAACGGGGTCGCTCATCGTCGCCTCTCGAGGGGGTGGACCGGGCAGACCTGAAGCCTGCTGGTCCTGGCGGTGTCGCTGTGAGGGCGGATGACCCACTCGGAGTGTGACGGGATGCACAGAAGACGTGGTGGGGCACTTGCGTCGGCTGTTCCGGACGGGGCCGGGCGCCGCTCGCCCGGGCGGTGTTCACCGCTCGCTCGGTCCCGGGGGCGACGGGATCCCGGGCGCCGGGTCCGTCGCCGCGATACGGCGCAGGACGTCGGGCCGCATGATCAGCAGCGCACGGCGGCCCGTGGCGACGGCGTCCTTGTCACGCAGCTCCTTCAGCAGGCGCTGCACCATCTCCCGGGAGGCGCCCACCGAACCGGCGAGCTCCTGTTTGCTCAGCGGGACGGCGAGTTCGATGCCCGCCGGTGTCCGGCGGCCGTGGGTGCGGGCCAGATCGAGGAGCAGGATCGCGAACCGCTCCCGCACGCTCAGCGACGCGAACTCCAGCCGGCGCCGGTCGGCCGCACGGGTGCGGTCCGCGGTGAGGCCGAGCAGGGCGAAGGAGACGGCGGGGGAGCGGCCCAGGAAGTCCCGGAAGCGCTCGCGCTCCACCGCCACCGCCCGTACCCCCTCCAGCGCGGTGACCGTCGCCGACCGGGAGCGCCCGGTCAGCGCGGCCGACTCGCCGACCACGTCGCCGGGGCCGCGCAGTGCGAGCAGGGCCTCGTAGCCGTTGGCCGCTGAGGCGGTCACCTTCGTCCAGCCGTGCACCAGGAAGAGCACGTGCGCCGAGGGCTCGTGCTGCCGGATGAGAACCGTGCGGGGGGTGAAGTCCAGGGTGCGGCCGAGGGCCAGCAGCGTGGAGCGGTCCTCGCTCTCCAGCCGGGCCAGGAACGGCACCCGGTCGTCCAGGCCACCGTCGTCAGGTGAGTACGCCGGCGTCCACGTCGTCATGTTCGGCCCCCCGAATACCCGCAGCGGACGGATCAACGTACAGAAAGCGTGCGGACGCGGAGCGTGGAAGAGCGCGAACCAGCCAATGACTGAAGATCATTCCGGTCACGGGGACAAGTGGGGTGAATCACAGCAGTACGGGCGGGGCACCCGGCGTGTCGTGGCGCGCTCCATTTGTTTTGACCGAAGTCCGTGAGCTAGGTACGCTCAGACCTTGTGCCTGGGGTGTGCCCTGGCTCCCGTGCGTGCCTTCAAACCGCATAGTGAGCCGTTATCGGCCACCGTAATCTGCGCCTTCCTCGCCTCACGGTGAGAGTCTGCCGGATTCGACACACCCGACCGCGTGGGTCGGCGACGTTCCAGGTTAGCTTCACCATTCGGCACACAGAAACCGGAGAAGTAGTGCCTACGATCCAGCAGCTGGTCCGCAAGGGCCGGCAGGACAAGGTCGAGAAGAACAAGACGCCCGCACTCGAGGGTTCCCCTCAGCGTCGCGGCGTCTGCACGCGTGTGTTCACGACCACCCCGAAGAAGCCGAACTCGGCCCTGCGTAAGGTCGCGCGTGTGCGTCTGACCAGCGGGATCGAGGTCACCGCTTACATTCCGGGTGAGGGACACAACCTGCAGGAGCACTCCATCGTGCTCGTGCGCGGCGGCCGTGTGAAGGACCTGCCGGGTGTTCGCTACAAGATCATCCGCGGCTCGCTCGACACCCAGGGTGTCAAGAACCGCAAGCAGGCTCGCAGCCGTTACGGCGCCAAGAAGGAGAAGTAAGAATGCCTCGTAAGGGCCCCGCCCCGAAGCGCCCGGTCATCATCGACCCGGTCTACGGTTCTCCTCTGGTGACCTCCCTCATCAACAAGGTGCTGCTGAACGGCAAGCGCTCCACCGCCGAGCGCATCGTCTACGGCGCCATGGAGGGTCTGCGTGAGAAGACGGGCAACGACCCGATCATCACGCTGAAGCGCGCACTGGAGAACATCAAGCCGACCCTCGAGGTCAAGTCCCGCCGTGTCGGTGGTGCGACGTACCAGGTTCCGATCGAGGTCAAGCCCGGTCGTGCCAACACGCTCGCGCTGCGCTGGCTGGTCGGTTACTCCCGCGCCCGTCGCGAGAAGACCATGACCGAGCGTCTGCTCAACGAGCTTCTCGACGCCTCCAACGGCCTCGGTGCCGCTGTGAAGAAGCGCGAGGACACGCACAAGATGGCCGAGTCCAACAAGGCCTTCGCGCACTACCGCTGGTAGTCGCTACCCACATCGAGACCGAGAGAAGACTGAAGCCTTATGGCTACCACTTCACTTGACCTGGCCAAGGTCCGCAACATCGGGATCATGGCCCACATCGACGCGGGCAAGACGACCACCACCGAGCGGATCCTGTTCTACACCGGTGTGTCGTACAAGATCGGTGAGGTCCACGACGGCGCTGCCACCATGGACTGGATGGAGCAGGAGCAGGAGCGTGGCATCACGATCACCTCTGCTGCCACCACCTGTCACTGGCCGCTGGAAGACGTCGATCACACCATCAACATCATCGACACGCCGGGTCACGTCGACTTCACCGTCGAGGTGGAGCGTTCGCTGCGCGTGCTCGACGGTGCCGTGACGGTGTTCGACGGCGTCGCCGGTGTTGAGCCGCAGTCCGAGACCGTGTGGCGTCAGGCGGACCGCTACGGCGTTCCGCGTATCTGCTTCGTGAACAAGCTCGACCGCACGGGCGCCGAGTTCCACCGCTGCGTGGACATGATCTCGGACCGCCTGGGCGCGCAGCCGATCGTCATGCAGCTCCCGATCGGTGCCGAGGCCGACTTCAAGGGCGTCATCGACCTCGTGACGATGAAGGCCCTGGTCTGGTCCGCCGAGGCCACCAAGGGCGAGATGTACGACACCGTCGACATCCCGGACACGCACGCCGAGGCTGCCGAGGAGTACCGCGGCAAGCTGCTCGAGGCCGTGGCCGAGAACGACGAGGAGCTCATGGAGCTGTACCTGGAGGGCCAGGAGCCTTCCGTGGAGCAGCTCTACGCCGCGATCCGTCGTATCACCATCGCGTCCGGCAAGGGCACCGGCACCACCGTGACCCCGGTGTTCTGCGGCACCGCGTTCAAGAACAAGGGCGTCCAGCCCCTGCTCGACGCGGTCGTGCGCTACCTGCCCTCCCCGGTCGACATCGAGGCCATCGAGGGCCACGACGTCAAGGACCCCGAGGTCGTCGTCAAGCGCAAGCCGTCCGACGAGGAGCCCCTCTCGGCGCTGGCGTTCAAGATCATGAGCGACCCGCACCTCGGCAAGCTCACCTTCGTCCGGGTCTACTCGGGCCGCCTGGAGTCCGGCACCTCGGTGCTGAACTCCGTCAAGGGCAAGAAGGAGCGCATCGGCAAGATCTACCGCATGCACGCGAACAAGCGTGAGGAGATCGACGCGGTGGGCGCCGGCGACATCATCGCCGTCATGGGTCTGAAGCAGACCACGACCGGTGAGACGCTGTGCGACGAGAAGAACCCGGTGATCCTGGAGTCCATGGACTTCCCGGCGCCGGTCATCGAGGTCGCGATCGAGCCCAAGTCCAAGGGTGACCAGGAGAAGCTGGGTGTCGCCATCCAGCGTCTCGCGGAGGAGGACCCCTCCTTCCAGGTGCACACCAACGAGGAGACCGGCCAGACCGTCATCGGCGGTATGGGCGAGCTGCACCTCGAGGTGCTCGTCGACCGCATGAAGCGCGAGTTCAAGGTCGAGGCCAACGTCGGCAAGCCGCAGGTGGCCTACCGCGAGACGATCCGCAAGGCCGTCGAGCGCGTCGACTACACGCACAAGAAGCAGACCGGTGGTACGGGTCAGTTCGCCAAGGTGCAGATCGGCATCGAGCCCCTCGAGGGCGGCGACGTCTCGTACGAGTTCGTGAACAAGGTGACCGGTGGTCGTATCCCGAAGGAGTACATCCCTTCGGTCGACGCCGGTGCGCAGGAGGCCATGCAGTTCGGCATCCTCGCCGGCTACGAGATGACCGGCGTGCGCGTCATCCTCCACGACGGTGCCTACCACGAGGTCGACTCCTCCGAGCTCGCCTTCAAGATCGCCGGTTCGCAGGCCTTCAAGGAGGCCGCGCGCAAGGCCAGCCCCGTGCTGCTCGAGCCGATGATGGCCGTCGAGGTCACCACGCCCGAGGACTACATGGGCGAGGTCATCGGCGACATCAACTCCCGCCGTGGCCAGATCCAGGCCATGGAGGAGCGGGCTGGTGCCCGCGTCGTGAAGGGCCTCGTGCCCCTGTCGGAGATGTTCGGCTACGTCGGCGACCTCCGCAGCAAGACGTCGGGTCGCGCAAGCTACTCGATGCAGTTCGACTCCTACGCCGAGGTTCCGCGGAACGTCGCCGAGGAGATCATCGCGAAGGCCAAGGGCGAGTAACACTCTCCGTTTACACGCCGTAGGCTTGACTCCGGAGCCTCAAGGGGCATTCAGCCGTGATCCACGGATGAATGCCCCGGGTTCCGGGACATCCAGCAAAGATCACCTGGCGCCGATGAAGTAAGGCGTACAGAACCACTCCACAGGAGGACCCCAGTGGCGAAGGCGAAGTTCGAGCGGACTAAGCCGCACGTCAACATCGGCACCATCGGTCACATCGACCACGGTAAGACGACCCTCACGGCCGCCATTACCAAGGTGCTGCACGACGCGTACCCGGAGCTGAACGAGGCCACCCCGTTCGACAACATCGACAAGGCTCCTGAGGAGCGCCAGCGCGGTATCACCATCTCCATCGCGCACGTCGAGTACCAGACCGAGGCGCGTCACTACGCCCACGTCGACTGCCCGGGTCACGCGGACTACATCAAGAACATGATCACGGGTGCGGCGCAGATGGACGGCGCCATCCTCGTGGTCGCCGCCACCGACGGCCCGATGCCGCAGACCAAGGAGCACGTGCTCCTGGCCCGCCAGGTCGGCGTTCCGTACATCGTCGTCGCCCTGAACAAGGCCGACATGGTGGACGACGAGGAGATCATGGAGCTCGTCGAGCTCGAGGTCCGTGAGCTCCTCTCCGAGTACGAGTTCCCGGGCGACGACCTGCCGGTCGTCCGTGTCTCCGCGCTGAAGGCGCTCGAGGGCGACGCGAAGTGGACCGAGTCGGTCCTCGAGCTGATGAACGCCGTCGACACCTCCATCCCGGAGCCCGAGCGTGACGTCGACAAGCCGTTCCTGATGCCGATCGAGGACGTCTTCACGATCACCGGTCGCGGTACGGTCGTCACCGGCCGTATCGAGCGTGGTGTCCTCAAGGTCAACGAGACCGTGGACATCATCGGTATCAAGCAGGAGAAGACCTCCACCACGGTCACCGGCATCGAGATGTTCCGCAAGCTGCTCGACGAGGGCCAGGCCGGTGAGAACGTCGGTCTGCTGCTCCGCGGCATCAAGCGCGAGGACGTCGAGCGCGGCCAGGTCATCATCAAGCCGGGCTCGGTCACCCCGCACACCGAGTTCGAGGCGCAGGCCTACATCCTCTCCAAGGACGAGGGTGGCCGCCACACGCCGTTCTTCAACAACTACCGTCCGCAGTTCTACTTCCGTACGACGGACGTGACCGGCGTCGTGACCCTCCCCGAGGGCACCGAGATGGTCATGCCGGGTGACAACACCGAGATGAAGGTGGAGCTCATCCAGCCCGTCGCCATGGAAGAGGGCCTGAAGTTCGCCATCCGTGAGGGTGGCCGGACCGTGGGCGCCGGCCAGGTCACCAAGATCAACAAGTGATCTTGAGCTGACCCGGCAGGTCTCTGCCCGGTACCTCTGAAGGGGCCCGTACGACTTCGGTCGTACGGGCCTCTTCGCTTTTCCCTGCGCTTCGGCCCTGGCTTTCCCGGACTTCGAAAGTATTCGCCGCGTACGACCCGTTGTCCCCTCGCGCCACACGCCCCAGCATTTGTCATGCCGCTGACCAAATTCCGGGTGGAGGGGTGAGGTATGCCTGTCAGTCGCAGGGCGGTAATCGGTGCGGGGCTGGCCTCGGTGCCGGTACTGGCCTCGGGGGTCGCGTGGGCCGGAGACGGGAGCGGAAGTCCGCGGGTGACGGACCCCGGCGCGTACATCTCGTTCAGCGGCGGAGCGTTCTCGCTGGTCGGCGCGCCGGTGGTGGTGCACGCCGAGGACCACCCGGGAGTCGTTCGGGTGGCGGGCGACCTGCGGGACGACCTCGAACGGGTCACGGGCGTACGCCCCGGCACCACCATCGCCCGCTTCGCCGTGCTCGTCGGCACGATCGGCCGGAGCCCGCTGATCGACGGCCTGGTGAAGTCCGGCAAGCTGGATGTGACGGGTGTGCGCGGCAAGTGGGAGACCTCGCTGCAGACGGTCGTGGACCACCCCGTGCCGGGGGTGGAGCGCGCCCTCGTCATCGCGGGCAGCGACCCCCGCGGCACGATCTTCGGCGCGTACGACGTCTCGTACGGCATCGGGGTCTCCCCCTGGCAATGGTGGGACGACGTGCCCCCGGTGCGCCGCAGTGGGGTCTGGGTGCTGCCCGGCCGGTACACGCAGGGCACTCCGGCGGTGAAGTACCGCGGCTTCTTCGTCAACGACGAGAACCCGGCCCTCGGCACCTGGGCGCCGGCGTACTTCGGCCCCGGGAAGGCGCCTGGCTACCCGGGCGGCTTCAACGCGGACTTCTACGCGAAGGTGTTCGAGGTGCTGCTGCGCCTGAAGGGGAACTACCTGTGGCCGGCGGTGTGGGGGCGGGCCTTCGCCGAGGACGACCCGGAGAACCACAGGCGGGCCGCGGAGTACGGCGTTGTCATGGGCACGTCTCACGAGGCGCCGATGATGCGCGGCATCGAGGAGTGGAACCGCCACGCGAGCGGCGGCAAGGACCCCTACGGCGGCACGGGGGAGTGGTCGTACCGCCGCAACGCCGAGGCGATCAGGAAGTACTGGCGGGCCGGCATCCAGCGCATGGTCGACGAGGGCTTCGAGGGCGTCGTGACCCTGGGGATGCGCGGCAACGGCGACACCAGCCTCCCCGACGGGGACGGCATCGAACTGATGCAGGAGATCATCGCGACGCAGCGGCAGATCATCGAGGAGGTGACGGGCAGACCCGCCGCCGAGACCCCGCAGGTGTGGACGCTGTACAAGGAGGTGCAGCGGTACTGGGACCGGGGCCTGCGAGCCCCGGACGACGTCACGGTCGTCCTCACCGACGACAACTGGGGCAACATCCGCAAGCACCCGGACCCCGCGGAGGGGACGAGGACCGGGGGCTACGGCCTGTACTACCACTTCGACTACGTCGGCGCGGGCCGGAACTACAAGTGGGTCGACACGGCGAACCTGCGCAACACCTGGGACCAGCTCCACCAGGCGCACGCCCACGGCAACCACGGCCTGTGGGTGGCCAACGTCGGTGACCTGAAGGGCAACGAGCTGCCGATCGAGTTCTTCCTCACCTACGCCTGGAACCCCGACCGCTGGGACCTGGACCGGCTGGGCGAGTGGGAGCGCCGGTACGCCCGCCAGAACTTCGGCGGGGGCGAGGCGGAGGCGATCGCGTCGGTGCTGGCCGAGTACGGCCGCCTGCAGGCCCGCCGCAAGCCGGAACTCCTGAACCGCCGGATCACACTGAACGACGCCGGCCAGGTGGAGAACGACGACCAGCAGACCCCGTACTACTTCCGGCACCGGGAGCTGGAGCGGGTGACGGCGGAGTGGAACGGACTGGCGCGGCAGGCGGACCGGATCGCACGGAAGCTGCCGCCCGTGGTCCAGGACGCGTGGTTCGAGCTGGTGGGCTACGAGGTGGCGGCGACCGCGAATCTGTACGCGCTGCGGGAGGCCGAGTTCGAGAACCTCCTCTACGCCAGGCAGGGCAGGGCGGCGACGAACGACAGGGCGGCGGATGCGGAGGCCGGACTGCAGGAGGACCTTGCACTGGCCGACCGCTTCAACTCCCGTGTGGCCGGGGGAAAATGGAAGGGCTTCCAGACCCAGCCGCACATCGACTACGGGGACGTGGACCGATACGGCCCGAACGCGCCGTGGCAGCAGCCGGAGAAGGACAACGTGGCCCTGCCGGACGTGCTGTTCCCGGCGGTGCAGCGGGTGGAGGTGCCGGTCGCCGCGGAACTGGGCGTGTCGCTGGACGGCTCCGAGGACTCGGGGGAGTGGTGGCCGGGCGGCGCGTCGGACCGGCCGGCGGCACTGCCGGAGTTCAGCCCGTACCAGACGCGGCCGCGGCAGTACGTGGAGCTCTTCAACCGGGGCCGTACCCCCTTCGACTACCGGGTGCGGACCTCGGCTCCGTGGCTGGTGGTGGACCGTCCACGGGGACGGGTGGAGCAGCAGGTGCGGGTCGAGGTGAGCGTGGACTGGTCGAGGGCTCCGCGCGGCAGGTCGGAGGCGTCGTTGACGGTGACCGGCGCGGGGGGTTCGGTGACCGTCGCGTGCGTGACGGACAACCCGTCCCGCCGAGGCCTGCGCGGCTTCGTCGAGGCGGGCGGTTACGTGGCGATCGACGCGGACCACTACGACCGTGCGGTGGGGAAGTGGCGGTGCCTGGAGGGCATCGGCCGCACCGGGGCGGGCATGACGCCGTGGCCGGTGACGGGGGCGCGGAGGGTGCCCGGGGGGTCCTCGCCGCGGCTGGAGTACGAGGTGAGCCTGCTGTCGGCGGGTTCGGGTTCGGGGGAGGTGACGGTCTGGGCGTACCTGTCCCCGCGGAACCCGGTGCTGCCGACGGGTGGCCTCCAGTACGGAGTCTCCCTCGACGAGGGCCCCATCCAGACCGTCGACATCAACGTGGGCGCGGACGACGGCCTGCTGAACGCCGTCTGGGCCCGCAACACCTCCGACAACGTGAACCGCACGGCCACGAGACACACCGTGAGCCGGGCCGGGGTGCACCGGCTGAAGTTCTGGATGGTGGACCCGACGGTGGTGCTCCAGAGGCTGCTGATCGACACGGGCGGGCTGGAGCCGACGTACTTGGGGCCGCTGGAGAGCTGGCGGGTTTGAGCAGGGCCTTCGAGGCGGGGGGAGCTGGGCGCTGGTTGGGTGGTCGCGGCGGCCTGCCCTCAGCCTCCTACTCGCCTTCGGTGAAGACCTGCCTTGCCGAGGTCGCGCTGATCGCCCGGTCGAACCATAGGTCCAGCAGATCAAGGTCGTCGCACGTCGCGATGCGCTCGCGCTCCTTATCGGAAACCTCGATGCCGCGCCGATCCAGGAGTCGCAGTATGGCCTCGGCCTTGCCCTCGGCCCTGCCTTCGTCGCGCAGTTCCTCGGCGAGGGGGGACTTGAAGAACGAGGTGTCGACGGCCACGAGGCGCCTCCAAAGCTCGGCAGCCGGGGTCTTGCCCAGGCCTTGTGCGGTCAGTTCGATGAAGATGTCTGCGGTGTCCTCGTCATGTCCCTGCAGGTCTCGGAGGACCGGGGCCATTGCCTCCAGTATGGCCTTGACCTCCGGGTCCCGACGGTGCAGCACGGCGGAGAGGACCGTCATGGGGAGGTCGTCGGCCACCGTGGCCGGCGTAGTCATGACTGGGACGTTGTCCGGGCCCAGGACCAGGGGGCGGAGTGTCAGCGCGGGCCACTGAGAGGGGCCGATCTCCACGTGCCGGGCGGCCCAGGCGGCGGTGGCCCGGTCGTTGCACACGACGACCAGGAGCGGGGGCAGCTGGTACTTGGCATAGAGGTGAGCGAGGTAGTAGCACCAGCTCGCCGGCTTGTCGGGGTCCTTCGCCCCTTGGGCCTCCACGGCGAGGAGGTAGCTACCGGAGTCGGCGGTGTCGATCCGGAGCAAGGTGTCGACTCGCCGTTCCACCGGGTGGTTCTCGGTGAGGTCGGTCGGGAGTGGCGTGCTGGACACCGGATCGGGGAACGGGACACCGATCCTCCTGGCGGCCCGGGCGAAGAGCCCCGGGTCCTGCTGGAAGATCCGGTGCATCGCCTCATGCGGAGAGCTGACCATGAGGAGACTTCAGTACCTCAGCTCCAGGTGCGTCCAGCGGAGTTGGGGACGTTGACCCCTACGGGTGATCAAAGCGTCAGGAGGGCGTCACGGGGGCGAGCACTGAGGCGGCCGCGCCCTGATCGTGAGCGCGAACCAGTCTCCCCCGCGTCGTCTGCACTGCGAAATGGCGGGGAATCGCCCGGCCGGAATGCCACCCTCGTTTGACCTGCGTCACTCTCGGGGTATTCTCTCCGGCTCGATTGGCGGAGGCCCCGCCCCATATGGCAGACTGTCCGAGTTGCTCGGTCGAGTGTTGATGCTGTGCGCCTCCCGCCGGGAGGACCGGAAGCGAGTCCCACAGTACTCGTCGCCCTAACTGCCACACGGCAGCGCTGGGGCGGACGTACGGGAATCTTTCGGGAAGTGCGGTGCGGCACCGGCCAGGCACCCGGTGGGCCTTCCGCCCTCGGTCTGCGGTTCCGGAAGGGCCGTGTGCATTCCGCAGGGATGTTCGAACAAGGGACATCTGTGTCAGTGGAAGCGCGACACGCCCGACCGCGTGGGTCGGAGAAGTGAAGGCAGCAGAGGGAATCCACCGGGTTCCAGAGCGTAAGAGAGACAGGACTACTGAGTAGCCATGGCGGGACAGAAGATCCGCATCCGGCTCAAGGCCTACGACCACGAGGTCATCGACTCCTCGGCGAAGAAGATCGTCGAGACGGTGACCCGCACTGGTGCGTCGGTCGCGGGCCCGGTGCCGCTGCCCACTGAGAAGAACGTGTACTGCGTCATCAAGTCGCCGCACAAGTACAAGGACTCGCGCGAGCACTTCGAGATGCGCACGCACAAGCGCCTGATCGACATCCTCGACCCGACCCCCAAGACCGTTGACTCTCTGATGCGACTCGACCTCCCGGCCGGTGTCGACATCGAGATCAAGCTCTGAGGCCGGTGATCTGAGAATGGCTAAGCAGATCAAGGGCATCCTGGGCGAGAAGCTCGGCATGACGCAGGTGTGGGACGAGAACAACCGCGTTGTTCCGGTCACCGTCGTCAAGGCCGGCCCCAACGTCGTCACCCAGGTCCGCACGAACGACGTCGACGGCTACGAGTCCGTCCAGATCGCGTTCGGCGAGATCGACCCGCGCAAGGTGAACAAGCCCCTCAAGGGCCACTTCGCCAAGGCCGACGTCACTCCCCGCCGCCACCTCGTCGAGATCCGCACCGCGGACGCCTCCGAGTACACGCTGGGCCAGGAGATCTCCGCTGAGGTCTTCGAGGCCGGCGTCAAGGTCGACGTGACCGGCAAGAGCAAGGGCAAGGGCTTCGCCGGTGTCATGAAGCGTCACAACTTCAAGGGCCTCGGCGCCGGACACGGCACCCAGCGCAAGCACCGCTCGCCCGGTTCCATCGGTGGCTGCGCCACCCCGGGCCGCGTGTTCAAGGGCCTCCGCATGGCGGGTCGCATGGGCAACGAGCGGGTCACCACCCAGAACCTGACCGTCCACGCCGTTGACGCGGAGAAGGGTCTGCTGCTCATCAAGGGCGCGGTTCCCGGTCCGAACGGCGGCCTCGTCCTGGTCCGCACCGCGGCCAAGGGGGCCTGAGGTAACCGATGAGCACTGTTGACATCCTTTCGCCGGCTGGCGACAAGGCCGGTTCCGTCGAGCTCCCCGCGGAGATCTTCGACGCCAAGGTCAGCGTTCCGCTGATCCACCAGGTCGTCGTCGCACAGCTGGCCGCTGCCCGCCAGGGCACCCACAAGACCAAGACGCGTGGCGAGGTCCGCGGCGGCGGCAAGAAGCCGTACCGCCAGAAGGGCACCGGTCGCGCCCGCCAGGGTTCGACCCGCGCCCCGCAGTTCGCCGGTGGTGGCGTCGTCCACGGCCCGCAGCCGCGTGACTACTCGCAGCGCACCCCGAAGAAGATGAAGGCCGCCGCCCTGCGCGGTGCCCTCACGGACCGGGCGCGTCACAACCGCATCCACGTCGTCTCCGGCGTGGTCGAGGGCGGGACCCCCAGCACCAAGGCCGCCAAGAGCCTGTTCGGCAAGATCAGCGAGCGCAAGAACCTGCTCCTGGTCGTCGACCGCGCCGACGAGGCCGCGTGGCTGTCCGCCCGCAACCTGCCCCAGGTCCACATCCTGGAGCCGGGCCAGCTGAACACGTACGACGTTCTCGTCTCGGACGACGTGGTCTTCACCCAGGCCGCTTTCGAGTCCTTCGTGTCTGGCCCCAAGGCCGCTGACACCGAAGGGAGCGAGGCCTGATGGCTACGCGTCACCCGAGCATTGCCTCGAAGGCCGCCAAGGCCGCCAAGGCCGCGCGCGTCGCCAAGGCGCGTCGCCACGCCACCGAGGGCAAGAACACCGTCGAGACCCCGCTGAGCAAGTCGTACACGGACCCCCGTGACGTCCTGCTGAAGCCGGTCGTCTCCGAGAAGAGCTACGCGCTCCTCGACGAGAACAAGTACACGTTCATCGTCGACCCGAACGCCAACAAGACCCAGATCAAGCAGGCCGTCCAGGCGGTCTTCTCGGTCAAGGTCACCGGGGTCAACACGATCAACCGCCAGGGCAAGCGCAAGCGGACCCGCACCGGCTTCGGCCAGCGCGCCGGCAGCAAGCGCGCGATCGTGACCCTCGCCGAGGGCGACCGTATCGACATCTTCGGCGGTCCGACCGCCTGAGGGCGGTCCGGATCGTCCGATATCGGACGAGGACTGAGAAATGGGAATCCGCAAGTACAAGCCGACTACGCCGGGCCGTCGTGGCGCCAGCGTCGCCGACTTCGTCGAGGTCACGCGGTCCACGCCGGAGAAGTCGCTGGTCCGCCCCCTGCACAGCAAGGGCGGCCGTAACAACGCCGGTCGTGTGACCGTTCGTCACCAGGGTGGCGGACACAAGCGCGCCTACCGCGTGATCGACTTCCGTCGTCACGACAAGGACGGCGTGCCGGCGAAGGTCGCGCACATCGAGTACGACCCCAACCGCACCGCGCGCATCGCGCTGCTGCACTACGCCGACGGCGAGAAGCGCTACATCCTCGCCCCGCGCAACCTGCAGCAGGGTGACCGCGTCGAGAACGGTCCCGGGGCCGACATCAAGCCGGGCAACAACCTGGCCCTGCGCAACATCCCGGTCGGTACCACGATCCACGCGATCGAGCTCCGTCCCGGTGGCGGTGCCAAGTTCGCCCGCTCCGCCGGTGCCTCCGTGCAGCTGCTCGCGAAGGAGGGCTCGATGGCCCACCTCCGCATGCCGTCCGGCGAGATCCGCCTGGTCGACCAGCGCTGCCGCGCCACCGTCGGCGAGGTCGGCAACGCCGAGCAGAGCAACATCAACTGGGGCAAGGCGGGCCGCAAGCGCTGGCTGGGCGTTCGCCCGACCGTCCGCGGTGTCGTGATGAACCCGGTTGACCACCCGCACGGTGGTGGTGAGGGCCGGACCTCCGGTGGTCGCCACCCTGTGTCCCCGTGGGGCAAGAAGGAAGGCCGTACTCGTTCGCCCAAGAAGGCGTCGAACAAGTACATCGTCCGCCGCCGCAAGACGAACAAGAAGCGCTAAGGACGGGTTGAGATGCCTCGTAGCTTGAAGAAGGGACCCTTCGTCGACGACCACCTGATCAAGAAGGTGGACGTCCAGAACGAAGCCGGTACCAAGAACGTCATCAAGACCTGGTCCCGTCGCTCGATGATCGTCCCGGCCATGCTTGGCCACACGATCGCGGTGCACAACGGCAAGACCCACATCCCGGTGTTCGTCACCGAGTCGATGGTCGGCCACAAGCTCGGCGAGTTCTCGCCGACGCGCACCTTCCGGGGCCACGTCAAGGAAGACCGGAAGTCGAAGCGCCGCTAGCAGCGGATCGCATTCAGACACGTAAGTAACTGAAGGGACAACCATGGAAGCCAGGGCCCAGGCGCGGTACATCCGCGTCACGCCCATGAAGGCCCGCCGCGTGGTGGACCTCATCCGTGGCATGGATGCCACGGAGGCCCAGGCTGTTCTGCGATTCGCTCCGCAGGCAGCCTCCGTGCCGGTCGGCAAGGTGCTCGACAGCGCCATCGCCAACGCCGCGCACAACTACGACCACACCGACGCCGACAGCCTCTACATCTCCGAGGCGTACGTCGACGAGGGCCCGACCCTGAAGCGGTTCCGGCCGCGCGCCCAGGGCCGTGCCTACCGGATCCGCAAGCGGACCAGCCACATCACCGTGGTCGTCAGCAGCAAGGAAGGAACCCGGTAATGGGCCAGAAGGTTAACCCGCATGGGTTCCGGCTCGGTGTCACCACGGACTTCAAGTCCCGGTGGTACGCCGACAAGCTGTACAAGGACTACGTCAAGGAAGACGTCGCCATCCGTCGGATGATGACGTCCGGCATGGAGCGCGCCGGCATCTCGAAGGTTGAGATCGAGCGCACCCGTGACCGCGTGCGTGTGGACATCCACACCGCTCGTCCGGGCATCGTCATCGGCCGCCGTGGCGCCGAGGCCGACCGCATCCGCGGCGACCTCGAGAAGCTCACCGGCAAGCAGGTCCAGCTGAACATCCTCGAGGTCAAGAACCCCGAGACCGACGCTCAGCTGGTGGCCCAGGCCGTTGCCGAGCAGCTCTCCTCCCGCGTCTCCTTCCGCCGCGCCATGCGTAAGAGCATGCAGTCGGCGATGAAGGCCGGCGCCAAGGGCATCAAGATCCAGTGCGGTGGCCGCCTCGGCGGCGCCGAGATGTCCCGCTCGGAGTTCTACCGCGAGGGCCGCGTGCCCCTGCACACGCTCCGCGCGAACGTGGACTACGGCTTCTTCGAGGCCAAGACGACCTTCGGCCGCATCGGTGTGAAGGTCTGGATCTACAAGGGCGACGTCAAGAACATCGCCGAGGTCCGCGCCGAGAACGCTGCCGCCCGTGCGGGTAACCGCCCGGCTCGCGGTGGCGGTGCCGACCGCCCGGCCCGTGGTGGCCGCGGTGGCGAGCGGCGCGGTCGCAAGCCGCAGCAGGCTGCCGGCGCCGAGGCCCCCAAGGCCGAGGCTCCCGCGTCCGCTCCGGCTGAGAGCACCGGAACGGAGGCCTGACCGAAATGCTGATCCCCCGTAGGGTCAAGCACCGCAAGCAGCACCACCCGAAGCGCCGTGGTCAGGCCAAGGGCGGTACGACGGTTGCGTTCGGCGAGTACGGCATCCAGGCCCTCACGCCGGCGTACGTGACCAACCGCCAGATCGAGGCGGCCCGTATCGCGATGACCCGCCACATCAAGCGTGGCGGCAAGGTCTGGATCAACATCTACCCGGACCGCCCGCTGACCAAGAAGCCCGCCGAGACCCGCATGGGTTCCGGTAAGGGTTCGCCGGAGTGGTGGATCGCGAACGTTCACCCGGGTCGGGTGATGTTCGAGCTGTCCTACCCGAACGAGAAGATCGCCCGTGAGGCGCTCCTTCGTGCCGCCCACAAGCTGCCGATGAAGTGCCGGATCGTCAAGCGCGAGGCAGGTGAAGCGTGATGTCGGTCGGTACCAAGGCGTCCGAGCTGCGCGAGCTGGGCAACGAGGAGCTTCTGGGCAAGCTCCGCGAGGCCAAGGAAGAGCTGTTCAACCTCCGCTTCCAGGCGGCGACCGGTCAGCTCGAGAACCACGGTCGGCTGAAGGCCGTCCGTAAGGACATCGCGCGGATCTACACCCTGATGCGTGAGCGCGAGCTGGGCATCGAGACGGTGGAGAGCGCCTGATGAGTGAGAGCAACGTGACTGAGCAGACTGCAGAGGCCCGCGGCTTCCGCAAGACCCGTGAGGGTCTCGTCGTCAGCGACAAGATGGACAAGACCGTCGTCGTCGCCGTCGAGGACCGCGTCAAGCACGCGCTGTACGGCAAGGTCATCCGCCGTACGAACAAGCTCAAGGCCCACGACGAGCAGAACGCCGCGGGTGTCGGCGACCGCGTCCTCCTGATGGAGACCCGGCCGCTGTCCGCCACGAAGCGCTGGCGCGTCGTCGAGATCCTCGAGAAGGCGAAGTAATCAAGCGGGGCTCCGCCCCGCTGCCCCCGCCGGGGGCTCCGCCCCCCAGGCCCCCGGGCCTGGCCGCGGTGAGGTCCCCGGCGTGGTTTTCCGCCCTCGGAGGCGCAAGTAATTCCTGCGGAGCATCCCCGCAGGACAGTTCCGCCAGGCTCGCAGGTTCGGCCCGACAAGGTCCCTGCGGGAACCGGCAGACGATCAGGAGATAGACGTGATCCAGCAGGAGTCGCGACTGCGTGTCGCCGACAACACTGGTGCGAAGGAGATCCTTTGCATCCGTGTGCTCGGTGGCTCCGGTCGCCGCTACGCGGGCATCGGTGACGTCATCGTCGCCACCGTCAAGGACGCGATCCCCGGTGGCAACGTGAAGAAGGGTGACGTCGTCAAGGCGGTCATCGTTCGCACCGTCAAGGAGCGCCGTCGTCCGGACGGCTCGTACATCCGCTTCGACGAGAACGCCGCCGTCATTCTGAAGAACGACGGCGACCCTCGGGGCACCCGCATCTTCGGCCCGGTCGGCCGTGAGCTGCGCGAGAAGAAGTTCATGAAGATCATCTCGCTGGCTCCGGAGGTGCTGTAAGCATGAAGATCAAGAAGGGCGACCTGGTCCAGGTCATCACCGGTAAGGACAAGGGCAAGCAGGGCAAGGTCATCGCGGCCTACCCCCGCGAGGACCGTGTCCTGGTCGAGGGTGTCAACCGGGTCAAGAAGCACACCAAGGCCGGTCCGACCGCCAGCGGTTCCCAGGCCGGCGGCATCGTGACCACCGAGGCCCCGATCCACGTGAGCAACGTTCAGCTCGTCGTGGAGAAGGACGGCAACAAGGTCGTCACGCGTGTCGGCTACCGCTTCGACGACGAAGGCAACAAGATCCGCGTTGCCAAGCGGACGGGTGAGGACATCTGATGGCTACCACCACCACTCCGCGTCTGAAGACGAAGTACCGCGAGGAGATCGCGGGCAAGCTGCGTGACGAGTTCAAGTACGAGAACGTCATGCAGGTTCCCGGCCTCGTCAAGATCGTGGTCAACATGGGTGTCGGCGACGCCGCCCGTGACTCGAAGCTGATCGAGGGCGCGATCCGCGACCTGACCACCATCACCGGTCAGAAGCCGGCCGTCACCAAGGCCCGCAAGTCCATCGCGCAGTTCAAGCTGCGTGAGGGCCAGCCGATCGGTGCCCACGTCACGCTCCGTGGCGACCGCATGTGGGAGTTCCTGGACCGCACCCTGTCGCTCGCGCTGCCGCGCATCCGCGACTTCCGCGGCCTGTCCCCCAAGCAGTTCGACGGCCGTGGCAACTACACCTTCGGTCTCACGGAGCAGGTCATGTTCCACGAGATCGACCAGGACAAGATCGACCGTACCCGGGGCATGGACATCACCGTGGTCACCACGGCGACCAACGACGCTGAGGGCCGCGCGCTCCTTCGTCACCTCGGCTTCCCGTTCAAGGAGGCGTGAGCGAGATGGCGAAGAAGGCTCTGATTGCCAAGGCTGCTCGCAAGCCCAAGTTCGGTGTGCGTGGCTACACCCGCTGCCAGCGCTGCGGCCGTCCGCACTCCGTGTACCGCAAGTTCGGCCTGTGCCGCGTGTGCCTTCGTGAGATGGCTCACCGTGGCGAGCTGCCGGGCGTGACCAAGAGCTCCTGGTAATCCCGGTAATCAGGGATTCCTGAGACTCTCGGTAAGCATCTGGGTGGGCAGGGGCCCTTCTCCGCATGCCTTAGGCTTGTGGGGTTGGGCGTCTGCCACGCCCGTACGACTTACTACGCCGTAGGTCCACCGCGCCGCACCCGTCCCGTCTCGGATCGGGGAGAGGGATGGCGCACCAGGAAACCCCGGCGAGAGAGGCCGAAGGCCAATTCATGACCATGACTGATCCGATCGCAGACATGCTTACGCGTCTGCGGAACGCGAACTCGGCATACCACGACTCCGTGACGATGCCGGCATCGAAGATCAAGTCGCACATCGCGGAGATCCTCCAGCAGGAGGGCTTCATCACGGGCTGGAAGATCGAGGACGCCGAGGTCGGCAAGAACCTCGTTCTCGAGCTGAAGTTCGGCCCGAACCGTGAGCGCTCCATCGCGGGCATCAAGCGGATCTCCAAGCCCGGTCTCCGGGTGTACGCGAAGTCCACCAACCTGCCGAAGGTGCTCGGCGGCCTCGGCGTGGCGATCATCTCCACGTCGCACGGGCTCCTCACCGACAAGCAGGCCGGCAAGAAGGGCGTGGGTGGGGAAGTCCTCGCCTACGTCTGGTAGCGGAAGGGAACGGAGGAAACAGCTATGTCGCGTATTGGCAAGCTCCCCATCACGGTTCCCGCCGGCGTGGACGTCACCATCGACGGCCGTACGGTCTCGGTCAAGGGCCCCAAGGGCACGCTGACCCACACCATCGTCGCGCCGATCGACATCGCCAAGGGTGAGGACGGCGTTCTCAACGTCACCCGCCCCAACGACGAGCGTCAGAACAAGGCCCTGCACGGCCTGTCCCGCACGCTGGTGGCGAACATGATCACCGGCGTGACCCAGGGTTACGTGAAGAAGCTCGAGATCAGCGGTGTCGGTTACCGCGTGCAGGCCAAGGGTTCGAACCTCGAGTTCGCTCTCGGTTACAGCCACCCGATCACCGTCGAGGCGCCCGAGGGCATCACCTTCAAGGTGGAGACCCCGACCCGCTTCCAGGTCGAGGGCATCGACAAGCAGAAGGTCGGCGAGGTTGCGGCCAACATCCGCAAGCTGCGCAAGCCCGACCCGTACAAGGCCAAGGGCGTCAAGTACGAGGGCGAAGTCATCCGCCGCAAGGTCGGAAAGGCGGGTAAGTAAGCCATGGCATACGGGCAGAAGATCCTCAAGGGCGACGCCTACAAGCGCGCCGCGATCAAGCGCCGTCACATCCGGATCCGCAAGAACCTTTCCGGTACGGCGGAGCGCCCCCGTCTGGTCGTGACCCGCTCCAACCGTCACATCGTGGCGCAGGTGATCGACGACCTCAAGGGCCACACCCTGGCGTCGGCGTCCACCCTGGACAGCTCGATCCGCGGTGGCGAGGGCGACAAGTCCGCGCAGGCCAAGCAGGTCGGCGCCCTGGTCGCCGAGCGTGCGAAGGCCGCCGGTGTCGAGGCCGTCGTGTTCGACCGTGGTGGTAACCAGTACGCCGGGCGCATCGCCGCTCTGGCGGACGCCGCCCGCGAAGCCGGGCTCAAGTTCTGAGCCGCTTGTAGCTAGCGGAAAGAGAGAGGTAATCCAATGGCTGGACCCCAGCGCCGCGGTGGCGGTGCCGGTGGCGGCGAGCGGCGGGACCGGAAGGGCCGTGACGGCGGCGCTGCTGCCGCCGAGAAGACCGCGTACGTTGAGCGCGTCGTCGCGATCAACCGCGTCGCCAAGGTTGTGAAGGGTGGTCGTCGCTTCAGCTTCACCGCGCTGGTCGTGGTGGGCGACGGTGACGGCACCGTGGGTGTCGGATACGGCAAGGCCAAGGAGGTGCCGGCCGCCATCGCCAAGGGCGTTGAGGAGGCCAAGAAGCACTTCTTCAAGGTCCCCCGGATCCAGGGCACCATCCCGCACCCCATCCAGGGTGAGAAGGCTGCCGGCGTCGTGCTGCTCAAGCCCGCGTCCCCCGGTACCGGTGTTATCGCCGGTGGTCCGGTGCGTGCCGTGCTCGAGTGCGCCGGTATCCACGACGTGCTGTCGAAGTCGCTCGGCTCCGACAACGCGATCAACATCGTGCACGCGACCGTGGCGGCCCTGAAGGGCCTGCAGCGTCCCGAGGAGATCGCGGCGCGCCGTGGTCTGCCGCTCGAGGACGTCGCCCCCGCGGCCCTGCTGCGTGCGCGTGCCGGGGCGGGTGTGTGATCATGGCGCAGCTCAAGATCACGCAGGTCAAGTCCTACATCGGCAGCAAGCAGAACCACCGTGACACCCTGCGCTCCCTTGGTCTCAAGGGGATCAACACGCAGGTCGTCAAGGAGGACCGCCCCGAGTTCCGCGGCATGGTGCACACCGTCCGCCACCTCGTGACGGTCGAGGAGGTCGACTGATCATGGCGGAGCAGAACCCGCTCAAGATCCACAACCTCCGTCCCGCCCCCGGCGCCAAGACCGCCAAGACCCGTGTCGGTCGTGGTGAGGCGTCGAAGGGTAAGACGGCCGGTCGTGGTACCAAGGGTACGAAGGCCCGTTACCAGGTTCCGGAGCGCTTCGAGGGTGGCCAGATGCCCCTCCACATGCGCCTCCCGAAGCTGAAGGGCTTCAAGAACCCGTTCAAGACCGAGTACCAGGTCGTGAACCTCGACAAGCTGGCCGCGCTCTACCCCGAGGGTGGCGAGGTCACCGTCGAGGGTCTGGTGGCCAAGGGTGCCGTTCGCAAGAACAGCCTCGTCAAGGTCCTGGGCCAGGGCGAGGTCTCCGTGGCGCTGCAGGTGACGGTCGACGCCGTCTCCGGCTCCGCCAAGGAGAAGATCACCGCCGCCGGCGGTACGGTCACCGAGCTCGTCTGACCCGATCAGGCGCCTCGATGACGTGAGCGATCCCGACCGGGGATACCCCACAAAAGGGGTATCCCCGGTTGGTCGTTCCAGAGGGGGCGGTCTCGCCGGTAAGGTGGCCTGCACTGCCCACTTTCACGGGGTGCTCACATAGGGCACTCTGAGCGGCAGTTGACCGTTACGTATTTGTCGAACCTCAGACTCACCCTTGACGCAGTTGCGCGGGGGTCGCAGGAGGCACCGTGCTCACCGCGTTCGCCCGGGCGTTCAGGACGCCCGACCTGCGCAAGAAGCTGCTCTTCACGCTGGGCATCATCGTGGTGTACCGGGTCGGTACCCACGTTCCGATCCCCGGCGTCAACTACCAGGCCGTCCAGCAGTGCGTGAACGAGGCGTCCGGCAACCAGGGCCTGTTCGGTCTGGTCAACATGTTCAGTGGCGGGGCGCTGCTGCAGATCACGATCTTCGCGCTGGGGATCATGCCGTACATCACGGCGAGCATCATCCTGCAGCTGCTGACCGTGGTCATCCCGCGCCTCGAGGCCCTGAAGAAGGAGGGTCAGGCGGGTACCGCGAAGATCACGCAGTACACCCGCTACCTGACCGTGGCGCTGGCGATCCTGCAGGGTACCGGCCTGGTGGCCACCGCCCGCAGCGGCGCCCTGTTCAACGGCTGCACCGCCGCCAGCCAGATCGTCCCGGACCAGGCGATCTTCACCACCATCACCATGGTCATCTGCATGACCGCCGGTACGGCCATGGTCATGTGGCTCGGTGAGCTGATCACCGACCGCGGTATCGGCAACGGCATGTCGATCCTGATGTTCATCTCGATCGCCGCGACCTTCCCGTCCGCGCTGTGGGCCATCAAGAAGCAGGGCACCCTGGCCGACGGCTGGATCGAGTTCGGCACCGTGATCCTCGTGGGTCTGGTCATGGTCGGCCTGGTGGTCTTCGTGGAGCAGGCCCAGCGCCGCATCCCCGTGCAGTACGCGAAGCGGATGATCGGCCGCCGCTCCTACGGCGGTACGTCCACCTACATCCCGTTGAAGGTGAACCAGGCGGGTGTGATCCCTGTCATCTTCGCCTCGTCGCTGCTCTACATCCCGGCGCTGGTGGCGCAGTTCTCCGGGAGCAATTCGGGCTGGAAGCAGTGGATCGAGACCAACCTGACCAAGGGCGACCACCCGATTTACATCGTTTCGTACTTCTTGCTCATCGTTTTCTTCGCGTTCTTCTACGTGGCGATCTCCTTCAACCCCGAGGAAGTCGCCGACAACATGAAGAAGTATGGTGGCTTCATCCCGGGCATCCGGGCTGGCCGACCGACCGCTGAGTACCTCAGCTACGTGCTCAACCGGATCACCTGGCCGGGTTCGCTGTATCTGGGTCTGATCGCTCTCGTACCGACAATGGCGTTGGTCGGCTTCAACGCAAGCGGGAACTTCCCGTTCGGCGGGACGAGCATCCTCATCATCGTGGGTGTCGGTCTCGAGACGGTGAAGCAGATCGAGAGCCAGCTCCAGCAGCGCAATTACGAAGGGTTCCTCCGCTGATGCGAATCGTCCTCGTCGGGCCGCCGGGTGCCGGTAAGGGAACGCAGGCAGTGCGCCTTGCCGAGAAGCTGCGCATCCCGCACATCTCCACGGGTGACCTGTTCCGCGCCAACATCAGCCGGAAGACGGAGCTCGGGACGCTCGCGAAGTCCTACATGGACGCCGGCAACCTCGTCCCCGACGAGGTCACCATCGCCATGGCGAAGGACCGCATGGAGCAGCCGGACGCCCAGGGGGGCTTCCTGTTGGACGGCTTCCCGCGCAACGTCTCCCAGGCCGAGGCGCTGGACGAGCTGCTCGAGAGCGAGGGCATCACGCTCGACGCGGTACTCGACCTCGAGGTGCCGGAGGAAGAGGTCGTGAAGCGGATCGCCGGCCGGCGGATCTGCCGCAAGGAGTCGGCCCACGTCTTCCACGTGACGTACAGCCCGCCCAAGCGGGAGGGCGTCTGCGACGTCTGCGGCGGTGAGCTCTACCAGCGCGACGACGACTCCGAGGAGACCGTCCGCAAGCGGCTGGAGGTCTACCACACGCAGACCGAGCCGATCATCGACTACTACAAGACCCAGGGCCTGGTCGTGACGATCTCGTCCCTGGGACCGGTGGACGAGGTCACGAAGCGGGCGCTGGACGCGCTGAAGCGCGAGGACGCCACCCAGTAGTTCTCACGTCCGTCGCAGCCGCGGTTCCTTCCTGGGGCCGCGGCTGCGCTGTGGGGCGGGTGCGCGCCCCCGTATCTTTGGAAGCGTCCGTTCTTCCCGGTCCAGAAAGGCCCTCGCCCCCATGGTGCAGATCAAGACCCCGGAGCAGATCGCCAAGATGCGTGCGGCGGGGCTGGTCGTCGCCGCGATCCACGCGGCCACCCGGGAGGCCGCGGTGCCCGGAGCGACCACCAACGATCTGGACCAGGTCGCGCGCAAGGTCCTGGCCGAGCACAACGCCAAGCCGAACTTCCTGGGGTACGGCGGCTTCCCCGCGACGATCTGCACCTCCGTGAACGAGGTCGTCGTGCACGGCATCCCCTCCGACGACGTCGTCCTCAAGGACGGCGACATCATCTCCATCGACTGCGGCGCGATCGTCGACGGCTGGCACGGTGACGCGGCGTACACCGCGTTCGTCGGCTCGGGGCACGCCCCGGAACTGGTCGAGCTGTCCCGGGTGACCGAGGAATCCATGTGGGCCGGCATCGCCGCGATGAAGCAGGGCAACCGGCTCGTCGACGTGTCGCGGGCGATCGAGACGTACATCCGCCGCCAGCCCAAGCCCGGCGGCGGCCGGTACGGGATCATCGAGGACTACGGCGGTCACGGCATCGGCACCGAGATGCACATGGACCCGCACCTGCTGAACTACGTCGACCGCCGGCGCGGCAAGGGACCCAAGCTGGTCCCGGGCTTCTGCCTGGCCATCGAGCCCATGGTGTCCCTGGGCACCCCGAAGACAGAGGTCCTCTCGGACGACTGGACGGTCATCACCACCGACGGCACCTGGTCCTCCCACTGGGAGCACTCGGTGGCCCTCATGGAGGAGGGCCCCCTGGTCCTCACGGCCCCGGACGGAGGCAAGGCCAAGCTGGCCGAGTACGGCGTCACGACGGCACCGGACCCCCTGGCCTGACGAGGGGCCCGGGTCATGGCGGCCGGTCGGAGGCCGGCGCGGCCGCTGGAAGCCCGTCCCGTACCCCGGCGGCTCGGTCCTGCCGCCGGCCCTACCCCTCTCGCCCGACCGGGGCCGAGCCCGCGAGTACGGCGCCGAGGCGGTCGGTGCCGCCTCGTGAGGGTGAGTCCGAGATCGCCGGCGCATCCCGTGCATACCGATCTTGAGCGCCGGGCAGGCTCTCCCGATTCGTGTTTCCGGGTGCGCTGACGTAGACTGACTCGTCGGCTCTCGTGCACCCGCATGTCCGCATGCGCCCGTAAGGGACAGCTCGGGAGTCGATCAAGGTAGTCGATTCGAAGGGCGAA
Organism: Streptomyces sp. NPDC001348; assembly: GCF_053597535.1. NCBI lineage: Bacteria > Bacillati > Actinomycetota > Actinomycetes > Kitasatosporales > Streptomycetaceae > Streptomyces > Streptomyces sp. NPDC001348. The sequence continues at coordinate 1,847 of NZ_JBSFIK010000009.1, read as the reverse complement.
GCGTGGCCAAGAAGCAAGGTGCCATCGAGATCGAGGGCACTGTCGTCGAGTCTCTGCCGAACGCCATGTTCAAGGTCGAGCTCCAGAACGGCCACCAGGTCCTGGCACACATCAGCGGCAAGATGCGTATGCACTACATCCGCATCCTCCCTGACGACCGGGTCGTGGTGGAGCTGTCTCCGTACGACCTGACGCGTGGCCGGATCGTCTACCGGTACAAGTAGATCTTGCCCGAGCCCCGGGCCCGCCCGGAGCGCTGGCACTGACCCGGAGAACCTCACCCAATGAAGGTCAAGCCGAGCGTCAAGAAGATCTGCGACAAGTGCAGGGTGATCCGCCGTCACGGCCGGGTCATGGTCATCTGCGAGAACCCGCGCCACAAGCAGCGCCAGGGCTGACGCACGACCGATCCCTCTGCATCCGACGCAGAGTTTCGCGCGACGCAAGCTGAATATGTTCATACGCAGGACCCGGGCGAGCGATCGCCTGACACCCCCGGTTCGGAGGCCGGGGACCCAGTTCGTACCTAGTACGGCGGCTGGGAGCCGGTCCTGTGGAAGACCTCCGAAGATCAAACTGGAGCCATTGAATGGCACGCGTTTCCGGTGTTGACATCCCGCGCGAAAAGCGCGTGGAGATCGCCCTCACCTACGTGTTCGGCATCGGCCGGACTCTTTCTCAGCAGACGCTGGCCGCCACCGGCGTCGACCCGAACACCCGCGTTCGCGACCTCTCCGAGGAGCAGCTCGTCGCGATCCGCGAGTACGTCGACAACAACATCAAGACCGAGGGTGACCTCCGTCGCGAGATCCAGGCCGACATCCGCCGCAAGGTCGAGATCGGCACGTACCAGGGTCTGCGTCACCGCCGCGGTCTGCCCGTCCGCGGTCAGCGCACCAGCACCAACGCCCGCACCCGCAAGGGCCCGCGTCGCGCCATCGCCGGCAAGAAGAAGCCGGGCAAGAAGTAGTCCGCAGCGGACCGCCTGTCCACGGTCTTCGCTGTAGGACCGACCACCTCCCGTAGGAGTTAAGAGATGCCCCCCAAGGGACGTCAGGGCGCTGCCAAGAAGGTGCGCCGCAAGGAAAAGAAGAACGTCGCTCACGGCCACGCGCACATCAAGAGCACGTTCAACAACACGATCGTGTCGATCACGGACCCGTCCGGCAACGTGATCTCCTGGGCCTCCGCCGGCCACGTCGGCTTCAAGGGCTCCCGGAAGTCCACGCCGTTCGCCGCGCAGATGGCCGCCGAGTCGGCTGCCCGCCGCGCCCAGGAGCACGGCATGCGCAAGGTCGACGTGTTCGTCAAGGGCCCGGGCTCCGGTCGTGAGACCGCGATCCGCTCCCTGCAGGCCACGGGCCTCGAGGTCGGCTCCATCCAGGACGTCACCCCGACCCCCCACAACGGCTGCCGTCCGCCGAAGCGCCGCCGCGTCTGACGCACGGTTGTCTTGAGGGTCCGGGCGGTACGGCTCCGTAAGGGGCGTACCGCCCGTACCCTTGCAGTACCCGCACTTCTCACGGGTGCGGTTTCCGTCGGGCGTCAAATAGCGGGCGTCCACGAAAGAAGGATCTGATCCACACATGCTGATCGCTCAGCGTCCCTCGTTGACCGAAGAGGTCGTCGACGAGTTCCGCTCCCGGTTCGTGATCGAGCCGCTGGAGCCGGGCTTCGGCTACACCCTCGGCAACTCGCTCCGCCGCACCCTCCTGTCGTCGATCCCCGGTGCCGCTGTCACCAGCATCCGCATCGACGGCGTCCTGCACGAGTTCACCACCGTGCCGGGCGTCAAGGAGGACGTCACCGACCTGATCCTCAACATCAAGCAGCTGGTCGTCTCCTCG